>JBBQDW010000153.1:0-4502 GCA_038320085.1 Candidatus Humimicrobiales bacterium
TGACCTTGTCATACCGATGAGCAGGGCAGCAATTGCAGTTGGCGCTGACGGCCTTATTGTTGAAGTGCATACTGATCCCCAAAAGGCGCTTTGTGACGGCCAGCAGGCGCTAAATGAACACCAGACAAGGGAAATGCTGCACCAGGTGGAATACATTGCCAAACTTACCGGTAAAAAAATCAGGTAGAGCTCATACAGTAATAAATCCAGATAACCGGAAATCCAGGCGGCTGTTAGGTAAATATAAAATTGATATAAAATCAGCCTAAGGTAAAAATATAATCAATAAAAAAAAATAAAAAATTCATAAATTGAAAATATAAAATTAATATACAGCCGACATGGAGCTGGTAGAAATTAATAAATTGCCAATACACATTGCTAATATACTATAACCATAAAGTGAAATATAAGTGAATTTAGAAAACCAGTTAAATCCGGAGCAGTTAAAAGCTGTAAAAAGTATAGACGGTCCGCTTCTTGTAATAGCAGGAGCCGGCAGCGGCAAGACCAGAGTTTTAACCTATAAAATTTCCTACCTTATTAAAGAAATAGGCGTGGATCCTTTCAATATCCTTGCTATTACTTTTACAAATAAAGCCGCCCGGGAGATGAAAAAAAGGGTCACAGAGCTTGTAGGACAAGTTGGTGAAGTCATGTGGGTGAGCACCTTTCATTCATTTTGCGCTCGTATTTTACGCTACGAGATCCACAATATCGGGATGCCTTCAAACTTTGTGATTTATGACGGGCAGGACCAGCTTAGCCTTGTAACAAAATGCCTTTCAGAATTGGACATTGACAGCAAAAGATTTTCTGCAAAAGCGATACTTGCAGTTATTTCTGATGCAAAAAACAGGCTCATAGATGCTAAGACTTATGTTAGCGAAGCTTCCGATTATTATGAAAAAGTTGTGGCAGATGTCTACCCGCTGTATCAGCAGAAACTTATTAAGGCTAATGCCCTGGATTTTGATGACCTTCTTATGTATGCAGTTAATATTTTGAGTGATTTTACAGAAGTCAGGGAAAAATACCAGGAAAAATTCAAATATATCCTTGTAGATGAGTTTCAGGATACAAATATTGCGCAGAATAAACTGATACTGCTGCTGGCTCAAAAATATAAGAATATATATGTCGTCGGAGACGATGACCAGAGCATATACAGTTGGCGAGGCGCAGAAATTGAAAACATCATCAATTTTGATAAAAATTTCAAAAATACAAAAGTCATAAAGCTCGAGCAGAATTATCGCTCTACTAAAAATATCCTTTCAGCGGCAAATTCCCTTATAAGCAATAACGAAAGCAGAAGCAAAAAGAAACTGTGGACAGAGAATTCCCAGGGAGAGCTCATATCAAAATATATTGCGTCAGACGAAAAGGAAGAGGTCCGCTTTATAATTTCAAAGATTAAAAAGACGATGCAGGAGCAAAAAGCCTGTAAGTACAGAGATTTTGCAGTTTTTTACCGGACAAATGCGCAATCAAGGGCGGTTGAAGAACTTTTAATCAGGGAAAACATTCCTTATAAGATTTACGGGGGCCTGCGATTCTATGACAGGAAGGAAATCAAGGACATACTTGCCTACCTTAAACTTATTTCAAATCCAAAGGACCTGATAAGCATATTCAGGATAATCAATGTCCCCGGTCGTAAAATCGGTAAAACCACACTGCATGAAATAGAGAGATTTGCTATTAAAAACAAAGTCACTTTTGTTGAGGCCCTTTATAGAAACAGTGAAGTAGACACGATAAGCGCAGGCGTAAAAGAAAGGATAAATATATTTCTTGATATGCTAAGCAACTTCAGGAGCTTTGCAGCTGAACATGATGTAGGCGAACTGCTTGAAAAAGTCTGGACCGACACAGGTTATATAAAAGAGCTTGAAATCGAACATACAATTGAAGCTGCAAACAGGATTGATAATTTAAAGGAGCTTATTACTGTGACCAGGGAATATTCTTTCCGGACGTTTGTTGACGATTCTGCCCAGGAAACAAGCCTTACAAGACTTGACGGTTTTTTAGAGGAAGTCTCACTTCTTTCCGATATAGATAACTATGATGATTCCATGGATGCTATTATCCTTATGACCCTGCATAATGCAAAGGGACTTGAGTTTCCGGTAGTTTTCATGATAGGCATGGAAGAGGGGATATTCCCCCATTCAAGAAGCATGCAGAGCATGGCAGAACTTGAAGAGGAAAGAAGGCTGTGTTATGTGGGACTTACGAGGGCAAAAGAGAAGGTATTTTTAAGTGCAGCTTTAAGCCACAGTATTTTTGGCGATACAAGTTCCAAGACTGTTTCAAGATTTATAAGGGAAATACCTTTTACAATGATAATGGATGAAAATATCTTTGCTGTCGAAAAAAAGAATTTACTAAAACCCGGAGCGGGCAGCAGGTTTTCCGGTAAAGACAGGGATCTTTTTGCCGATTACGCTCAAAGTGATTCTGCAGTATTTAAAGACTACAAAGCAGGGGATGCAGTCGAGCATAAAATGTGGGGCAGGGGTGAGGTCCTTAAAGTAAAAATACTAAAGGATGATGTCGAGCTCGATGTGTCCTTTGGAAATGCAGGATTAAAGCACCTCCTGGTAAGTTTTGCCCCCATCCGTAAGGTCACAAAATAATTTATTTTTTATTGTGGTATAATCTAATCCCTAAAGTAATAAATTTCACCCGGGAATAATAAAACAATTATACAAGTATTTATTTGAAAACTTTATGAACATTGCAATGTTTTCTGACGCTTTTTACCCCAGTGTAGAAGGTGTGGCAATAACTTTATTAAATTTTACGCGGCTCCTTGCAGAGAAAGGGCATAAAATAAAACTTTATGTACCGAATTATGAAAATCTGGAGGAAAAAGAGTTCCATAAAAATATTTCAATAGAAAGGTTTACTTCTTTTAAACTTATAAATTACCCTGCTTTCAGGGTAGCGGTGCCTTTATATTTAAAAACAATAGAAAGCATTAAAAGCTTTAATCCTGAAGTTATACACATTCATACCTTGGGACCTCTGGGGCTCGCAGGAATAAGATATGCAAAACGTCATAAAATTCCTCTGATAGGAACTTATCACTCTCATTTACCCGATTTTGTTGTTTGCCTTTCACCGAATAAAAAAATCAATAAATCTGGCAGGAAACATCTGTCAAAGGAAATCGTGTGGAAATTATCAAATTATTTTTATAATAAGTGCGATCTGGTAACTGCTCCTTCCGAATCAATTAAAGAGGTACTTGAAAAAAATGGGATAACAACTAAAGTTGTTTTTCTCAGCAACGGATTGGCGCTCGATAGTTTTTCAGCCAAAGAAAAATATGGCAATGAAGCCAGATTGCTTCACGTGGGAAGAAAAAGTTTTGAAAAAAACATTGATATCCTGATAAAAGCAATAGGTATTTTAAGAGAGGAATTTCCTGATATAAATCTCGACCTTGCAGGTGGCGGGCCTGCATTAAAAAGCCTGAAATCATTGGTAAAGAAACTCGATCTTGAAAGAAACGTTCATTTTCTTGGATTCATAGAACATGCCCAGTTAAATAAAGTATATAAAGAGCATGATATTTTCGTTACTGCAAGCACCATAGAAACACAGGGTGTTGTCATTCTTGAAGCAATGGCTTCCGGGCTGCCTATTGTAGGTGTAAGGAGGCTGGCCATACCAGATTTAGTAAAAAATGATATAAATGGTTATATAGCGGAACCATTTGACGAGAAAGATATGGCTGAAAAAATAAAAATACTATATAAAAATAGTGATTTGCGTGAGGCTTTTGGGAAAAAATCTGCCGAGCTGGTAAAAGAGCATGACGTAAAAGACGTAATAGAAAAATTAGAGAAATTATATTTTGAATATAAAGACATGAAAAATTAAAAAGATACACCTGAGATATTTTCATAATATACTCTCTCAAATTTAGTAAGAATATTTTCGAAGTTGTGTTCTTTTATTAAGCTAAGACTGTTCTGCGACATCGTATCTCTTAATTCTCTATCTGTTGCCAGTTGCAGGATTTTTTCACTGGCATCCGATGCATTTCCCGGCTCGAAAAGGAAACCACTAACTCCATCTTTTACCAGCTCATGCAATGCCATGGAATCTGCTGATATAACCGGCAACCCCGATGCCATTGCTTCCATAATTGAAAGACCCTGCAGAGCTACTCTCCCCTGAGGTAATCCCAAAAAACGGCCCCAGCGGTTTGGTGCTTTTTCTCTTCCCAGATAACCTACAAAATACCACATTACATAGGCAAATAAGTTTGCAAGACAATTAATGGATATAAGATAAAAAAGTTCCAAGACGATCAGGAGCCTGACTGCCAGGAGAATTAAAGCAGGTGTTCGATTAATATTTTTGCCCCAATACCTATAAGCACAATCCCGCCAATAAGCTCCACCCTGTTTTTTAATAATTTTCCTGTCTTGTGGCCGATATAATATCCTATTATTGAGAATAAAAAAGCAAAAAAACCGATT
>JBBQDW010000154.1:0-4488 GCA_038320085.1 Candidatus Humimicrobiales bacterium
ATCTTTTATAAGCTTGGTCAGAGTATAAAAAATATCCTCCAGTGTAAGCTCTCTTTTGATTAATTTAAGATTGTATTTCAAGAGAATCCCCGGATTATCCAAACCTTTAAAATTTGCAAATTTTATTTGATAAAATAATTATATTAATTATAACATATATTTTTACTAAATAGTGCATTAATTTTTAAAATATAGATATTTTCTAAATAAATACCGTTAAAATATTTTTAAAATTATTTTTAAAATTATTGTTGAATTTATTTAATATTTCTTGTATATTTCGCTTTATTTTGCTATACAGAAAAATGCAAAACCTTTAAAATCAATTTATAACTGTAGAAAGGAAATGTAAATGGAAGTAAGAATAGATGAGGAACTCTGCACAGGTTGCGGGCTTTGTGAGGAAACTTGTCCGGATATATTCAAAATGGATGAAGATAAAGACATAGCTATTATAACCAAAACTGAATACGATGAGTATGATGAAGAATGCATCCAGGAAGCCGTGGAAAGCTGTCCGTCAGAAGCAATTATAGTGGACTAGTCTAATGAGAGCTGTACTCAGAAGCTAATTATGGTAGACCGGTCCAATGAGAGCTGTCCGCCAGAAGCCAATTATGGCGGACCGGTCAAATTTCCTTAAGTTTTTTTTCGCGGATAACATGGATAATATTTTCTGGTGTAATTTTATCCGGAAATTAAAACCCAAAGGATGCTTAATTGTAATAGATAGTTTTAAATAAAAAATAGTCCTGTTTTTCAATGGGGCTATTTTTTTATTTAACAGGATTTCAACGGGACTATTTTTTAATTCAACTAGGCTATTTTTTTTACCCCTTTGATTTTTAAATCTTTTCCTGATCTTTTTTAGAATAATAAAGATCCTGCAGCTTTTGGCCCATTTCCCAGTACTGGTCATTCGCATAACACAATATGTGCATTTTTGAGATATCAGGTTCACCTTTTTCATTTAAAAAAATAGGGGCCACGTGAGAAGCAACGACTTCTGCAATAAACATGTCGTGTGTTTTCATTGAAATAATGTCTGTTACGGCGCATTCGAGGCAGACAGGGCACTGTCCTATAAGTGAAACATCGATTTTTTCGGCCGGCATTTTTACAAGCTCAGCTATTTTAAATTTATCCACTTTACTGCCATGTGTATAACCGCACAAGTCAACCTGCTGCATTAATTCAACCGGCGCAATGCATAGTCCGAACTCTTTTCTTTCTGCTATTGTCACGGCAGAATATTTGCCTTTGCCAATAACAATATTTACCATATGCGGGTGGTGCTCGACAATTCCCACCCAGGACAGGGCAATTATATTATCGGTACTTTCGTCCCCTTTTTTGGCCCTGTGGGTTACAAGTGTAACCGGCAGAGGCATAACAAGATTTTGGATTTTTTTTAGTGAAACCATTGCTCCTCCTTTGTATAGGATAAGTTAAAATTTTTAAAAGAATAATTCTAAAATAAATATAGGAATGAAAAATCCAGGCTCTTGAAAACGGGGCCTCAAATTATAGTCCCGGTTCCCAAAAATAAAATCTTAAAAAATCCGGGCTTTTTAAAAACCGGGCCTTATGTTGAGTCTTATGGTAAGGCCCCTGTTCCCAAAAGTAAAATCTTAAAAAATCCGGATATAAACTTATACCGGCTTTGGAAAACAAGCACTGACTTTTTTTACGATTTCCCCCGGATCGTCGGATTTAAAAATTGCGGACCCAAGCACAAGTATATTGGCGCCGGCTTTTATAACGGCTTCTGCAGTATCCGGGTTGATTCCGCCGTCTGCCTGTATGTCAATACTCCTGTAATCGCGGGAGTAACTTGCGTAATCCTGTATCATTCCCTTAAGCTTGCTTATCTTAAAAAGCATCTCGTCTAAGAACTTCTGGCCGCCAAATCCCGGGTTTACAGTCATTATCAGCACCATATCAATATGACACAGGACATTTTCTATAACCGAGACAGGGGTTGCCGGGTTTAATGCTACTGCGGCTCTTAAACCGGACTCCTTTATATGGCTCAAGGTCCAGGTAAGATGCGGGCATTCTTCAGCATGCACACATACAAGGTCCGCTCCGCTTTCAATAAAACTGTCAAGATGCGTGTCAGGATTTTTGATCATCAGGTGGACATCAAGAAAAAGGCCGGTAAATTTCCTTATCTGTCTTATGACAGGCTGCCCTATGCTTATGTTCTTAACAAAGCTTCCATCCATCACATCCAGATGCACCATATCAATACCAAGATTTTCAATTTTTTTAATCTCGCTTCCAAGATTTAGAAAATCACAATCAAGCACAGATGCTGCTATCTTATATCTCTTTGCGTTATCAATTTTTTGCATCAATTTTTTCCTTTGGCAGTGATGATAATACTTTCTTTAAAATGTCATTTGAGAAAATGTTTTATGTCCTTACTCTATCCCTTGAAAAAGAAGTTTAAAGTAAGACAAAAGCTCAATATTTGTATTCCCTACTGTTTTTCTTTCCTCCTTGTTTCCAACATGCACCACATATCCTTTCGCTGGTTTGTATCTTGCCAGAAAACTTCTGAATGAGCGTGTTATTTCAATCTTTGAAAGCCTGGTATGTTTTGTTTCTACAGGAATCACTTCGAGGCCTTTTTCGAGTATAAAGTCTACTTCAGCTTGGTCTTTTGTCCGCCAGAAGTGAATTTGAGTTGGTGAGAGCTCTGTCTGACTTTTAAGGGTGTTAAAAACAACATTCTCAAAGAGATACCCGCTTAAAGGTGAGGGGATCTCCGGCAAACCAAACAGCCCTAAAAGCCAATTTCGAAGACCAATATCAACAAAGTAGTAGATTGGCGACTTGGTAATTTCACTTCTTATGTTTCTAAAATACGGTGTAACTTTGATAATAATAAAAGTTTGTTCAAGGTAAAACAGATAGTGCCTGATTGTTTTCTCATCAATCCTCACCGTTGAGGCCAGTTCAGTTATATTGACAAGGCCGCCAATCTGAGAAGCGATGATTTTCAAAAGATTGGTAAATGCCTCTGTTTTTTCAAGATGCAGCAAGTCATGGATATCTCTGTCAATATAGCTTCGGTAGATTTCCTGCATCTGACTTTGCTTTGCTGAAACGGTTTGTGCAAGCACAACCCGCGGGTATCCCCCAAACACCATGTACTCTGAAAGAAGTCGGGCTAATTTCCCTTCTTCCAACTTAAAAAAGTCACTGAGCCTGTCTTCATACTGATAGTTTGTTTTGAAATTAACAAATTCTTCAAAGCTAATAGGGTCAATGGTAAAAAGCTGTTTTCTTCCCGCCATTGATTCCGGGATCTTTGCTTTAAGCTCAAGGCTGCCTGAACCAGAGACAACAAACTTGTAGGGTGTTTGCATATCAAAGATGCCTTTTAAGAAAAGCCCTGCGTCTTCTTTTCTTTGGATTTCATCAATAAAAATCGTTGCCCCTTCTTTTCCTACCTGCAGTTCAATATAAGAGAGTAAGTCTGCTTGTGAGGCCAGCCGCTTCTTATCTTCTTCATTGTCAAGATTTAACCAGACTGTTTTTTGACCCCCGGCCTCAAGTTTCTTTCTCAGCTCGCTCATTAAATAAGTTTTCCCTACCTGCCTGGGACCAATCAGAATCGTCATCTGGTCAGATGATAAATGCTCTACGAGCTTGGAAAATATCTTTCTTTTAATCATAATACTATTATAGTACCGATTTTCAAGTAGTCAAGTACCTAAAATATAGTGTTATTAATGTAAATATCAAACACTGTGGCTATAGTGATGCTTGAAGCTTAAGTATATTGTTAACAAATCCCAGGGCTGCGCACATTTCCTCATCACATCCTAACGCTACCTTTAAATATAATTAAATTAATAATAAAAACTGCAATGGAATTTTTCAATAATCTTTTTAAACTTTTCAAATATAAAACGAGTTGGCAGTATTTTCTTATTTTCATCATAAGTATAACCCTCAATTCTTTGGGGTAAATTCGACTGCCATTTAATATAAAATTGTTCTATATTTGCTTTATTCATATTCAGTTACTATTATAATAGGTACTGAAATAATGTTAAGACCCTATTACAGTAGGTATTCAAATAAAAACTATTCCCGTCAATGACCATAATATTTTGGTCAATAACGAATTTGCCAAAAAGAATGAATTTTAAATAAAGAAACACAGATTTTGGATAAGATTTACCAGAAATATTTCCGGTAATATAACTATTTTAAAGATCCTGATTATGAAAGATTTTTAGACTTAAGCAAAATTTCATTTCTCAATTAATACACTGTTGCAATAAAGCTCATCGGGGCATATATCAATGTTGCCAATCCATTCAATAGTTAATTGATTAGTTTTTACAGTTTTAAAAATTGCTTTGTTTTTTAATGATGAGAAATAGTTATCCCCCAGGTATGGCTTTACATCAAAAATTCTTTCTTCTTTATTGTCAAATCGCAAGAACAACTTGTAATCATCAAGAGGTT
>JBBQDW010000155.1:0-4469 GCA_038320085.1 Candidatus Humimicrobiales bacterium
GGATACGAGAAGGCAAACGAAAGGTCAAACGAGGCATCGCTTAAATATTTTATCTTAGGGGTCCTTGCTTCTGCAATTCTTGCATACGGGTTTTCACTGATATACGGGGCAACAGGAGAGATAAACCTTAAGGAAATTGCAAAGATAATAATAGAGAGGGACCTTCTAAACAACAGCTACCTGCTGATTGTCGGGACAATAATGGCGCTTGTAGGTTTCGGGTTTAAAATCGGCGCCGCCCCGTTTCACTGGTGGGCCCCTGATACATACGAAGGTTCCCCGACGATTATAACCACTCTCATTACGACAATTGCAAAACTCGCGGCTTTTTCCGGGCTCATAAGGTTTTTGTTTATCGGAATAAGCGGGTTTAAAGACTCAATATGGATAATATTATTTATAGTGGTCCTTTCAATGCTGAGCTTTATACTTGGCAATTTCATGGCGCTGCCCCAGAAAAATTTCAAAAGGCTTATGGCGTATTCCAGTATTTCCCATGCGGGATATATGCTGATAGGCATTGCAGCTGCAACCATGGATGCGCAATGGGCCGTTTTTGTATACCTTATGGCATATATTGCGATGAACCTTGGGGCATTTGCAGTTGCGATGCTTGTGGAAAGAACCAGGAAATCTGAAGAAATAAAGGCATTTGCAGGTATAGGCTATACAAACCCGTTTATTTCGATATGCATGATAGTATTTATGGTATCCATGGTGGGTATTCCTCCGTTTGCAGGTTTTATCGGCAAGTTGTTTGTCTTTAAAGCCGGGGTTGAGTCAAATCTTACATGGCTTGTCATACTGGGAGTGCTTACAAGCGTGGTATCGCTCTGGTACTACGTAAATATTATAAGGCATATGTATTTCATTAAATATGAAGGGGATGCTGCAGCCGCTAAAATCAGGGCGCCAAAATTGTATGTTTTTATAATTGCAGTTCTTGCGCTTTTTACTATTGCAATGGTTGTTGTGCCTTCGGTATTTATAGCCATAGGCAAAAATGCCGTTACATTGTTTTAACAAAAATTTTAAAGTTGCTGCCTTCTCTATTTGACTGATTTTATATATAATAATATATAAAAATAGATATATAATAAGATATATAATTTAAATAAAAATATTTTTAGTGAAAAAATTTCCTAAATATTAAAATACAAATCTATTACCAGCAAAAGGGGTGTCAGCTAAAATGGCAAAAATATTATTATCTGTTCCTGACGAGATGCTTGCAAGAATCGATGAAATCAAAAACAGGAAAAAAATAAAAAGAAGCCAGTTCTTTATAAATGCTGCTGAAAAATATTTTATTTCTTTATGGGAAGAGGATTATTTTGAAAGAAGAAAAAAGGCAGTGGACAGCATGAAAAAGACCAGCGAGGAAATAATGAGTTTGGGAATCAAGGATTGGGATCCAGTTGCTGAAATAAGAAAATTCAGGGATTCGCATGCCGACGAACTTCTTGAAAGGTGGAAAGAATAATAAAATGGAGAATTATTCGACTTATAATAATCAGGAAATAAATTACGCTGAGTATTTTGTAAAAGAAACGATAAAAAAAAGATATGTGCTTGATGCTTCAGTTATAACCAAATGGTACTATAAGAAGGACGAAGAAGATCTGCATAGCGCATCAGTAATATATGATAACCTTCAGTCAGAAAATTTTATTATTTTTGCACCTGATCTGCTTATTTATGAATTATTGAACATTTACAGGACAAAATTAGAGCTGGGTGATTCAAAGATAAATAATATTGTTACCGAACTTTATGATTTGATAGTTATCTTAGGGATTCATAAAAATACATTTAAAAAAGCATTTATTACAGCCAGGAGCCTCAATATATCTTTTTATGACAGTATATATTTGTCGCTGTCAGAGGACCTGGATGCTTCACTTGTCACTGCCGATAAAAAGTTGTACGCGGCAGTAAACGGTAAAAACCGGAATGTAATTATGCTTTTTGATTTTTTAAAGTTAACATAACTTAAGGATGGTTTCAGAAGTGATTTTCCCCTTCACTGTCAACTTCCGGTAATACTATAAAAGTTTTTTATAGTAAAACCACTTATGGGCCGCAAATGAGGAATAAAAACCTTTCGGGATTTAATTGTTATCATATTTAGAAAGAAGAGTTGTTTTATCTACCAAGTTTATATGAGCGCTTATGGTTTATATTAGCGCCTCCGGTTTATATACCCGCTTTATCTATTGCATCAAGGACCACCTGAATTGGCGTATATGAGCCATCTTTTTTTATCATTATACCAACCACGTGGCATTTTGAGTTTATGATGGGGCTTCCGCTTTCGCCCTGCCTGGCATCCTTATATTTTTTTACAAGGTTTAAATTTCTTTCAATATTACCAAGAACATATTGCGGCATTTGGTCCTCATCTTTTACTGCAGGATAAAGACCTGTTCTAATTAAATTATCCTCATAAAATATTGCGTAGTCCTTATTATTGGTATAGTCATTTTCATATGTTAAAAGATCAGGGTAAACCCAGCTCCTGCCATTGTTTGCCATAAATTTGAAATTTTTATATTTTATATTTTCAAACTCCACGCAGTGCCCTGCAGTTATAAGGTAGAATGTGTCTTTATGGATTATTGAAAAGGCCGTAAAATCTTTTGCTTCTTCTCTTTCATCAATATCGGCAGTTCCAAAATAAACGGTTGACAAGATCCGGTTAGTGTTGTTTAAAAGCAGTTCCGCGCTGCTTAGCCTGGCAGTCCTTTCATTAAGTGTATTGTCAATGGCGGCAAATGAGTCCGCAAGGCCTGAGAGTTCCTGCCGGTATTTCTTTAAAAGGGCCGTATTGTAACAGGAAATAAAAATTACAAGCGCCAGCATTATAACGATTAAACTTAAAAAAACTGTGGTGAGGATATTTTGCGGCTTTTTAAAAAAATCATACTTCATTTACTAAAGGCTTCCCCTACCGGCTCTCCCATCAAATTTAAGTTGTCCTAAAATTCTTTTACTTAAAATGTGTTTTTTTAAAATAATATTTATAATACAATTTAAACATAAAACTAAATACAAAACAAAAACAAGTGTGCACAGGATAAAAAGACAGCCTGGTTATAATTCTGCGGGGATAGTTTATTAAAATGGAGAGAAATCCCGGCAGTGGACCGGGGAAATTTTTAATTTAATTTACAATATTTTAATTTTCATAATTATCATTTTCATAAAAGCGGAGGTGTTCTAAATGGGTGGCAAGAGTCCTAGAGACAAAGAGAAAAAAAAGGTTAAAAAAACTGATAAAGCAGTCAAAGCTTAAAAAAATTTTAATGGGAGAAATGGATTTAAGCAATAAGGTCGCGGTAATAACAGGCGGTACAGAGGGAATCGGGCTTGCAATTGCCGGATTGTTTCATGAGCATAACTGTGATGTTGTAATAATAGGGCGGGACAGCAAAAAAGGGGAAAGAGCAGCCGGGGAGATTTTGGCCGGAAGCTGGAGCGGAGCCGCTGTTCAAACCGCAGCAGGTGGGGTTTCTAAAAGTGACGATAGCATAAAGAAAAACCCGCGAGCGGCTATTATTTCATCAGGCAGTCAAAGAGAATTTGACAGCAGTATGGCCAATAAAACTCCTGATATAAAAAACAGGCTGGTTTTTGTCAAATGTGATGTCGGCAAAAGAGAAGAAGTGAAAGATTCCTGCGAAAAGATTTTAATCGATCATAAAAGGGTCGATATCCTTGTTTTAAATGCTGGAATAGAGTATACAGAAGCGATAACTGAAGTCGAACCCGAAAACTGGCAGAAAATGCTTGATGTAAATGTAAGCGGCGCATTTTATTTTTTAAGGTATCTTGCAGACTCCATGATTGCAAACAAAAGCGGCAATATCATCATCCTTTCATCTGCCGCAGCGACTACAGGAGCCGGTGGCGGTATCCATTATGCTACTACCAAGGCGGCCCTTAAGGGAATGATGGCAAGGATTAATTATGAGCTTCTGCCAAAAGGTATCAGGGCAAATATAATAAGCCCCGGTGTGGTCGATACTCAAATGCTGCGTAAGAAATATCCTGACAATGACCATATAAACTCAAAACTTTGCGAACAGGTGCCGATGGGACGAATCGGCAAGCCCCTCGATATTGCAAACCTTGCTCTCTTTCTTGCCTCAGATTTGTCCGGTTATATTTGCGGACAGGACATACTTATAGACGGCGGCAGGCTGTATTATTACAGGCGGACTCCGATCAAACCCTAAAAACCCCAAAAACAAGTTTGACAAATGGGGAACATAGTAATATTATAAGAATATAATAATATACTTATGTACTGATATCATGCATGTTTCAAACGAGTGAGGCGGTGTCAGATACAGAAATATTGACTTACAGATTATTGAATTTGAAGCACTGTGCAAAATAGATGGCCTTGATTAAAATAGTAAAAATATTAATAATAACAAGGTCAGGGAGTAAAAGTAATTAGGCAA
>JBBQDW010000156.1:0-4452 GCA_038320085.1 Candidatus Humimicrobiales bacterium
TCATCTATGAAAATGATTTTTTCAGGTGCAATACCTGTTTTATCTATTGCATATTCAAATATTTCCTTTTCAGGTTTTCTATGGCCAATTTCATGCGATAGAAACAACCAGTCAAAATCTTTTATTATTTCTACTTTATCCCTTATAATTTCAAAATGCATCTCATCGGTATTTGAAAGTATCGCTATCTTTGCATTCATTTTAACCATGCGAATTACCTGCTCTATCCCATCGTTTAGAGAAAATATATCACTCCATATTTCTTTAAATTTTAAAAAGGCCATATCCAGCTCAAGCTCATCTGACACAGCAGAAAAAAGTTCTCCTGCACTTATTTTTCCTTTTTCATAACTATTTAACATTTTTGATTTAAAAATAAAATTATAAATATATAAGCCGTCTTTTTTTGAATACTCTGCAAGTTTGCTGCATGTTATCATATGATCAAAATCCAGGATGACTTTTCCCAGATCAAATATAACCAGTTCAATTTCTTTTTTCTCTTTGCCCATTCTATTTGCTCTTTCCTGACTATAAATACTAAATAAAATATAGATAAAACTGTCTTTTGCCAGTTTTCCCATGATACAATATTTTTGTTAAAAAACATGGACTTTTACATTAAAAACTTTTAATTGATGAACAAACGAGTTTGTAATTGTTTTTCTTGAAATGTGCCAAAATGTAACAATATTTCTTGGATTGTAATAGTTTTTCTTGGGCCAAACACAATATCAGGCGGCATTGTTTTCTTATCCCGAATTGCTTTGCGGATTAATATCATCGCATCAATTTCTCTGACTATATACTGTTTATAATACTTAACAAGTGGCAAGTTAAGCTTGCTTATTGCAATTAATCTCCAATTATCTTATACTTGGTAAGATAAAAAGGAGGATATAATGGCATCTTCAAGGGATACTATTCGTAAAACAAAACTTACCGTAACATTAAGCAACAACGTATCAAGTGAAATAGACGAAATTGCCAAAAAAAAAGGAATTCCAAGAAGCCAGGCGATGGAAGAAATTCTGCAGGACTGGTTGTCCAGTTCAAAAAGAAAAACAGTTGAAAATGAAATCAGGCAATATTATCTGTCTGTTACCGAAGAAGAGATAAAAGAAGACAGGGAGTGGGTAAGAGATGCTTCAGAAAGTGCGAAAGGCCTGTGGAATGATTGATTATCCAAAAAGAGGGGAAATCTATTTAATCAATTTTCCGTCAAGACCTGATGATATTAAGAATCGGCCGGCTTTGGTAGCGTCTTTGGATATTAGAAACGAATTGGCAAACGATATAATTGTCCTGCCTATATCTACGAATTTAAGGAAAGCGCCTACGCATGTCCTGTTGAATGAAGGTGAAGGCGGGCTTTTAAAGACATCGATGGTTAAATGTGAGCAGATAACAACACTTGACAAATCTTTCCTTATTAGAGGTCCTTTTGCAGGCAAAATAAGTGATGCAAAGATGAAAGAAATAGAAAATGCAATCATGATTGCAATAGGGGTACTATAAAGCATCAGCAAAAGTAACGATTATCTCAAAGTTATACTACCTGCAATTGCTGAATTTTCATTAATTCAGCATCAATGCCTGACCTTTCCTCTTCTATATCATAATCATTTTGCAGGCCCAGCCAGAACTGCGGCGTATTACCAAAGAACTTGGCTATTCTTAGGGCAGTATCTGCGGTTATCCTTCTTTTTTTATGGATTATTTCAGAAATACGTGTCTGGTCCAGATGTGTTTCTTTTGCCAGTCTGTATGCTGAAATATTTAACGGTTTTAGAAACTCCTCATCTAAAATCTCACCGGGGTGTATATTCTTTAGTTTTTCCATTATGTTTATCCTCCTATTGTTTTATTGATAATCAATAATCTCTACATTATAGCAATCATTGTTTTCCCAGATAAAACATATGCGCCACTGATTATTGATTCTTATACTGTATTGTCCTCTTCTATCTCCTTTTAATTTTTCCAGCCTGTTTGAAGGAGGTAATCTTAAGTCACTTATATCAAAAGAGTTATTTAGCATTCTGAGCTTCTTTCTTGCAATATTTTGAATATCGTATGGGTACTCTTTCGAAAAATTTCCTCCCCAGATTTTTTCAGTCTCTTTAGACTTAAATGACTTTATCATGATATCAATATAGTATATTATAATAGTAATGTCAAGCAATAGTATTGTTAAACATTATTTAATAATTTATAAGAACTTACTCCTGAATCACTGAGTCATAAGACACTAAGAGCATAGTTAATAATAAATTTTTAAGCTAAATTAGCGGGACCCATATATTGAAATATCGAACCTTTTTGTAGGAGAAATTATTGAAATAAAAAATTTAAAAATTAGTTAGTACTCTTAGTTTTTTTAGGAATTAATTTTTTCAGTAGGTCAATATTCGCCCAATAAGTATCATTATTACTTTTTAACAATTCCAGATTAATTAATTCTTTAATATCACGCAAAAGTGTTCTTTTTGATAATGAATGGTATACAGTAGAAATCTTTACGTTTAAGTTTATAATTTCTTCAATATTTAATTCTTTATTTAATGGGACAGCAAGCATTAAGTCTCTTCTTCTTTTATTCAAAGAATCAGTTTTACCCATAATTTTATTTGTTTGAAAAGTTTCGTGTATATAATTAATCCATGATATTCTAAATTGATTTTCTTGAATTAAATTTAAAATGCTATTTAACCCATCCCTATATGCCTGTACAGCATATGAAATAAAATCACTAAGATCTCCTGTTTTTGTTGTCTTATCTAATTGTCTATAATATTCATTTCTAGTTTCATTATAAAAATTTGATAGCAGATGAGTAGCAAAATCCGGATTTCCTGCACGAAGTAAAATATAAAACTCTAATAATCTTGCTGTTCTTCCATTACCATCTCCAAAAGGATGAATCCATGCAATATATACATGTGTAACAATAGCTTGAATTACCGAATCAATAAAATCTTGACTTTTTTTAAAATAAAATTCTTTGATACTCCAATCACAGAATTGTTTTAATAGATATTCCACATCTTGATAATCGGGGGCCCTGTATTTTCCAACTACAACATTATGTTCACGTAATTTTCCAGGTATAGCTTCAAAATGTTCACCAAGATTCCTTCCAACTAAATGATTAAATCTCTTAATTAAGTCTACAGAAATTGTTTTTAGTTTATTTTCAGAAGTTACTTCTTTTAATAATATATTTAGTGCATTTAAAATATTACTAACTTCAATTTCCTGATATTCTTTGCTTGGTGGTAATTTAATTCCTTCATTAACCTTTTCAATTTCTTCATCTGTAAGAGTATTTCCTTCAATAGCTGTAGTTGCTTGTGCTCCTTTTTTTAAAGATACTTGCATAAGCATTTTTCTATATGCCGGAGGTATTGGCATATCTCGCAAAGCTCTAATAATAGATTCACATTGACCTAGCTCAAATATTGTTTCTTTTTTTAGTTCCCACTTTTTGATGAACAAAATATGAAAATATTTATTTAAATCTTTTCTCATTGTTTCCTCTCGACAAATACATTGACAAAAACAATATATTTTTTGTCATCTATTTTGTCAAGATTTTTCTTGGAATTAAAATATAAAGAAGCAAATTAAAAATCAAAATAGAAAATAAAATCATTTGCGGTTTTTGTAAAAAATGAAAAAATTTACAGCAGTTAAATATAAGCCTTAAGGTTACTTTCTAAAAAGTGTAATATCAATAACTTTTTAAACTTGCATTAAAAACTTGGTGGACCCGATTTTATCTGCTTATGATTTTAACAGGCCAATTAATGCGCTTAATATAAGTATAAACAGCACCCCCGCAGCGGTTAAGGCAAGGGTGTTTTGTTTTTTGTAAATGAAGTATCCGGTTATATATATCAGACCTGCAGCAGGCACCAATATCATTGCAAGAAGCCCGGTATAGATTAGAAGCATGCTTGCGGTCAGTTGGCCATTGTTTATTAAATCGATTAAATCATCAGGGTTTAAGGCATGCTCCTGTATGCCTTCCAGGCTTAGATTCCGGGTATCTCCAGTAATAAAATTCAAGCCGAATCCTGCAATCATCAAAAGCACAGAAACAGTCAGCCCGACAAGAATTAACAGGTATAGTTTTTTGGATAAAAAGATGTGTCTGCTTGTGGTTTTATAATCGGCACCGCCGCTGAGCGGAGTGGATTTACAATCGGTATTGCTGCCAAGGGGAACGGATTTACCGGTGGGTTTACTGGTTTTACTATCGATACCAATGTTGACTTGG
This sequence comes from Candidatus Humimicrobiales bacterium, assembly GCA_038320085.1. GTDB lineage: Bacteria > Actinomycetota > Humimicrobiia > Humimicrobiales > Humimicrobiaceae > Fen731. The sequence continues at coordinate 4,283 of JBBQDW010000156.1, forward strand.
CCATTTTTACCGGTTTTACAATCGGCACTGCCGCTGAGAGGGCCGTTTTTACCGGTTTGGCTTATTTTGTTTTTATCTTTTTTATACATATAAATAAAAGGCAATTTACTAATATTAATTTTTCCCGGTTTTAATAATTCAATATCTTAAATCCCCTCAAAAACATGAGC
>JBBQDW010000157.1:0-4407 GCA_038320085.1 Candidatus Humimicrobiales bacterium
CCTATAAGCATGAATAAATTTTTAAACCAGTGGGTAGGCCTGAACACCCTGGAGTAATCCTTCATATTTGCTTTAAAATTTTGTTTATTATCTGTCATTTGAAAAAATTATTATTGGTTGCCTGCAAACTTCACATTAATATAAATGTTTTTTAAAAAAAAAGAAAATACAAAATTATTTCACATTCTCGGTTTGTACCTTGCCATCACTGTCAAGTACTGTGGTTATTGCTTTAAAAACTTCTCCTGCTACAAGCGTGGCGCCTTCTTCAGTCCAGTGCATGCCATCCTCTTTAATGTACTTTTTATAATCCTTTGATATCGGGGTATACAAATCAACATAAACTGCGCCATATTTGGGACAAAGATCGTCCTTTAAAATATCATTAAATATAGTGTAGTTTTCTTTTCCAAGCCATTTGGGTACTGACAAGTCTATATAACCGACCCCATAAACAACTACCTTGGCCCCTGTGCTTACCGCCTGCCTTAACAATATGTCCATATGATATCTATACAACCCTGTTGGCTCACCGGCATCGTTGCACCCATACCCTAAAACAATAATATCAGGATTGTGCATCCTGACATCTTTATCAAAACGCTGGATTGCAAAAGTCGACATTTCCCCTTTTACACCTGTTGGAATGACATTAAAAACGGCATGGGAGTACTGGTTATTTAAGAGTGTCCCTAGTTGAGCCGTATAATCTGATAATAGAACCTGAGAATCACCCATGCACACTACAGTCTGAAAAACTGAAGCTTCTGTATTTACAGTTGGATTTTCAAGAGATATCTTCTCCTGGCCGTCAGTAATATAAAAACCTGATTTTATCTCTGTACTGAATGTAAGGTATTCGGCAACAAAGACCTTAAATGAAAACTCTTTCTGGGCGCCTGGTTCGATTTTACCGATATTGAATTGAAGCATGCTCTTATTGGAGTTTATGATCAGGCCGCTTCCGGAAGCTGTTCCATCCACATATCCTGTACCTGTCGGCATAGGGCAGTTAAGAACAATATCTCCGCCTGATTTTTTACCGGAATTTTTTACAATAACGGAGTACTTTAAAATATCCTTTGCCCTTATTTTAGAACTATTAACATCTTCAACCTTAATAAGAGTTGTAGTATAATCCGGAAGCCCGGTAACTAATAATTCAGTGGATTTTTCTGCAATATTTTCTTCTTTGTAAAAAGCCGAAACCTTATTATTTATAATTTCCCCATCATTCAAATCATTTGAAATGGAGCCGATGAAAGAAATCTTTATGGTTTTTCCTGCCTCGATTTCTGAAATATCCAAAACTACTTTTCTGCTGAATGGATCATAGGAGCCGCCGGAGTCTTCAGCCATATTTATATTTTCAAGTTTATCGGGCGGCAGATCGATTATTTTTATATTTTTTGCCGGTTGGGTACCGTTGTTTTTTATTAGGATATCATACTTTACAGTATCCCCTATATAGATTTTATCACTCTTCTTTACGCTTGTATCTTTGGCTTCACTTGTCGTGGCAGTGTTTGTGGTTTCACTTGTTGTGCCAGTGTCTGTGGCTTCGCCAACTGCGGCAGTGTTTGTGGCTTCGCTTGCTGTACCAGAGTCTGTGGTTTCACTTGCCGTTCCAGAGTCTGTGTTTTCACTTGCTGTTCCAGAGTCTGTGGTTTCAATTGCCGTTCCAGAGTCTGTGGTTTCAATTGCCATTCCAGAGTCTGTGATTTCGCTTGTCGTGTTTGAACTCTTGCTTTCATTTGTGTCATTTATATTTTCAATATTATCGGTGTTTTCCGTGACTTCAGTATTTTCAACGCCAACAGTATTTTCAGCAGCAGCAGTTCCAGAGTCGGCTGATTTGAGTCCCATACTCTCCACCCTGACTTCAACAATACTTAAATCAGGCTTAGCTTCATTTTGACCGGAAGAGCCATCCTGCAGTGCGCTTTCTAAAGTATTGGAGCTTTCTGCAGAAGTTATCCAGGATTTCATACCGGCCAAACCGGGATTTTTAAAATAAAAAAAATAAAAATAGACAGCCAGACAGATGATTATAACAACTGCCAATACAGATATCATAATCCATGTGCTGTTTTTGGTTTTTTTATGTTTTGTTAAATCTTGCGATTTTATCAAATTAATTAACTTTCCACTTATTATTCTGCTTTTTATAAATTATATGTCTTTATATCAGCTATTCTGCTTTTTATAAATTATACAGCCCCATAAGGATCGTCCTGTTTTAAACTAATTATACGGTTTTTATAAGTTATAAGCCCTCTCATTTGTTATCTGACATTATCTGGTCCGTTATTTAGCACCCGGCCCGGTATTAATTGCCTGCCTTTCTATTTTGTAGAAAATTTGATCTTTGGCCCTTCGACAAACATATTACCGGTGGTGATCCTGAACTCAATTTCTCCCTCAACTTTAGCGCTTGCCTGGCAGTCAAAAGAGAGATTATACACTGCCCCCGGCTCAACTTTATAAGGGCCCGCCGTCCACATATATGTTCCTTGAGCCATTCCCGGAGCTGACTTCATATCCGAATCCGGGGATATTTCTATAAATTTAAGGGCTTTTGGCAACTTGAGCTCAATCGAATTAATGTTCAATACAACGCTGCTGTTGTTTTTAACTAAAAATGAAATCCTGGTTTTCTTTCCAAAACTCAATTCAAGATTTTCGCTGGCCGTTGTGATTTCCACATCCACATTTATAGCATCCACCTTATAAATCAGGAAGTTTTCCTTAAAACCTTCCATGAAAAATCTCCCTCCAAATTGTGAAACGCTATAATACTGGGTCAAATCGGGAAGATACACATCTGTATAATAAATGTCTTTCTTATCTATATTTTCTTTGACAATGCGCCTAATATCATCAAGATTGACGTTCCTGATTATCTGGATATTCTTTTTGGTCTCAAACATATCTATATATATGGGAATATGCGATGTTAAAGAATTAGATATGATTATTGAATCACTCTTTACCTTTGTCAGTACATCAAGCCAGTAATCATACGCATACGTGTCCTTGCTCATATCCATCTGATTAAAATTTAAGGCAAAAAGGTTAGCAGGGAATATTGAAATGGCAATAAAGAATATAATTAGAAAAACCGCTCTTATAATAATGAACTTTTTTGAGAACCGTTTATCATGTTCCTTATTACTAACCACAACATCAGATTTCAAAATTCTGTTATCAGGTCCATTTGTATTTTTCCCATCTGTTATTGCCAAAAACTTAATGCTTCCGGACAAAGGCCTTCTTAAGAACCTGTTAAAAAACCACACTATACTTTCCTTTATCCAAAAAAGCCCAGCAGCAAAAGGAAGGCAGAAAAAGCACACCATTGTTGTAAGATAAAAATGAGTAGCTGTTTGTACATAAAGCAGGACGGGAACCATGTTAAATATAATCAGGGAAATTATAAGAATAAAGAATTTTCTCTTGTAAATTGCAAGATAGACAAGCCCTATTATAAAAATAATTAAAACAACTATGGTAAATTCACCCTTCATAAGGTTGACATACCCAAGAAATAATTTCTTGAGCATTTCAAAACCTTTGAAGCCAAAATCTGATTTCCAGTTTTCTCCGGAAATATAATCTAAAAATTTGGGCAAAGTAGTGACATTGCCATATCCCTGAAAGGACCTTATGGGAATATAAAGGTACAGAAGATTTGGAGCAATTATAAGCGCAATTATAATAAATACCTTCTTTATTCTAAATACCTGCCTCCATTCAGTATAAACAGGAAAAAGAATAAATGCGGGAGCAAGAAATAGTGAAATTGGATGATTTGTAAAGCTTAGTCCAATCAGAAAATAGAAAAGGTATAAAAACTTATTGCTTTTTGTCACGGACCAGTAGAAGCCTGTGAGCATTATGATTGCCGTAAAAAAGGTACTGAGGGTGTATACTTCTAAACGTGTGGTCTGCAGCCAGAAAACCCGGTAAAACCCGAAAAACATCACACTCACAAAAGCAATAAAATACTCATTCTTTAATAAGTTTTTGATAAAAATAAAAAGGACAAGCAAGGTCATCGCGCCCCAGAATACTGAAAACATATTCAGGCGAAACGCCATTGTGCCGATGGGAAGAAATGAAAAAAGTTTCCCTGTTAAAAAAGCAATCGGAAAACCTGTGGTCTGCCCTACATACAGAAGCGGCACCTGAATATGCAGCCAGGTTGTGTCCCATCCAAAAGAGCCTGAATTCATTGTCCTTAAAAATATAAAAAAAGGTAAAATAAAGCTCAAAAAATAGAATATGAATATATAATTCTTAAGGATATCTTTTTTAAATCTACCGTCAGAATAATCCATGCCTATTTCCTTTTACCTTCTCCATCTAGATAATTACGCAATGTGTTAAATACCAGGTGCGCAACTA
>JBBQDW010000158.1:0-4404 GCA_038320085.1 Candidatus Humimicrobiales bacterium
TCCGCGCTTGCTCCGCTTATGTGCAGGGTCGATTGTAAAACTATCCAGGGGACAAGCAAAAATAGAACTATAGAAACAGGCAGCATAATAGAAAAAATTACCCAAACTGCCGAATGTTGCATTTTACTTCTTTGCTCTTTAATATCTTTAGCATCTACATCATCTTTAAAATCTTTAGCATCTTTAGCGTCTACAGCGTCTTTAATATCGACAGTTTTGCTGAATTTTTCATCACTGGCGGGTTTTTCTTTTTTGCTGTCCAGGTTGCTTGAAGCATGATTTAAAGTATGGCAAAAAGTATGGTATTTACCTGTCCTTTGTGCAGATAATCTTTTTGACAAAGCGGCAAGACTATAGACTGTATTTATGAGTAAAAATATTATAAGAAATAACAATCCTTCGGAGCGGATTGATGTAAGAATGGTAAAAAAAGCCGCAGGGATTATAAGGTTTTTTAGGTTATACCGCATGTTTTGTCCAGGCTGAAGTGCTTGTTTTAGTGTGCTGTGGTTTTGAGCGCTTTGCTGCTTTTGGGCCTGCTGCTGAATAGCTTCGCTCCTGAACGGTTGGTTTTGTGTGCTTTGGTTTTGGAGGTAGTGCTGCTTTTTGGCCTGTGGCTGAATAGCTTCGTTCCCGGCAGGCTGGTTTTGCATATTTTGTTCTTGGGCCGGTTGGCTCGAAACAGGATGGTTTTGAAAATTTTGATTTTGCAGATTATCATCTATCAGGTTTTTATGCATTTTTATAAAATAGACATAAAAATAATAAACCCCCAAAAGTAAAATCACTGAAAATATAAGATTTGTATACTCAAGGTACCCATGGTCCATAATTACCGGAAGGGTGGAAAGTATAAAAACAGAAATGACGGCGTAAAGTCTTTTTATTTCCTTTCTTAAAAGATAGTAGACTATAAAAATGAGCGACAGGTAAAAAAGCGGAAATATTACTTTTACAAGAGTTTCATTTATTTCACCCAGCCAGATATAGATCCATGTCTGGGAAAGTGATATATATAAGGGATAAGTCAGATGTGTAAAAGTATATTGGTGCTGGGTATAAAAAGGTATTACGCTTGCGTCAATAAAAAAAGCCCATCCTTTTAAGCTCCAGCAGGATATTGCATCCCAGAACCTTATTGGAAAAAGGAAAGTAAAAAATGAAACGACACAAAAATTTATAAATATAAGAAAAGCAAACACTGCCTGCAGGGCTGTTGATATCTTATTGCTTTTTTCTTTCGGGCAGTCACTGTTATTTTCTCCTGCCTGACTGTCGCCGCTATCTATTAGTCTTTCATTGTCATTTTTCTGACTATTATTGTTATTTTCTTCTGCCTGGCAATTGCCACCATCAATTGCTCTCCCTTTGAAGTTTTCCTGGTTAAACTTGTTATTTTCTTCTTTTTGATTATTTTTATCATTATCCCTTCCCTGACTTCCTTTTTGGCTTCCGGCTGAATCGCTGAAACTCTCTGCAAATTTAATGCTCCTTGTTTTTTTAAACTCTAAAATCCTTATAAAAATAAAGGCAATACAAAATACCAGGCTTAATATTGCAGCGCTAAAAAAGTCCAGCCTGATATTTAGCAGGGATAAAAGGATTAAATAATTGGATATTATAAAAAAGCCTAAATAAATGCTTATAAAGAAAATGAAGAACCATCTTGATATTCCGGGGCCATCAAAAGAGTTGGCATTGTTACTGTTTTTTTTAAATTCAAACAGAAAATAAACCGGAGTATAGCCTGTAAAAAAGACCGCCAGCAATGAATAGAGAAGTTTAATTAAAAGAGTTAAGTTCATTAAATTAAAATTATATATTTTTATAAATATAAGTATGAATTATAGTATTAATATTAATTGACATTTTTATAATTGTTAAATAAGATAAAAACCGTATAAATCTAATTTGTCGTATCCTCATAAAGAATAAACATAATGATACCAAAAAAAGAATCTTATATAATTTTAACTTACATTATTCAAAAAGGTGATAAAAAGTTTGTTGCCCTATGCCCAGAATTTAATGTTGCAAGCCAGGCAGATACTATTGAAGCGGTGCGTGATAATCTTAAAGACGCAACCACACTATATCTTGAAGGAATTGAAGAACTTGGAACAAGAGATACTATTTTTAAAGAAAGAAAAATAAAAACATATCCGTTAGAAGCCAAAACATGAATTTTTTAATTATAGGGGCGACAAGTTTTATAGGACCTGCTGTATTAGAAAAAATACTCTTAAAATTTGCTGAGAATGGCTCTAAAGTAAGCTGCCTTGTAAGAAGCACCAGCGACAGGGAGAAAATAGCAAATCTCGAAAGCATCGCCCGCAGACTCGGCAGGCAGGTAAGATTTGTCACCGGAAATCTTTTAAGCAGCGATTCTTTAGTCGGCTGTCTTGTGGGTATGGACCGCATTATATATCTTGTGGATCTTAAAAACACAGAGTACGTAAAAAATCTTCTTGACGCAGTTGTAAAAACCGGAGTTAAAAGGACCGTATTTGTAAGTTCCACTTCAGTTCTTGTGCCTTTCGAGAATTCTGTAAAGAAAGTAAAACTTGAGTCCGAAAACCTTGTAATAGACATCAGTGCCCGGGCAGGTTTTAATTACACTATTTTAAGGCCCACAATGATTTACGGCTCAAAAGATGACAGGAATTACTCAAAGATGCTAAGGTTTATAAAAAAGCGCGGTTTTTTTGTGATGTTTGGCAATGGCGAAAATCTTATCCAGCCGATTTTTATTGATGATGTTGCTGTGGCCATTGCGTCAGTAATAGAAAATCCCACCACGTTTCAAAAAACATATGAGCTTTGCGGTAAAGGGCCAATTAAATATAAAGATATGCTGTTTGCAGTAAAGGGTCTGGTAAAGAAACCTTTTAAAATAATAAGGCTCCCCTTAAAGCTAAGCCAGGCTGCTGTTACAGTTTTTAGCAGGCTTTTCCCCGGATCTAATTTAAAGCCGGATATGATTGAAAGGATGCAAGTCGACAAGACGTATTCTTATGAAAATGCTTCACATGATTTCGGCTTTTCCCCCGTTTCATTTGCACAAGGCATTGAATCGCTCATAAGAAAAATGGATTTATAATAATTTGCTGTAATAATCTGCTTTAAAAAAATACTTATTTTACAAAATCCAATTATTTAAGTTGAAATTTTTTCGCTATTGTGTATAATATGTTGTGTATTATTTATACATATATATATTACACACTTATTTTTTATCATGTTTTATAATCAGACTAAAGTAATATAATGAAGAAGGTAAAAAGATGGCAAGAATAAATATTTCGCTTCCGGAAGAAGTTATAAGCAAGTTGGATGGTTATACCGAAACAGTACGCGTAAGCAGGTCGGGGTTTATATTAAATGCCCTAAAAAGTTATTTTGTCGAGGTAGAAAGAAAAATCCTGGAAGACAAAAAAATGGATGCATATGAAGGCATCTTAAAAATACGGGAAAAGGCTGCTCCTTTTTTTGAAGGCTGGGACTCAACTGCCGAAATAAGAAAATTAAGGGACAACAGGTGGGCAGGTGATAAAAAATGGCCGCAGGAGGATACGAAGAAATAGAAGAGCAGGTTAACAGTGATACTTTTATAGTCAGTGAAAAAATCTGGGCTTTTTTAAAGAAAAAAGAGAATATAGTAATTGATACCTCAGTCATTATCAAATGGTTTTTTAGTGATAATGAAGAAAACACAGAAGCTGCCCATATAATATTGAAAAAATTTCTGCATAGTGAAATCGGTGTAATAGCTCCCGAGCTCGCATTATTTGAGCTTACAAATGCTGTAAAAAGCAAAATAAGGTCGGGAAAAAACGACATAATCGGCAGTGAAATAATAGACAGGATTTACAACCTGGGAATAGTATTTCGCGTTACCAAGCCAGTGCTAAAAGAAGCGTTTGATACGGCATTAGTTATTGATGAGAGCGTATATGACTGTATTTTTATTGCAACAGCAGGGCATTTTAAAGCGAAGTTTATAACAGACGATAAACGACTTTATTTGAGTTATCAGGGCAACAAGGGAAGCATTGGGGCCGGGAGCAAGAACAGGGGTGATGCAGCGACACCGACGGAAGTAGTCTTACTTAAAGACTACTTATCAGCCTTTTAGGCCGGCATTTGTTATTTCATATAACTATTCGAAGAATAGTTTTTTTTAAATTTTTTAATTGGATGACCCTTAATCTCTTGGCTTTAATCTTTTGGCTTTATTCTCTTGGAAGCCTGATGTTCTCAAATAAGAATTTTAGATTATAATTTATTAGCAGAAATCCTGCTATAGATATTAGTTAGCAGAATCTTAACAAAAGAAATTTGTTGACAGAAATTTATTAACAGAAACTTTTCATATATGTACTTTGATAAAAAACAACAATTAAA
>JBBQDW010000159.1:0-4330 GCA_038320085.1 Candidatus Humimicrobiales bacterium
AGCTTATACTACATACAAGGTTGATTCAATAATTATCGAAGGCAAAAAATACACAGCTCACGGTATACCAAATTTTTATATTTTATATGAGCCCGAAGACCATAAGAATAATTGGATAGTAACTTTTAATAATCCGTATAGTGGTTGGATCCAAGAGAGTTTGAATGGCACGGCAAAACAATATTTTATTAAAGACCCTAAAGCCATCGAAGACAGAACCACCACAGAGCGACCTTACCTGTTTTTATTTTATATGCAGCTTATAAAAAGGAAAAGAGAAAACCTGTATACAACACCGGTTAAAATTGGCAGTCTTTTTGAAGATATGAAACTTCCGGAGGATTTTTTAAACAGGCCTAAAGAATGTTACGAACTACTTAAAGAATGCCTGTTTTATTTTAGTGAACATTATCAGCCTAACCCGGAGATTGAAAGTTTCAATATTTATAATGACTTCCACAAAACAAAAACTTTTAAGCAGCCGCTGCATATATCAGAAGCATTTAAAAACTACCCTTATGAAGACTTCAGGGGGCTTTTAAACGCAATCGGCATTAAAGATATAAGGGAAGCATACATAAGTTTTAAGCGACCGCAAATAAAACCTAAAGTAAAATCTAAATTGGACGAAGTAGAAAACAATATACTAAATCAAACCCTGAAATGGTTTGACGGCAAAATAAAAATACCCCGGGAAGACCAGGAAAGCATGATTAAGATGTATATAAAAAAGCTGGGCTTTGTAACTTACCGGGAATTATTCGAGAGAGAAGCAAACAAGACTCAAGCAAATGCAGTAGAATTTTTAACCAAAGTATTACCAGCGTACTTAAAAGGCGGAACCTATACAAAAACCGATGACCAGAAACCTAAGACCTGGCCAGAATACAGAAAAGTATAATTTTACTTACACATGAGAAACAAAAGTTACTCACACTTTAGCGCAGAATGTTTATATTTTACTTACACATGAGAAACAAAAGTTACTCACACTTTAGGTACAAAATAATTAAAATTTTATAATTGATTTTTCTTACAAAAGATTACTTAAGATATTTTGGTATTTACTACACTTAAGCGCAGAAAAAATAGAAATTTACTACACTTAAGCGCAGAAATGTTAATAACTTACTACATTTAAGCGCAGGAAATTTTAAGCACAAATACGCACGAATTTTGAGCCTATACTAAATCTTAGTCTTAACTAAATATTAGAAGACTAAAGGGGAAGTTAGGCTTTTTTTAATCTTTAAAAGACGAAGAGAAGAGATAAGCAGGAGAACCGCACGGAAGTCGATATATAAATAATACAATAACACAGTAAATAACATGCTTTAAGACCCCTAAAATATTTTATCTATGACAGACAGTTGTCATACGTAAACCCGGAAACAGGCACCACCAGGAAACCCGGCAATTTATGTGAATTACTACGCTTTATATTTGACACCTCCAATACCCCGCTATATAATACGCCTAATATACATAACACGTATTAAAAGCGAAATATGGCCAGAAAAAAACCACCTTTGATTTTAGAACCGCGCCACCTTTGGCCACTGTCACAAACATAAGGTTATTTCTTAATGATTTTTTTGGTTAATAGCTTCTTTTGCCCCTGGTTATAAAATAAGCCTATATAAGAATGCACTGCGGCCCTTCTTAAGCAGCTTAAATGCTTTATTGGAGTAAATTTGTGTCCTGTTGTCTGTTTTTATGCTGTATTGTAACACCGGTGATATGGCTTGCCATAGAATCTACTGCACCGAACTCTTTAATATCATTTCCGTATTTAAATTTATATATAAAAAGTTCAGCCGGTCTTTTTTTCTGTAATATCTCCTTCAATATACTGGTGGATCATTGAAGAAATCAAAGTCTGATACGGCATACCCTTTTCCATGGCTTTTTTTTGAATTCCCCTGTAGTCATGGTCATATAAGCGGATAGTGATTCTTTTATTTTTCCTGAAGGTATCTTCAGCAATTTTTTTTACTTCTTTTAACTCTTCTTTTGAAGGGTTTTTTGCTTTTATATAACCTTTTTCATACCCGTCCAATATTTCTTTTTCTTCTTTATCAAAATTCATTTTTTCCCTCCATTTCCTTTTTGTAGTCCCGTGTTGCTTTTCTGCTTGGAATTATTGTTTTTAGAAAAATGAATTTTTCTTCTTTTATGCACGGGACCAAGTAAATATAGTCGTCAACTATAACAAAATAAATTATTTGTCCGGGATAGTTTTCCTTATTGGGATTATCTGCTAGCTTCCATAAATCTCCTTTAGATAAATGGAAAACAATTTTTTCAAAGGATACTCCCCTTTTTTCTTTTAACCATTCATTTTTTTCAGGATCCCACTCAAATTTCATAAAATAATTGTACATCTATTACATGCACATTGTCAAGATTATTTTTACTGCTTGGCTAACCTGATGCCCTTTCAACTTTTGTCCTCCGGTGAAGTAATGAATTTATTTTCATATACTCCCGGCTTCCGCATGTCGATTAAATTCATTAATAATGAACGATAAATATTTATTTGCTCTCAAAAAACAGCCTCTTGGAATGTATGCGCGAGAAGTGATAATATGCAGATAAGGTCTTTATAATTAAAAATGATTTTTAGCAATTTCTTAAAATTTCTATAAATTCTTCACGAGATAATTTAAGTTGATTTTTTATATCTCCCAATAAATCTTTCCCTAAATCTTTGGTAACATCAGGGATTACGGTAATAATAAATGGATCATCCGGATGTCTTAAGGAAACATGAGAACCTTTGGTTCGACAATAAATATAGCCACGGCGTAGTAATTCTTTAAGTAATTTTTTGCTTGTAACTGAAGGGTACTCAGACATCAACAAGTTATGGGAATAGAATTTGCTGTAACGAAAGCCCCTGGACTTATCGGTACGTTTATTATTGTGTTATTAGTATTTTCTGGAAACTTGTGCAGAATTATATTTTTTTGCTTAAAAACTTCTTCTCTTATCCCAAGATCTTCGGTTGTATCAAGGTAACATGAAACAGCTTCTTTAAGATTATTATTTGCTTCTTCAATAGAATCCCCCTGGCTTGAAATACCTAATTCAGGACAATTTGCCACAAAAATATCGTCTTCCTTAATAATTCTGTGTGTTACCATAATAAAACAATTTGTTTTTTGTTTTACCTCTATTGCTGTCATTTTGCCCCTTTCAACTTTTAAGAACGGTATCGTGGCACAATCTTTGTAAATTTACTATATGACGAGATTTTTACCTCAAGAGTACTACTTTTCAACTGAAAGATGGCGTACTTTTCAGTTGGGGTAAATAATAAATTATGAACTGTCTTTATTATGTTCAGGATAAGATTTTTACCCTACTGTCATAAGCTTATTTTTGGTAAATCTATATTTTTTTAAAGATCCGGCACAGCAGGGCCCAAACCTGGCCCAGCTCGTCCTTTATTGTTATTAAATCATCTCCCGGTATTTTTACTGAGCCTTCATTGACTGCGCGGGTAATCTGATTTAGGTTGTTTCCAATTCTCTTTAACTCAACCGTTAGATCTCTTATGCCGGGAATAATGGTAACCTCTTTTTGCAGAAGGCACTTTCTTATAAAGACACTTGGGCTTAGGTTGGCTTCTGAGGCGGCCGCCTTAACTTTTGCAAGCTCGGTATCTGTCAGCCATACACCTAATGAATTGCCTCTTTTTCTTGCCATGTATTTCCTGCCTTTAAAAAGGGGGATTGGGGGGAACCCCGAACATATTTGTAACAGTGCAAAACGGATGTGTGGCACTTTTACACATCTTGCCATTCTAAATATTGGGTTTGGCGGCGTCTGGTTTCAGTGCTGTTTTTATTTATCAATATATTTTGATTATATAGTATTTTAGTGTTTTTGTAAGTATTTTATCATTGGGGGCTTTTTGAAATTACCCATTGTTTTTTACTAAAAACAAAGCGCCCTTGTGTCTTAAAAAGCATATGGCCCAAGCGTGGAAAACATGCAGCAGAAATGTAATTTTTTTACAGCAAAACAAGCATTGGCTGCCGGGCATGTTGGATTTGCAAGAGGACCTTCGGGGTATGCGGCTAATATGGACAAGGTAAACCATTACTCAAATAATTTTAGGGCCTTATAATTGATTGTAGGAGGCCATTTTTTAGGCATAAAATAAAATATTTGCATTAATGCAATAATACCTTATAATAACGATAAAATATAATATTATAAGGAGTTAAAGAATGACAGACGAAAAAGAACTAAAAGAACCGGCAAGAAGACTGACAATGTATATCCCGGTAGCTTTAAATGATAAAATAGAATTTCTTCGCTG
>JBBQDW010000160.1:0-4318 GCA_038320085.1 Candidatus Humimicrobiales bacterium
ATATTCCACTTCTTCTTTTACAATTTCCGGTATTATTCCACTATATTGGATTAGAACCAGTTGAAGAATATCTATTTTAGCTAAAAGAATTAATGTAGATGCGTCAAAAATAATCAAAATTACCTCATGTATACAAATTATTACAATTGTAGTATATCACAACCTGGAAAAAATTCAAGAATGTATAGGGATTAGAAAGCCTTGAGTTATTGGAATGGGTTCCCATGGAATTTAGTGAAGAATTAATTATTAGGTTCCAGCATAGTATTTAAGGATGATTTTGATGCGGTTGAAGAAATAAGAAGATCAAGGCAGGAGAGAACCGATGAATTGCTCAGAAGAGTTCAATGATTTGGAGTTGGAAAATTTTGACCATTTTATGATTTCATCTATATAGCTATTTCAGAAAAATATAAGGCCCCGTTCATAACCGCAGACAGGAAGCTTTGCGAGGCTTTAAAATCGCATAATTATAATATAGTCCTGCTGGATGATTTTATAAATTCATGAAGTTTGTGGCTGGCTCCTCGGGTAGGATTCGAACCTACAACATTTCGGTTAACAGCCGAACGCTCTACCATTGAGCTACCGAGGAATGACTGATTTGCACTGTGCTATTATAAAGATTTAATATCTTAATTTCAAGAAAAAACCTATGTTCCCAGGAAATCTTTCAAAGCGGCGCTCTTGTTTGGGTGTCTTAGCTTGCTTAAGGTCTTGGACTCTATCTGTCTTATCCTCTCCCTGGTAACACCGAATTCACGTCCGACTTCCTCAAGAGTTCGCGGGTGGCCGTCCTGCAGGCCAAACCTTAACTGTATAACTTTGCGCTCCCGGTCATTTAACGTGTTTAAGACTTCATTTAACTGCTCCTGGAGCATACTGAACGAAGCAGCATCGGAAGGCGCCTCAACCTCTGAATCTTCGATAAAATCACCAAGATGGCTGTCTTCCTCCTCGCCTATCGGGGTTTCAAGTGAAACGGGTTCCTGGGAGATTTTCATAATCTCACGTACCTTATCAGGAGTATATTCCATATTCTGCGAAATCTCTTCTACCGTCGGCTCCCTGCCTAACTTCTGCAGGAGCTGCCTCTGAATCCTGATAAGCTTGTTGATGGTCTCGACCATATGAACAGGGATCCTTATGGTCCTTGCCTGGTCAGCTATTGCCCTTGTTATGGCCTGCCTTATCCACCATGTGGCATATGTGGAAAACTTATAACCCTTTTTATAATCAAACTTTTCAACTGCTCTTATAAGGCCCAGGTTTCCCTCCTGGATAAGGTCAAGAAAGAGCATGCCTCTTCCGACATACTTTTTGGCAATACTTACCACCAACCTCAAATTCGCCTCTACAAGCCTGCTCTTTGCAGCCATGTCACCTTTTTCAATTCTTTTTGCAAGCTGTACCTCCTCTGCGCCGGTAAGAAGCCTTACCTTTCCGATTTCCTTCAAATACATTCTTACGGGATCGTTTGTCGGCGTATTAACAGAAAAATCAAGTTTTTTCTTAAGCGGACCTTCTTCTTTCTTCTGCTGTATTATCCTGTCGATATCCCCGTCTTCCTCATTTATAATTTCAATGCCAAGATTCTGGATAACCTCAAAAACATTCTCAACCTGTTCAGGGCCCAGACTAAGATTGGCTAAGGTTTCGGTTATCTCCTCGCTTGTAAGTATCCCATCTTCTTTGCCCTTGCTAATCAGGTCCTTGATTTCCTCAAACCTCAATTCGGACATTCCTTTTGTGCTCATATCACCCTGTTTTAATTAAATATTTTAATTAATTTTAAATCCATACTTTAATAAAAAGTTTAATCTTATTCATATACAGCTGAAAATCTTCTGGCATAAAATACGAAATCAAATCAGATGTTTTACATCAGTATTTACAAAATATAACAAAAATACAACAACTTTTTATTTAACTTTTATTTAACTTTTATACTTATGTACTTAACCCAGCAAATCCAAATATCTTATGCGGCACAGCTATCATATACCCCTGCATATAGCAGCATTATGGGCCAAGTCAACAAGCAATTAACTTATTACTTAAGCCTGTAGTGGATAAGTCCTTTTTTCTGCTTCCATCTCTTTAAGCTTAAGCCTTAATTCGCTTATTTTATTGTCGACTTTTTCTCTTGTTAATAATAATTCGGCAGAAACAGGCGCCAAATCAAGATTTTTATTTATTTCCCTATTATAATTCTCGAGTTTTTTTAGCAGATTCTGGGTTTCCTCTATCTTGTCAGCAATAAATATCCTCTTTAGGTTATAATAGATTTCCCTGCTTGCAAGATTATAATCAGAATAGCTTAAAGGACTAAAAACAATAAGATTGTAAAGTTTTTTTAACTGTTCCCCTTCAAGTTTATTTGACGAAATCTCAAGTGGAAAGTTTAAAACTGTACCCGCTGCAGCCTCGTTTTCATCTTCTTTCCTTATGAGTTCATAAATTTTTCTTGTATCTTCATATTTAAAATACTCCGGCCCGATATACATTAAATCCCTAAGGGCCTCCCCGGCTCCATTGACCAAAATCTTTAAGGCTTCTATTTCTATATTCCTGGCCGGAAGTGTCGCAATCGTGACGCCTGCACCTGTACCGGCACCGGTACCCGTACCGGCAGCATGCACTTTCTGCATGTTTTCCTTTGTTTTTTTGATAAGCTGTTCAATAAGAAGCGATTCCCTTAAGTTTAGCTTTTCGGAAATCTTTTTTATGCAATCCTCCTGGACGATTTTTGAAGAAAGTGATGAAATAAAGCCAACAAGATCATCAGTGGCTCGCAACTTTCCGTTAAGATTGGAAATATCATATTTTTTCAGGGTCATTTCGATTGTAAAATCAATAATGTTAGTCGCTTTTTTTATCCTTGCCAGGAATTCTTCCCTACCCTTTTTTATTATATACTCTGCCGGGTCATAACCTGCTTCAAATACTGCAACCCTCATGTCAATATTGTTTTCATTATACAGGTCCAGCTTGTCATTATATTCTTTCAGCCTGTCGATTCCCTTCAGTGACGCGTTAATGCCTGCAGCATCGCTGTCAAAAACCAGGACTATATTTTTTGTAAACCGTACTATTATTTCAATCTGTTCGAATGTCAGCGCGGTCCCGCAGCTTGCGACGGCATTTTTGATTCCCTCCTGGTAAAGCGCAATTACGTCGGTATAGCCCTCTACAATAAGCACTTCATCATTTTCCACGATATTGTTTTTGGCATCAAACAATCCATATATGATTCTGCTCTTTGAATAAATCTTTGTTTCCGGGGTATTTATATATTTTGCGGCCGGCATAGAGCTTGTTGTCCTGGTGACCGGCTGTTGCCGGTTCTGATTCCGGCTCTGTTGCTGATTCTGGCTCTGGTTCTGTTGCCAGTTCTGGTTCTGGTTCTGTTGCTGATTCTGGTTCTGAATTAAAGCGGGCTCCGAATTAGTGACGTTAGGGCTGCCGCCGCTGAGAACTCTCCCGCCAAAGCCCACAGTCTTGCCTATAAGGTCCTTTATCGGAAACATTATCCTGCCCCTGAACCTGTCGTAGACATCCAGCGCACCGCGCGTGCTCTGTATCGAAAGCCCGACATCAATAAGTTCCTTTGACTTAAATCCTCTTTTTTTGGCAAAATTTGAGAAATAATCCCATTTTTCCACACTGTAACCGACTTCGAATTTTGTAAGAGTCTCTTTTGTAAAACCTCTGCCAATGAGGTATTGAAGCGCTTTTTCTGCTATTTTGCTGTTTAAAAGAACATAATTATAATATTTCTTTGCAAGCTCATTAAGCTCTACAAGGCGGCTTCTTTTTTCTACAACCTCATGTGTTTCTGTAAGTATATATTGAAGGTTATAATTGATTTTTTTTGCAAGAAATTCAGAGGCTTCGACAAAATCCAGGTTTTCAATCTTCATTATGAAGGCTATCACATCGCCTCCTTCACCGCACCCGAAGCAGTGGTACCGCTGTTTTTGGCTATCCACAGAAAACGATGGTGTTTTTTCTTTGTGGAAAGGACAAAGGCCTGTATAGTTCTTCCCAGCGCGCTTAAGATTGACATAACCGGAAATAATACTCTGGATATCTGCGCGGGTCTTTAACTCTTCGATTTCACCTTCTCTAAAACTTTTAGCCATATTAAAAGTATAATATATCAGGTGCCAATATTAAATTAAATTATATGTTTTTTTAAAGATAATTATTTACAAATTTGGGGCCGCCCCTTTATAGAAAGGCTGCCCCAAATTTTAATATCAGTAATCAGGTGCTTATTTATCCCTGAATCATTAATCATATGTTTATTTGTCCC
>JBBQDW010000161.1:0-4312 GCA_038320085.1 Candidatus Humimicrobiales bacterium
TGCGGCAATTAGTATTATACCCGTAAAAGCATCCCGCCAGTTAATGGGAACATCTATTAAGGCAAGGCCATTGGAGATTGAGCCAATAATCAAAGCAGCTATAAGGACCCCAACCAGTGTCCCCCTTCCGCCAATGAGGGAAATTCCTCCAAGGACACATATTGTAAGTATCCTGAACTCATAACCGTTCCCAAATGTTGCATTTGCAAAACCTACCTGAGCTGCAGTTATTACTCCTGCCAGAGAAGCAGTCAGGCCGGAAATAATGAAAGGCAGGAATTGTGTATTGCTGACATTTACACCCGCAAATCTTGCCGCAGTACTGTTGGCACCAACGAGGTACATGTTCCTGCCATGCCTTGAAAAGCGAAGAAAAATATAAAAACCTACTAAAGATAATATAAAATAAATAAAAGGCAATGGTATGAGCCCAAAAACAAAATATCGCCCAAGGACCAGGAATGCTTCCTTTGGAATACTTATATTTTTTAATGAATAGTAAAAAGTAAGCCCCCTGAATACTGCCAGTGTGGCAAGAGTGACAATAATGGAATTAATTCCCACTTTTGTCACAAAAAATCCGTTGATTGCGCCAATTATCAGGCCGACAGATACCCCTGCAAGAATAATAACCGGGATAGGTAGGCTAACCCCTTCCAAATTAAAAAGTTTTGCCACAACTACCACTGCAAGACCGAATATTGAACCTATAGACATATCAAAGTTTCCGGATATTACCACCGTAGAAAGCCCTACTGCCATTATTCCTGCTATTGAAAAGGTAGCAAAAATACCTTTAAAATTTCCGAGGCTGAAAAAACGGGGGTTAATTGCGGTAAATATCACTATCATGATGATATATACAACCACGAGCGATGGCGCTATTGAGTTCTTGTTAAAAATATTTAAATTGTTTAATATTTTTTGCCTGTTGTTTACTGACATCAATACCTCTTCTTTAAAGTTTAATTTTTAAATGCTTATGATTTAAAACAGCCGCTATTATAATCTCGCCTCTGATCTTTTTTTCCTGATTTCATAAAACGCTACAATTACAAGCAATGCCAGCCCCTGGAATATCTGGATAAAATAGAACTGTATGTTTGCCAGTGAAAGGCCGGTAAAAATAACAGTGATTATTATTGTTCCAAGAATGGTTTTCCAGATACTGCCTTCACCACCGGCAAGCGACATCCCACCTAAGAATACTGCTGACAGAACCGGCAGGGTCAGGTTATTGCCGTGATATATGTAACCTATTCCCGAAAGGGCAACCATCATAATTGCCGATATCCCTGTTATTGCCCCCATCAGGACATATAAAAGTACCTTTATCTGTTTGACTTTTATACCTGAAAGTCTTGCGGTCAAAGGATTGGAGCCTATTATGTATATCTTTTTTCCAAGCTTGGTATAAGAAAGTAGAAACCAATATGCTGCTATAACCGCAACAAGCACCATTACCGGAAAAGGTATTTTAAAAAATGATTTAGTAGCAAAGTAATAGAGCGGGTCCACAATCATCGGGATACTGTTTCCATTAGTCATCACCTGGCCAAGGGCAGTAAGTATTGACGTTGTACCCAGTGTAAGAATCAATGGTATCAGATTAAATGTTTCCGCCAGCAAACCATTAATAAGACCTACCAGCACCGGGATCACTATCCCTATCAAAAGTAAAAGATAAAAGTTATATCCCTTGTTATAAAGAATTGCCATAACCACTGTGCTGAGTGAAAGACTCGCCCCAAAAGATATGTCGAGGCCTCTTGCCACTATTAATGGTGTAATAGCAATTGCTATAACACCGGCTATAACCATATTGTTAAGCATTGTGCTTATATTTGCATAAGTGAAAAAGTTCTCGCTTACAATTGAAAATAATGCCAGCAGCAATACAAGAAATATTGACAGGATCAACACGTCAGATATACGGCGCGGTTTTTTTACCTGTATACTTTCTGTAGATGTTTTCATTTCAAAATCGCCTTTCTGTAATACTTAAAAGGTATCCTTTTTAGCTGGAAACCATATGCATTAATTCTTCCTGTGTAGTATCCTTTGTATTGTACTCCATTGCTATCCTGCCTCGTTTCATTACAATGACTCTGTCTGAGATTGCCATAATCTCCGGGAGCTCTGAAGACACTATAACCACTCCTGCGCCTTTCTTGCATAATTCTTCTGCAATTGCATAAATCTCAGCTTTTGAACCTACATCTATCCCCCTGGTTGGTTCTGCCATAAGAAGGATCCTCGAATCACATTCCATCCATTTGGCAACAACTACTTTCTGCTGGTTTCCGCCTGACAAATTATTAATTGTAGCATCAAGACTGGGTGTCTTTATGCTTAGCTTGTTGATCCAGTTATTCGCTCTTTCTTTTTCGATCTTTTTATTAAATCTCACCCCTTTGCCGATTGCATCAATATTTGCAGTTACAACATTTGTTTTAACATCCATTGACAGGGCAATGCCTTCTTCTTTCCGGTCAATCGGGACGAATCCAATACTGTTTTTCTTGGCTATAACCGGGTTTTTTATCTCGGTTTTTTTTCCTTCAATAAAAATCTCTCCGGTAGTTTTCTTCAAATCTCCAAAGAGGACCTTAAACACCAGGTGTGTACCTGAACCAACCAGGCCGAAAAATGCCACTATTTCCCCTTTTCTTAGATGAAACGAAATGTCCTGTATTTTGTTTAAATAGGAAAGGTTTTTTACTTCCAGCAGGATGTCCCCTTTTGTGATATCCTGTTTTGGATATAATTCTGAAAATGATTTCCCGACAATCATGTTTACCAGGTCCTGCTTTGAGGTATTCTCGATAAGTACATCACCGACTTTTTTACCATCCCTTAAAACAATTGCCCTGTCGGTGACAGTTATTATTTCTTCAAGCCTGTGAGTTATATATATTATAGAAACCCCTTCTTTTTTAAGTTTCCTCATTATTGAATAAAGGGTCTGCACATCTTTTTCATTCAGCGCTGAAGTAGGTTCGTCCATAACCACTATCCTTGCTTTTGTATGGACAGCCTTTGCAATTTCCACAATCTGCTTTTCAGCGACAGTAAGATTTTCCATTATTTCCAATGGATTTATATCAGAACCAAATTCTGACAAAATCTGTGTTGCTTCTTTTACCATTTTTCCCCAATCTACAATACCGAATCTTTTGAGCACCACTTCTCCCGCAAAAATATTTTCAACAACAGTTATTGGGTCAAAAGAAGAAAGTTCCTGGTATATTACCCTTATTCCGTTATCCAGGCTCTCCTTAGGATTGGCAAAAACAGTGTTTTTGCCATCAATAATAATTTCCCCTATTTCAAGCGAATATACACCTGCGAGTATTTTTATCAGGGTTGATTTGCCTGCGCCGTTTTCTCCAAGCAAGCCCAATATTTCACTTTTTTTAAGTTCTATGGTTACATCGTCAAGAGCCCTGACTCCCGGAAAATTCTTTATGATATTTTTCATTTCTAAAATCAGGTCATTTGAGGGCATGATTTGAACCTTTCATTATAGTTTAGATATTGAAAAAAATATTATGGTTAGCTAGTTTAATAAATTTTTTTTGAAATCTCAAAAATCATAAACTTTTTAAAGGCTTAGGAGATTTCCTTGAAAATCCCCTAAGCCTTTGCAAATAAAATTTATTGAATTAAATAAGACTTAAATCCAATAATATTTATTCTTCAGAGTAAAGTTTTGTCTCTCCAGGATAGTACTCATCAAGATTTTCCTGTGTGAATAATACGTGCTGGAGATAAGTAACTGCAGGTATCGGGTTGCCATACATATGGGCAAGCGCCAATGGAACTACATATGTACCATATGTTTCAGGAACCCAGCCGACCGTACTGTCGGTTATGCCTGATCTTAACAGAGGCCTGCCAAGGTCATCGCCGCCGAGTGAGTTAAGGCTGATGTTGTCAGTTTCCCACCTGCCAAGGGTTTTAGCTGCTGCATAGAATCCGCCTGATGCTGCTTCGTAAGGTGACATCACAACGATTTTTTTGTCATCAGGATATTTTGAAAGTATGTCGATCCATGGAGTCTGGAAGTCGCTTCCAATCTCAACCTGTACAGCTTTTGAACCGTCTTTTTCGTCAACCAGGAAATCAGCTACATTACCATACTTGTCAACCAGTACTTTTCTAGCGCCCCACATCCTGTAGGAAACAACCTCGCCAAAATCAGGGTTCCAACAGTAATATATCCTGTCAACGTTTTCGATTCCGCCCCATGCTTCAATTTGCTCGATTGCATGTCCACCACTTAAAAGACCGTTTGCCCAGTTGTCGCCGC
>JBBQDW010000162.1:0-4294 GCA_038320085.1 Candidatus Humimicrobiales bacterium
TTTCGCACGCTACACTGCATAATGAAGATGAGCTTAAAAGAAAAGATGTCAGGATAGGTGACTGGGTAGTAGTTCACAAAGCCGGTGAAATAATCCCTGAAATAATAAAATCCCTAAAAGAAAGGCGCACAGGTTCTGAAAAAGAATTTAAGATGCCCGATAAATGTCCGGTCTGCGGCCTCCCCGTTGAGAAACTGGCAGGAGAAGTTGCGCTTCGCTGCACCTCTACTTCCTGCCCGGCTCAGCAATACGAGAGGATCGTCCATTTTGCTTCCAAAGGCGCCATGGATATTGAGGGGCTTGGACCGGCAATAGTCGAGAAGTTATTAAGCAGTAAAATAATAAAGGATGCTTCAGATATTTACTATATTACATATGAGCAGTTATTAGGGTTGGAAAACTTCAAGCAAAAGTCTGCAAACAACCTGTTGTCATCCATAAAGGCAAGTAAATCCAGGCCACTCTCACGCCTCCTTTTTGCACAGGGTATAAGGTTTGCAGGCTCCCATATTGCAGATGTTTTGGCTGCAAATTATAAGGACCTTGACTCGCTCATTTCGGCAGACTTCGGCCAGCTAAGCGGTATTTTTGAAATCGGCCCCCGCATAGCTGAAAGCATAGTGGCATTTTTTACCAACGGGCAAAATCTTGCTATAATTGAAAAACTGCGGAATGCAGGCGTAAATTTTACCTCTGGCAAAAAAGATATAGAGGCCAGACCCGGATTTTCCGGCAGGACCTTTGTCCTTACAGGAAAGCTTGCCTTATTTACCCGTGACCAGGCTCGCGCGCTTATAGAAAAATTTGGCGGCCGCGTCACGTCAAGCGTCAGCCTCAGCACAGAC
The DNA here is from genome assembly GCA_038320085.1 of Candidatus Humimicrobiales bacterium. Taxonomy (GTDB): domain Bacteria; phylum Actinomycetota; class Humimicrobiia; order Humimicrobiales; family Humimicrobiaceae; genus Fen731. The sequence goes on from JBBQDW010000162.1 coordinate 846, forward strand.
ATGGTGCTTGCCGGGGAGGATGCCGGCAGTAAACTTGATGATGCCCGAAAGTTTGGAATTAAAACAATAAGCGAAGAAGAATTCAGGGATATGTTAAAATAATAATATGCCCGAACAAAAAAGAAACCAATTGAAACATGCTGATGGCAGAAACAGCGCTCTAAATCCTTCAGACATCATGAATGTAAAATGGAACTGGCTTGACGGCCTTATTTCCATTATTGTTTTAGTAGCAATCCTTGTCGGGATTTATTTCGGCACATCAAAACTTATTTCCGTTATAAATGTAAAACGCCTGCTAAACCTGAATATCTCAAGCATCGACAACCTGACCTTTTCAATTTTTTACGGGATCCAGGTCCTTTTAATGTTCGGGGTTGTATGGTTTTTTGCAATTTACTGGAAACGTTCCGGGTTTCGCGACCTGGGGTTTCGCTATTACAGCATATTAAAGACTATCTGGTATACTTTTATATCGCTTATACTTATATTTCTGGTAAGCTTTGCCTATGTATTTATTCTGCAAAAGGTATTTGGGATAGATGCCCCTTCATCAAAGATAGATGAGCTGGTAAGAAGCGGCAATGTTTCAGGAACTATCCTGATAGTTGTAACAGCTGTTATAGCGCCGCTTTGTGAAGAAGTCTATTTCCGCGGCTTTTTATATCCTGCATTCAGGAACAGTTTTGGTGTTGTCATCGGGATTTTCCTGTCCTCTGTTGTTTTTGCCGCGGCCCACCTGGATCTGTACAGCTTTTTCCCGATTATGATAATAGGCTGGATACTTGCTTTTATGTATGAAAAGACAAAGTCAATTTTTCCTGTGATATTCCTGCACTCCATTTACAACCTCACCCTGATACTGATTCTTCTGGGCAGGGTGCAGTTTATAAAGATGTATTGAAATAGGACTTACTCTTGACATCTGGTATTACTTATATTATAAAGTAATTACTATATAATATAAGTAATGAAGAGAGCACTAATATGAAAGCGATAGTAACTACCATGACCAAAAAGGGTCAGGTCACGATACCTGTTGAAATAAGGCATCTTTTAGGCCTTAAAGCAAAAGATAAAGTTGCCTTCAGTATCCATGAGGGCAATGTGAGTTTGGCTCCTGCAAAATATACACTGGAGAGCGTCTATGGTGCTGTTCAACCTTTAAACAGACCGGAAGACTTTAAAAAGCTTAAGCAGATAGCCATTGAAGATCATGTTAGAAAGATAACAGAAGAAATGGAAAAATGAAATTTTTAGATACAAATGTAATCATTCGTTACCTCATAAACGATGACCCAAAAAAATCCGAAAAATGCTATGAGTTGTTCCAAAAAGTAAAAAGGGGTGAAATTGAATTAACAACTTGTGAAGCGGTTATTGCAGAGGTGGTTTATGTGCTTTCATCTCCCAGACTATATAATTTACCACGAAGTGAAATTTACTCACTCTTGCTCCCAATTATCAGCCTTTATGGGCTCAAGCTGCCTCAAAAGCACCTTTATATCCGGGCATTGGATATATATACCCAGAAAAACATAGATTTTGAGGATGCACTAATCTTTGCGCATATGGAAAAGAAGAAAATAAAGGAAATCTATAGCTATGACTGCGATTTTGATAAGATAGAGGAGCTAAAACGGCTGGAACCGTAAAAAACTTTTTTTATATTATCAGAATTTTATTTCTGAATGAATTGTATTTAATATGTGAAAGTTTTAATATTTTTACCGGTAAAGATATTTTTAATCTGCCGGCTAGGGTTCAGGCGGGCAAAAAATGAAATTTCTAAAAAAAGAAAATAAAATTATTGATACAAATCCATAAAAAATAAGGACGGTTTGGCTAAATGAGCATTATCTCAAAAGATGACGTAAAGCACGTGGCAAAACTTGCAGAGCTTGAATTTACCCAAGAAGAAGCATCCAAAATGACTGAGCAGCTTGATAAGATCCTGGCGCATGTTGCAAATATCAGTAAGGCTGACACATCTGCAGTGCTTCCTACGGCCCACACCCTTGAAATCAACAATGTATTTCGTGAAGATATTGTAAAAAAACAGCTCTCTTCCAAAGAAGCGCTGTCAAATGCCCCGGAAGAATACAAAAACGGGTTTTTGGTTCCAAAAATAGATTAGAGAAAGAACTTAAAAAAGATATGGTAAGTAAAAAGGAAATGCCTCTAAATTTTCTGCCGGCGCATACCCTTAACGGGCTTCTAAAAAAGAGGCAGATCAGTGTTTCTGATATTGCAAAAGCTGTTACGGATGCCATCGAAAAAGTGGAAGCCAAAATCCATGTTTTTCTAAATTATGACAGCGCTCATATCCATAAAAGGGCAACCGAAATTGACAAATATATCAGCGCAGGCGGCCGGATAAAAGATTTTACCGGCATACCTGTTGCTATAAAAGACAACATCTGCACACTTGGGGTCACCACAACGTGCGCCTCAAAAATACTGGCAAATTATGTTCCCGTCTATGATGCCACGGTCATCCAAAGGCTTGATTCACAGGATTATATCCTCACAGGTAAAGCAAACATGGATGAGTTTGCCATGGGTTCATCCAATGAGAATTCATCTTTTGGTCCTGTAAAAAATCCCTGGGACGTAAGCCGCGTGCCCGGAGGATCAAGCGGAGGGCCCGCTGCAGCAGTTGCTGCAGGCATATCAACCTGTTCCCTTGGCTCGGATACGGGCGGGTCCATAAGGCAGCCTGCATCCCTTTGCGGTGTAGTGGGCCTCAAACCGACATACGGCCTTGTTTCACGGTACGGGCTTATTGCTTTTGCCTCATCGCTTGACCAAATCGGCCCCTTTACACATGATGTCGAGGACTCTGCCAGGCTCCTTAACGCAATAAGCGGCTGGGATGAAAATGATTCGACTTCGATAAGTTCCATAAAAAATGGCAGCATCGACTACACAGGGTTTTTAAAGGAGGATATAAAGGGAATAAAGATAGGGATCCCGAAAGAGCTGATGGTTAACGAGATAGACCCCGAAGTAAAAGAGACCATCCAAAAAGCGCTGAAACTGGCCGAGGACGGGGGCGCAATAATTGAGGAAACATCGCTTCCTTCACTCGAATATGCGCTGAGCGTCTATTATATAATAGCTCCGTCTGAAGCAAGTTCAAACCTGTCCCGTTTTGACGGCGTCAGGTATGGGTATAGGAACAGGGATGCGCAGACCCTGCGGCAGATGTATAAAAAAAGCAGGTCAGAAGGTTTTGGCCCGGAAGTCAAGAGGCGCATAATGATAGGTACATACAGCCTTTCAGCAGGATACTATGACGCTTATTATGAAAAGGCCCAAAAAGTGCGCACACTAATAAATAACGATTTTGCCAAAGCTTTTAAAAAATATGATGTGCTTATATCTCCGACATCGCCTACTGTCGCGTTTAAGATAGGCGAAAAAATGGATGACCCTCTGCAGATGTA
>JBBQDW010000163.1:0-4225 GCA_038320085.1 Candidatus Humimicrobiales bacterium
GGGAGACTAAATCCTCCTTCAACCCTTAGAAAAGGCTTGGAAGGAATTTTCGTAATAAGTTTATATAATATTTTTAAAGTAATTCTAATATGGTTTTCGGTAGTTTTGAGAAATTCATCTAACATTTTATCTGAAGTTACAAAAATTATATTCTCATAATCACAAATTTTACCCAAAGCATTTAACTGTTTACCTTTAATTTTGCCTGCTCTTAAGTTAGATAAAATACAAGTATCTAAATAGACTTTTATAATTATTTTCTCATAAGACATGAATAACATACTCCTATTATTATGTTTGTCTTACCATTGTTTTTATTGGCGCTAATTATCTGATGTAAAAAAGTAGTGAAAAAAATCAGCAAAAAATACAGCACTTTTTTAAATGATTATTTGCTTGATTTAATACTAAAAACTTTTGTCCCGCAAACTGAGCAGGTTCCTGAAACTGCAGGTCTGCCATTTTTCATTGTAACTTCCTTGGGATCTTTAATTTCAGTTTTTTTCTTGCATTTAACGCAGTACGCTTCCATTGTTGCCCTTTCGTTTTGTTTATTGTAATAATTCAAACTGATTAAATATTATAAGCTATATAGATTTAAAGAACTTATAAATTCTATTAGCAATTATCATTTACAAAAAGCCCAGAGAACTTTAAGGAGGGTGGGGAGGTCGTCGTTAACTTCTAATTTCTTATAGTAGATAAATAATAAGTGGTAAGATTTTGTGTGGAATAAAATGCTTGAAAAAGCAGGAGACCATGCCTATTTTTTCGTTAGGGTAATCCTTTAAATGTTGGATATAACAGATAGGGAGGACCCAGCTGGTATCTATGACAAACAGCTGTCTTGGTTTGGCCTGGTTCATGATCCTGGATCATCCTGATATTCCTGGCGAGTTCTTATCCTTGATATCATAACAATACTCTCAAATGGCCTATGGTTTATATATACCCTGGTTTTTTTAACGGCTTAAAACGGCTTGTAGTGCCTTGTTTTTTGTGGATGACATTTAAAATTTATAAATATTGCACATGGGTTGAGTATCTGCTTATTTCTTTTGTTTTTGTGGTTTGTGGCATGGAAATGCTTTTTTCCTGGCAGCTTTAAGAATTTACCCGGGGCCGTTTTCGCTGGTTGCTGTGCTTTTTGTTTTCCTTATGAGATTTGCCATTCCTTCCACTTCGTTTGCATTTGCGGCTTCTCGATTGTGGCGCTTCGGTTTTCTGGCTGTTTTAAGAAATTGCCTGGCGGTTATTTAGTAGACGACATCCGGATCGATTGGCGGTATCCCGGCTTTGATTTCCTCATCGGCCGTGATGTCATTATCCCCCGGGGTGTCGAACAGAGCCTGGCGGATACAGAGGAATGCCTGGAATGCATCTTTGGGGGTTTTTACCGTATTGCCATCTCGTGGATCGTATACAGAGAATTGTTGTTTTAATTTATTTGCGAGGTCATCGGCCATTGCCTGATCGGTTGCTTTCAGCAGTTTGAGTATCCTGGTTTTCTTATCGTATTCTACGCTGGCATAGAACTTTTTGTCGGTGGTAACTGTAAATATCATGTTTTCGGCTCCTATCTCATTTCTATCAGCCACGAACAGCGTTCCAAAGGTATATTTTATGATTCGGTTCGGGTATATCTTTTTTGGGTCAATTGCTTACCAGGGGCGGCCTGATTTCCATGGTCGCTTGTATGTCCATTGTCTTATCGAATACCATAACATATCCTTTTGAGAGTTCCTTTTGAATCCTGGTAAAAACCCCCTTCTGTCTAAGGCCTGTTATTTGCCTGTTTATCAGGTAATTTAAAGGATCTTATCTTGTTTGGCTTCTTCTTCAAATTCACCTAACTTTATCCTTATCTGACTTCTCTTTGTCAACCTTTTCTGTCTCTTTTTTTGCAATTGCTTTTAAACTTTTTGAAATTCTTTTTTTTGCTTCTTCAACTTTATCTCCATCTAAAACCTCACGTTTTAGAACTTCAGATAAAAGTATTTCTTTTATTTCTTCATTTGTGACTTTGGCGTCTGGGCTAATTCTCTTTATAGATTTTCTAATGGTATCAATAACAGTTTCAGTAAGAATAACTTGTGCAATAAAAAATCTGCTAAGTATTTGTTTTTGTAAATAATAGTCATCTAAGGCAGACTTTACTTTTGTTGTGCTTTCTTTACAAACATAGTAGAGCATATCAAGATCATTTTGTTTTTTTGAATTTATTTTCAATATATCAAATTCATAAACAAGCTCTTTATCAATAGGCTTTGCATAGGTAATCTTAAAAACTTTCCATATACAACCATTAGTTAAAATTGTCCAATCAACTCCAACGTTTGCTCCATAATCAATAGCTTGTTTAATTTGGTCGCTTTTCATATCAATTCCGATTGCTTTAACTTCTAATAATAGTCTTATTTTCCCATCTAAATTTATAGCTAGATCACAAAATGTTTTTTTTATTGCATATTCAGAGGTAATGTCCACATATTTATCATAACCAAACAATTCTGACAGTATATCTGCAACAATAACTACGGTATCAGATTCATTAATATCCTTAGCTTTAGCAATATTTAATACATTCTGAAACTTTTTAATTCCTGCAACGAGCCTCGTTTGAACCTTAGGTTGTAGAATTGTCATAATAATACCTCCTATTTTTTACCTCTTTTAAATATTCTTTTTAATACCGGGATTTAATATATTTATTTACCGTACCAATCTTAATAACATGTTAGCACAATTTAAGATTCATTCCATAGAAGCTTGTCGAAAGGACCCGGGGTTGCCTTTAGTTTCCTTTTAAAGGGACCGGGTTAAATATAGCAAACGGCCAAGAGGGTCGGCAGGGTGAACTTTTTATATCAGATTAAATAAAGAGTAACTATTTATTTTTATTCTTCACTGGCGGATCAGATAGAAATCTTATCGTTAATCAGGTATCAAATCACAATAGTAAAAACGGTTGTCTCTTAAGATAACCTCTCCTTTTTGGTGTGATATTTTCTTACTAAATATCGGCCCGTCATATACAAATGAATGAAATTCTCCATTCTCACCACAAGGGTCAACAGTGGGAGGGAGTTCAGACAGAAATTGTCTATCATACTCCCTTCCAACAAAAGATTTATCGAGAACATTTGAGTCAACACAGGTAATCGCTGCCTTGAAGCCTAAATCTATAAATTTCTGTGCAAGTTCAGCAGTATTTTTTTTCCATATAGGAAAGATTCCCTTCATACTTATTTTTGATAGGTTACCCTCCCGATATTTCCGCAAGTCTTCTAAAAAAATATCTCCAAAAACTACAGAGGAAACACCCAGGCTTTTGTAATGCATTAGCTTGTCTTTCATTTTGGATTCAAACTCTTCGTTTGATGCATTCTTTGTAATATAGATTTTTTCAACCGGAAGACCCAAAGATTCTGACTGCTGCTCAAGAAGAATGCTGCGAACACCATGCATGCTAATTCTGTCATAGTCTTCCGTTAGAGTTGTTAATAATGCTAATACCTTATATCTTTGAGTATTATTTAATTCATAAAGGGCCATGGCACTGTCTTTGCCGCCGCTCCATGTAAAAAGTACTTCTTTCTTTCTAATATTCAATTCTTCCCCGTAACTTCGAAAATATCAGCTGTGCTCTTTTTTGTTTTGATATTTTTAAAAATTATATCACTTAGTGATAATTAACTAAAAATAAAGCCCCTGGACGCCCTCAGGAGCCTCTGAAAAGTGATAAGCATACATTTCTATGTCTAAAATTGAGAGAAAGATTATTAACCCTTCTCGAGTTCTATTAAGTAATTATTTGTTCGATTTAATACTAAAAACTTTTGTCCCGCAAACTGAGCATGTTCCTGAAACTGCAGGTCTTCCATTTTTCATTGTAACTTCCTTGGGATCTTTAATTTCAGTTTTTTTCTTGCATTTAACGCAGTATGCTTCCATTGTTGCCCTTCCATATTATTTATTGTAATAATTCAAACTGATTAAATATTATAAGCTTAATTTCTTTCTACATTTTAAACCTCTTTTAAATATCCTTTTTAATACCGGGATGCCTGGGCGGTTCCCTGTTCCCGGGTTTATGTATGACAACTGTTTGTCATAGATAAAATATTTTAGGGGTCTTAAAGCCTGTTATTTATTGTGTTATCGTACTATTATATATCAGCTTCCGTGAGTTTCTCCTGCTTCTCTCTTCTCTCTGTCTTTTAAA
>JBBQDW010000164.1:0-4225 GCA_038320085.1 Candidatus Humimicrobiales bacterium
TGTCTTCCTGCTCGCGTCAGCAACAAGGATTTTATCAATTTTTATCCCTGCTTTATCAGTCATGGCATTTATCTCTTTTTGCAGCACTTCATCCTTAAGCGGGGTAAACTTATAAAAAAGAGGTTCGACCACGATAGGATATATAAAGTTTGCGAGTATGAAGAATAAAATAAGCACCGCCGCGGCTGCCGCCCACCAGTTTTTCGGCAGCTTTATTATAAGCACATAAAGCAGGGTCATTATACCGCTGTTTATTAAAAGCGATATTGCCCTGTCTTTCAATACGTCGATAAACCATGCCGACAAACCCTGGTTTGACAGGCCAAACCTGTGGGCCAAAACGAAACTTCCATAATACTGGAGCGGAAGCATGACAATATAAAGAATGATATTAAAAACTATAAAGATTATTACTGCCCAATATATTGCTATGCGCATATTTGCATGGGTATTTTTCCAGAACAGGGCCACCATTGCAATCATGGCTGTCCATGAGATAAATCTCTGGGCAATGGACACAAGCATTGCGCTTCTGTTGTAGTCAGCGGCTTTTATTAAAAAGCTGCTGCTAAAATGTGAAAGCACTTCGGCGCCTGAAGCAGGTTTTATCATTATTGCCGCAGCAAGAAGAATTGCAAGCATAGCTAAACCTGCAATAACTGTCGCAATTGAAAAATTAAAACTCCAGTTATAATTTGGCATCGTTTTTTTCATCTGATATATTTTCATCCGGTATAAGATTATATTATAAAATCAATAAAAATTTTACTTTTCTTACAAAAGCTGGAAGAAAACCCGGGAAAGAATATATGTGGAAGCAGACTTAAGGATTAATATTTGCTGACGCAAGATATGAGGACGTAGACCCTGGTCGAAAGATTTGAGAATAAAGAAATAAAGATATAGTCTTAGTGAATAAGACAGGATAAGATAATATGATTAATTTCCGGGTCCTTATCAGTGTTACTTCTTAGCATCTATAAAAATTCATCCAGGATAAGGATTTTTATATCTTTTATGTTTAATTTTTTTAATAAAATGTCATTAGTAATATAAGCATCAGATTTTATAATCAATGCAGTTGAAAGCAGGATTGAGTCTGGAGTCCTTAGATTGTAGTCACCCCTTAAGGATGCAGCAAATTTTGCAATATTATATTCTACAGGCTGGATTTTAGTATTGGGAAGGGAGCTTATAAATTCTTCAAATGCTGAAATCCGGCCATAATCTTTTAATCTGTATGGCTTGGAAAGAAGTTCTATTATTGTAAGGGCGGAAATGTTGCAGGATATCCCGCCTTTTGCAACCATTTCAATAAGAGCTTTAGTTAAAATATCATAAGGTTTTATAATTTCCAGGTGGTAAATAAGAATCGAAGTGTCGATACAAATACTTTTTAGGTCCCCAAGTTCTTTATAGAATCCTGCTACCTCCAAGAGCCCCTCTCTTCATTAATATATGTGTCAACCTCTTTTTTGGTGGACCCCCACGTTCCCTTCATCAAGCCGCAGGTATATTCAGCATATTTTTGAGGGGAAAGTAAAATTGTCTCATCACCCCTTGTAAAAATAACTATCGTTTCTTCAGTTCTGATACCCATCTTCTCCCGGATTTCCTGGGGAACCACAAGTTGGCCTTTTTTATTAAGTTTTACTAATTTGGCAATATTCATATTATTGTATTCGCACTCTGTTTTATTAGTAATATAATTTATTAATAATATTACTTAATTTAAAAATTATAACATTATTTAAGTAGCAGTACAAGACAATTACTGTGCTTTGGCGTAAAAATCTACACGAATTCTTATAATTTTTAATTCAATAAGGCTGCTTTTGGTAGATATGTTTTTATGATAGAATGAATAATGATTATAAAGGTAGAATTTCTAGCTATATAATAATAGTTTTTATAGATTGGCATATATAAGTTTATTTATATTTTGGTTAACAGGGAGGATATTACTTAACTGGTGGAGTACTTTTCCACTGAAACAGTGGAGTAGTTTTAAGTTAACAAAAACAGGTTATTTATAGATTGGAATACATAAGGTTGTTATGGCAGATAAAATGGATCTCAAACTCCAGGAATTTAAAAAATTAAAACATAAAATTGATTTACAAGATATTCAAAAGCTTGAATCCCTTATTGGCTTGGCCCGGGAAAAAGTAAAGGCTGCGGCAAGGATAATAAAAGAGGATTTTGGAGCAAGCAGGGTAATTCTATACGGCTCCCTGGCTACTGGCCACTTTAAAGAGGGGTCAGATATAGACCTCCTGATATCAGGGTTTACCGGATCTTTCTGGAATATGTATATTCAAGTGGAAGAAATAACCGCCCCAATACCAGTGAGCGTGATATGTCTTGAAGATGCCAGCGAGTCTCTTATTGCGGAAGCTTATGAGAGGGGAGTAGAAATTTGACTGCTGAAGAATACTTACTAATAGAGGCAAGAATTAAAAATGGAAAAGAGAAGTTGGCGAGTTTGGAAATGGAACTTAGGGGCTATGGTTTGTGGCCCAAAATCACCGCAATAATGATCGGCGGTTTTTCTATTGATGATTCGGCTTCTCTAAGAATTATTGGGTCAATCCTTCATGATTATTACTCCACTGCTGAAAATATTTTTAAGGCCGTTGCAATTAGTATAGATAAAAGCTCTCATCAGGGAGACCAATGGCACAAAGAATTACTTGAACAGATGATGCTTGATGTTCCTGGGTTGCGTGTGCCGGTGATCTCTAACGAAAGTGCACAAAAACTTAGTCCTTACCGCAGCTTTAGACATGTTTTTAGAAATGTCTATGGTTTTGAGCTTTCCTTTAAAAAGATCAAAGAACTTCTTGAATTGCTTCCGGATACTTCCGCGTCCTTTAAAAAAGATCTGGACAATTTTATTGATAGGATGAGGATTCTCTATGAAGTCAATAAATAAGAACTGGCCGGGTCGACAGCTTTGCTAAAAAGCCGCTGCTAAAATATAAAAGTACTTCGGCGCCTGCAGTAGGTTTTATTAGTAAATAATTAATAAATTTTGGTGTTTTATCTAATCTGTCAGTATAAATAAGACACGCAAATACCAACATATTTAAAACACTAAAATAAATACTAAAAATTGAAAATTTAACTATTTATTTGTTGACTGTTAACAATTAACACTTTATAATCATGTAGAAACAGTTAATGAATAAGTAACTTTTTTAAAAAGGATATAGTGGTGGCAATCAGTACCCAGTTAAAGACAGGATTATCCTCCAAAATTGCAGGTATGCTCCGGCAGGAGATATATGAGCGTACGATTAAAGTAGGAGAGCACCTTAATGAAGTGGCGCTCGCTGCAAGGTTTGGCATAAGCCGGGGACCCTTGCGTGATGCTATACGTATTCTTGAAAATGAAGGTCTTGTTAAAACCCCGCCTAATGGCAGGACCACAGTAATGGAATTTTCAGAAAAGGAAATCACAGAATACTATGGATTGCGCTATTATTTGGAATCAGAAGCTATGAGAAAGATCCTTTCCGAACCTGAAGATAAATCATATCATGTCTGGTTAAACGATATTGAACAATTGCTGAATGATAGTAAACAATATCTTAAATATTATGATAAGGATCTCTTTACAATAACAGATTACCGTTTTCATCTTTCTATACAAACAAGAGCAAATAATACGATTTCCATTCAGGTCTGGAAGATGTTGGCCAATATGAGTATGACAATTATGGAAATGAACAAACGGTATTTAGCCGATAAATATATTCACGAACTTAACGCCACCTTCGAGTATCATGACAAAATATTGCTTAACTTGAAAAATCATGATCTTAATACCGCTCTTGGCAACCTGCAAATACACTTGCAAATAGGCAAGGAGACCTTTTTAAAAATAATTGAAAGTGTGACCAACATGCCTTTACGGTCCAAAATCAGTAACTCTTTACTGATATGATTTCCGGTTTTGAGTATATAATATATAAAAGTTAACTATATAAGATTATTTAAAAGTTAAAAACTTTATTACCATGTAATGATACGAGATAGGGGAGTTTAATGGAAAAAACAGGTCAAGGAAGTCTGATAGACGAGCTCATAGAAAAATCAAGGAATGCTCAGATTGAATTTGAAAAATTCACTCAGGCGCAGGTTGATGATGTAGTAAGGGCAGTAGCCAAAGTCGTATATGATAACGCCAAAGAACTTGCCCGTATGGCAGTAGACGAGACCC
>JBBQDW010000165.1:0-4212 GCA_038320085.1 Candidatus Humimicrobiales bacterium
TATTGGGTATTACCGGATCGCATACGATTTTAAAACTATCCAGATCCTTTAAAACAGCTTTTTTAACAACAACGGCAATTCCCTTGCCTGATGACTCTATACTCTGTATTTGTGCATTGGAATTGTAAATGATCTTATAGAGTCGGGGGACAAAAACCCCGTCAAGGACTGCCAGTTTTTTTAGAAGTTCGTTTTTTTGGCTTTTGGCACTTTCATGGTTTTCGGCACTTTCATGGTTTTCGGCACTTTCATGGTTTTCGGCACTTTCGGCTCTTTCCGGACTTTCGGCGCTTCCTGGTCCTTTGCCATCATTATTTTCCCCGGCACTGCAATAGTCTTCGTGTGTGCTGCCGTCATTTCGTCCCATACTTCCCGCACTTTCGTCAATCTCGGCGCTTCCGGCGCTTCCGGCACTTTCGGGATTTGTTTCCTTAAAATCCTTTATTGTTTTAAGGATTTGGCTTATTACTTCTTCGCCGTCTCCCACAACCATAAAATCCATGAATTTTGAAAGCGGCCAGGGATTAAAAACTGATGTCCCACCTGCACACACAAGCGGAAATATATTGCCTCTTTTTTCTGATACATGGTCAAGCCCGGAAAGGTAAAGCCCGTTCAATATATTGGTATAAAGCATTTCATGCGCCGCATTAAAGCCTATCAAATCAAAATTATTTAAAAATATCCTGTTCTCAAGAGAAAAAAGCGGTATTTTATTTTTACGAAGGCTCTCTTCAAAGTCCACCCATGGGGAAAAAACCCTTTCCGCGCTATAATCCGGGGATTTATTTATAATATCGTACAGTATCTCAATGCCGGCATTGGACATTCCGATTTCATAGATATCAGGAAAAAACAGCGCAGCAAGAATTGTGCCGGGGCGCTCACCGATATATTCAAGGCTTTTGCTTTTTGCGCCGCATTCGTGGTTTATATACCTGCCCGGTTTTTCAATACCTTTAAGCAGCTTTTCAAGCATTTTAAATTCTAAAAAATTTTTCATATTTTTAATGTTCGTAAAGATAACCGGGAGTTATATTCTCGTACAAGCTCCCAGGATTTTATCGCTCAGTTAAAAATCCTTGTATGCCAGCTCGCGATCCGGCCTCAGTTCCCTTTTTAAGTATATATTTTCAACAAGCGCAACACCGATAAAGATTGCCAGCAGGTTTGAGCCGCCGTAGCTTAAAAAGGGAAGCGGTATCCCTATGACAGGCATGATGCCTATGGTCATTCCAATATTGATTACAGTCTGGGACAATATTATAAACCCTATACCTGAGGCAATCAAAGTACCGAAGCTGTTTTTTGAATTTGCGGCAATATAAAAACAACGCCATATTATTATAGCGAAAATGAGTATTACTGCAATTGCTCCCAGAAATCCCATCTCTTCACCGATAACTGAAAAAATAAAATCTGTATGATGCTCAGGCACATAGCTTAAATTTGTCTGTTTTCCTAAAAACAGCCCTTTTCCCCAGAAACCTCCCGAACCTATCGCCAGTTTTGATTGAAAGAGGTTGTACCCTATTGACTGCTGCTGGATATCCGGCTTCATAAATACAAGTATCCTGTCTAACTGGTATTGTTTTATGATGCCGGTCTTTATTGCGGCAAAAAAACCTCCCACTGTAGCAGACATGATTACAAAAAAATATAGAAAGTTTGCCCCAGATATAAAGAGTATCCCCATATATGTAAGGAAAAAAATAAATGCGGTCCCATAATCAGGCTCAAGCAATACCATTACTATAATGAGCACTGCCGCAAGCAGGGAGGCCGACACTTTTTTAAAACCGACATGGTTTACCTTTTCCCTGGGCCATTTTGAAAGCAGTGACGCCGTTACCACCACCATTAATATCTTGGCAAATTCCGACGGCTGCACCGACGATATCCCCAAATCTATCCAGCTCTTGGAACCATTTACCTCGTATCCAAAAAGAAGTACAGCAGCAAGAATTGCAGCTACTATTATCAGAAGGAACCACCAGAACCTGGCCAGGACCCTGTAATTTATAAACTGCAGCAGGACAAAGAGCACGACTGCCCCTATAAGCCAAAAGCCCTGCTTTTTTAAATAAAAGGCCGGATCTGTAACGTTGTTTGGCATGCTGAATTTTGTCGCGCTGTATATTATAAGAAGCCCAAAACCTGACAATAAAAATACTGCTGCCGGGAGGATAAAATCAAAGCTGATGCTTCTCTTTTTTTCCTCTGACAGTGTTGCTGAAGGCTCTTTATTAAAATATTTGTTTTTATTTGTATACTGCATTTTTGGTATATCTAATTGAATTAATTTTAGCTGTACTGATTAGATACGATTCCTTTTAAGTTTTCTTTGTTATATTGAAAAGATACTCATATATCTTCCTGGCGATGGGGGCAGCAGCCACTGAGCCGCCGCCTGCCTGTTCTAACATGACTACAATTACATACTGCGGTTTTTGAATCGGCGCATATGTGACAAACCATGCATAATCCTGCTTTCCTGCAACTTCTGCTGTTCCTGTTTTGCCTGCTGTAGGGATTTCTTTTAATGGGAAACCAAGAAACCTTCCGGCCGCGGTTCCTGACGATACAACAAGGCCCAGACCTTTTTCAATATTTTCCATATATTCCCTGTTTAATTCAAGATTTACGGGCTGACTGGCTGAAAGCTCAACAAAAGTTTCCCCGCTTGCATCTTTTGCTTCCATACCGATATGGGGAGTAAAATCAAGGCCCCTGTTAATAAGGATTGAATATGCTTCTGCCATCTGCAATACAGACACCAGTATATCCCCCTGACCGATTGCCATGTTAACCGTATCTCCCGGAAACCAGATCGTGTTTTGTTTCTGGTCCTTAAAATATTCTTTTTTCCATGCTTTATCAGGGACAACTCCCGGATCTTCATTTGGCAAATCAATCCCCGACTTGCTGCCAAAACCAAAAATCCTTGAATATTTCTGCAGCAGTTCATCAGCATTCTTATTTTTTATTAATAATTCATATCCCATCTCATAAAAAAATATATCGCAGGAATTCTGTATTGCTCCAAAAATATTTAAAGCGCCATGGCCCCCTTTTGCCCAACACCATTTCGGAAAATCAGCTCCAAGACCTGTCCAGACACCACGACAGGTCACATACCGGCTGGTGTTTATAATACCTTCGCTCTGTGCCGCATAAGCGGTTACAAGTTTAAATACTGAACCTGGAGGATATCCCATTATTGCTCTGTTGTTTAAGGGAAAGTCATTTTTTGGGTCGTTTAAATAGGCCCAGTCGGCCTCAGAGATCCCTCCGGTAAAAACAGAAGGGTCATATGTAGGATAAGTGGCCATTGACAGTACTTCATTACTCTCAGGGTCAAGGACAACCACCGCCCCACCTGGAACCTTATAATTATCTGCTGTACCTTTTTCTTTAACTTTACGTAATTGGTCTATGGAACTTGCAAGTATTTCTTCAACTGTCTTTTGCAGGTCGATATCTATAGTCAGGTACAGGTCATTTCCAGGAGTGTAGGGGATTTTTTCAACAGTACTGGCAGGTCTGCCCTGCGGATCTACTTCATATGTGATTTTGCCCTTAGAGCCTCTCAGGACATTTTCATATGTATCCTCTATCCCTGTGAGACCGATCTGGTCCCCGCCTTCGTATCCTATGCTGTATTTGCTCATTTTCATTCTTGCTTCATCGATTTCTCCTGTATAGCCAAGGATATGAGCTGCAAGGTTGCCGTATTCGTACTCGCGTAAAAAAACATCAACGATTTCCACTCCGGGCAGCCTGTCCTTATTCTCCTTAAAATAGATCATCGTCCCATAATCGATATCCTGTTTTAATATTATTCTTTCAAGATATGAGATATTGCTTTTATTTATTTTTTCCAGCAGCACACTCTTATCCAGGCTGAGTTTTTCACAAAGTTCGTTTATTACGTCTTCATTTCCTGAAACAATACGAGGATCTATTGCAATAGCAGGAGCAGGAATGCTTTTTACCAGCAGTTTGCCGTTTCTATCGTAAATATTCCCCCTCGGCGCAGGTATATTCTTTGAACGCAGCAGGCTTTGCTGTGCCTGGCTGGCATAAAGATCGCCGGTCATGACCTGCAGGAAATAAAGCCTGACAACCAGGCCCCCCATTAAAAGAAGCAGGAAATATGTAACCAGTTTAAGCCTTATCTTTGTAAACAAATCCAATCTCTTCCTTTCGTTT
>JBBQDW010000166.1:0-4188 GCA_038320085.1 Candidatus Humimicrobiales bacterium
TAGCTTTTTCTGCAGCTTTTTCTGTAGATGCCTCTGCCTTATTTAAATATTTTGCAGCTTTTGATTTCTTGTTTGCAGCAAAATTATCCTTTACTGTGTTGGCTTTTGCGGCTTTATCAAGCGCTTTAAAATAGGAACTCATAACAACTTTTGCTTCAGCGCTGTCTTTGCTGTCAACTGTCTGCCTAAATTTCTTGCTCAAGGACTTGACTTTGGTTTTTAATACCTGGTTTTTCTCAGCACTCTTTATATTGGTTTTATCTCTTTTTATCTGTGACTTAATGTTTGGCAATTAAAACAAACCTCCAAATACTATAATTTTTAAACGACTTGACATTTTAGCATCTTTTTTTAAAAAACAAAAATATTTATTAAAATTACGCGGCAATTCGGCATCTTCTCCACAGGTAACCCTGCATCAGGCTTAAAAATATCCTTTTTTACAAATTATAATGTTATAATACCAAAATTATACAGGATATACAGGATATGCAGGATATACAGGATATGCAGGATATGCAGGATATACAGGAAGATTACCTTCTTTCCAGGAAAAGAATTTTTAGCGCAACTGTAATTGTCATTATTGCAACTCTTCTTTCCAAAATATCAGGGCTGGCCAGGGATCAGATAATGGCCGGATATTATGGAATGAGTTATGATACTGACGCTTACACCTGGGCTTTTTTCATTCCTAATCTATTTTTTATACTTTTCGCCCAGTCGCTGATTACTGCAGCCTTTATCCCTGTTTATTCTTCATATATTAAAGAGAAAACAAGGCAGGAAGTCGAATCTTTTGTAAGTTCAGTTACAAATATAATGATAATTTTTTTCATAATAGTATCTGCCGCCTTGTTTATTTTTTCACCGCAGATAGGGGCGCTTCTGTCAAAAATCGCAGGCAACCAGTTAGAAATTGGAAAGTTTGTCATAATGAACCGGATAATGGCATTTTCAGTTTTAATGCTCAGTATATCCGGGCTGACAACAGGCATTTTGAATGCGCATAACTTGTTTACTGTTCCGGCGCTGGCACCCCTGATATTAAACATACTTATAGTGATATCTGTGGCATTATTTACTTCCAGGCTGGGAATAGTAAGTATGGCCGTCGGCACTATGGCAGGGTCGGTTTTTCAGCTTGTGGTCCAGCTGCCGCAGATAAAGGTTGCAAAAATTAAGTGGCGCTTTATTATCGATTTTAAAAACACGGCAGTAAAAGAGATATTTTCCCTCATGGTCCCGATACTCTTAAGCCTGGGCGCGGTACAGTTAAACAATAGTATTGATAAATTATTCGCTTTAAGCCTTGGTGCGGGAAACACTACTGCCCTTGATCTCTCCTGGCGGGTTGCCAATTTGCCTTTGGGGGTCTTTTCAGTCGCCGTGATAACTGTACTATATCCCCTGATTTCCAGGCAGGCCGCTTCAGAAGACATAGGCGGCATAAAGGAAAGTTTTTCACTGGGGGTAAGGGAAATCGGCTACGTTATGGTGCCGGCGGTCACCGGCCTTATTATTTTAAGCTATCCCGTGATAAAATTACTTTTTGAACATAATAATTTTACTGTTGAAAATACAGAAAAAGTCTCCTACTTATTGATTTTTCACAGCCTCGGACTTGTCTTTTTTGGGCTTTTAATGATTTTAAACAGGATATTTTATGCTTTTAAAAATGTCAAAACACCGCTGAAGGTTGCGGTTTTTTCAATAGCGCTGAATGCATTTTTGGACTGGGTGCTTATAAAGTTCATGAATGTTTCAGGCGTGGCCCTTTCAACAACTTTGGTATCGGTTTTTAATGTGGTTGTCCTTATAATAATCTTAAGGAAAAAAGTGGGTTTTCTTGGTGGAAAAAGGATTGTAAAATCATACGGAAAGATACTTCTTTCATCAGCAGCAATGGGAGTTGTAATTTACTTTTTATGGCATTTTTTAAAAAAATATGCTTACACTAATTTGTGGTATTTTATTTTTATCCTGCTTGCTGTCATTATAACCGGCTCTGGCCTGTACTTGCTTTTTACATATTTACTGAAGATGGAAGAGATAAAATTTGTTTTGGGCCTTTTTAAGAAGTTGAAGCGCAAAAATACAGAGAATGCAGGGATTTAGCAGACAAACAAATACAGGAATATGGTAAGCATCAGGCAAATTGATATGATAAGTGCCAGAAATATGATTGCAATAGATAGCAGTAATATGAGTATAAATATGATTATAATATACAACATGCACAGGAATATAAAAAACAAATAATTCAATTGCAGACCTAACCGGGACATGCAGGGATATAAATGACTGATATAAATTTAATAAGGAATTTTTCAATAATCGCGCATATCGACCATGGCAAATCAACGATTGCCGACAGGATACTTGAGATGACCGACACAGTCAGTTCAAGAGAAATGTCTGAACAATATCTGGACGATATGGACCTTGAACGGGAGCGGGGAATAACCATCAAGGCCCACGCTGTCAGGGTTCTTTACGATTGCAAGCTGGATGGCAGCCATTATATTTTTAACCTTATTGATACCCCCGGTCATGTCGATTTTTCGTATGAAGTCTCAAGAAGCCTTGCGGCATGTGAGGGAGCAATACTCGTCGTGGACGCCACCCAGGGCATCCAGGCGCAGACTCTTGCAAATATATATCTTGCGCTTGCCAATGACCTTGAAATCATACCGGTTATAAATAAAATAGACCTTCAAAGCGCAAGGCCTGATGAGGTTGCTGAAGAACTCGGGCTTGTTCTTGGTGTAGACAAGAATACAATGCTCCATGTAAGCGCTAAAACGGGTGCGGGCATCGAAGATATCCTTGAGAGGGTTATTGTCGATATACCTCCTCCTTCCGGGGATGAAGGAAAACCGCTGCAGGCTCTTATTTTTGATTCTGAGTATGATTCATACAGGGGAATTGTAGTATTTATAAGGGTAGTAAACGGTTTTATTGAAGCGGGCATGAAAATCAAGTTTATGACAGAAAACTCCGTCAGCACCGTTGAAGAAGTCGGTGTACTAAATCCCAAAATGGTAAAGAAGGATAATCTTGTCGCCGGGGAAGTCGGGTACATAATCACCGGAGTAAAAGAAATCGGCAGTATAATAGTAGGTGATACAGTTACAACTGTTAAGGACCCGGCCGATATAATCCTGCATGGGTGTAAAAAGCCCAAGCCTATGGTTTATTGCGGACTCTTTCCGTTAGAAGGAGTGCGCTACGAAGACTTAAGGGAGGCTTTGGGCAAACTCTCATTAAATGATTCTTCGCTTGATTATGCGCCGGAAGTCTCAAATGCTTTGGGATTTGGGTTTCGGTGCGGGTTTTTGGGTCTTCTGCATATGGAAATTGTCAAGGAGAGGCTTGAAAGGGAATATGACCTAAGCCTTGTAACGACCGCCCCAAATGTTGCATATAGGATTGTAAAGACAGATGGTGAGACAATCGAAGTCAAAAAACCTTCTGATTTTCCTCCTGAAGAAAAAATCAGCCAGATACAGGAGCCATTTGTAAATGCAAGCATTATAAGCCCGAAAGATTATATCGGTGAAATAATGAGTCTTGCGAATGGCAAGAGGGGGGAATTTGTCGATATGCAGTATCTTTCTGTTGAGCGGGTTGAAATTAAGTATGTATTGCCTCTCTCAGAGATAATCGTCGACTTTTTTAATCTTTTAAAATCAGTAAGCGCTGGTTTTGCATCCCTTGATTATGAGCTTTTGGGTTTTAAGCCTTCAGAGCTTGTAAAGCTTGATATACTTGTTGCAGGCAGCCAGGTCGATGAACTTTCATCAATTGTCCACAAAGAAAGAGCCTATAACTTAGGGCGCGAGCTGGTGACAAAATTAAGGAAGCTTATTTCGAGGGAAAATTTTGAGATTGCTATCCAGGCTGCTATAGGCAAAAGAATAATTGCCAAAGAAAAGATAGCCCCATACAGGAAAGACGTAACATCAGGGCTTTATGGCGGTGATATATCAAGGAAAAGAAAAGTGCTCGAAAAACAAAAAAAAGGCAAGAAGAAAATGAAAAGAATCGGCAAAGTCTTAATCCCCAGCGAAGCATTTATGAGCTTTTATAATATTGATACAGGAAAATAGATGTTGACAATTGATACTAATATAGTATCATAAGAACATAAAATGTCAGGTTTATATTTTTTAGTACTGCTTATTG
>JBBQDW010000167.1:0-4067 GCA_038320085.1 Candidatus Humimicrobiales bacterium
AGCAGCTGCGCAAATTCTGCAGCTCCACTGCCATCAATGACACTGTGGTCAAAAGTAATACTTATCGGCATCAATTCTTTTTCAGAAGGAGATCCGTTGATATCCCAGGTAATGTTCTGCCTGCACATCCTTCCCATTCCCAGGATTGCTACCTGTGGCGGATTGATTATTGGGTGCAGCCAGTCAACACCAAAATTACCCAAATTGGTTATGGTAAATGTACCTCCCGTGATATCTCTCTTTTCCTGCTTCCATTCCATTACCAGTGATACTATCTGCTTTCTATTTTCGTAAAATTCTTCAAGCGTAAGCTTGTCTGCATTTCTTATTACGGGCGTTACCAGGCCTCTTTCGGTATTTACCGCATAACATACGTTTACGTCTTTAAAAATCCTGTAAGTTTCACCGTCATATGTCGCATTAAGTTCCGGTTTTTCTTTAAGAGTCATTGCAACTGCCCTGATAAAATGGTCAACTACCGACCCCTGCTTTATTTCATTTACAAAAGTTCTTAATTTTGCAACTTCGAGATATCTGTGCATGGTAGCATGCACCTTATTCTGATAACTATAAAGCAAGTAGCTCGCCATTGCTTTTCTTGATCCACGCAATTTTCTTTCTTCAATTATAGTATTATCCGAATACGGATTGCTTACATCAAAATTTTCCATCTTTTTATCTCCAATACAATCTTAAATTTATTTGCCGGAATGTTAAACATTCCGGGTGTCAATCTTAAAAAGTAAATCGAATGAATCTGGTAATTATTTTGGTCACGAAGGAAACAGATTGGTCCAATTTTGTTTAAACCACTCAAGAGTTCTTTTAAAGGCTTCTTCTTTTGATACTATAGGCTCATAACCAAAATCTTTTGTCGCCTTATCATGAATGTAGGTATGGTCAATACAAGTCTGTATGATTGCAAAGGTATTAAAAACTGTTCGCGGATTTATCTTTTCATTCAGCCAGCCCATTGGGTATGCGACATTATATGGGATAGATTTTTTGGGCGGCTTTAACCCAAGGCCCTCCAGGAATGGTTTCATAAAATCAAACAGGTTCTCTGCCGGCTGATGGTCAGTAATAAAGTATATGTTTCCTGCAACAGGCGAGCCTTCATATAGATTTTTTGCTGCAAGCACATGAGCGTGTGCGGCATTTTCCGAATAAACATGGCTAAACTTTGCCGATCCGTTTCCAAGCCTGAAATTTGCACGGCTCATTGCTGCTTTTATAATATTTGTTAAGTGGTATTTATCGCGGGGACCATACATCCCGGCGGGCCTCAAAGAACATGTCAAAAGCTCAATACTGTTTGCGCCCGTAACAATCTGTTCTGCAATAATTTTTGTCCTGCAGTAATGGTCCTTAGGGAGTTTTTCGGGATATGGAAGGGATTCATCACCATAAACTATCGGTTTTCTGCCATCCACTACAACATCTATGGTGCTCGAATACACAAGTTTTTTAATCCCCAGTTCACGGCATATATCTATTACATTTAGGTTGCCCTTTACATTTACATCTTCATAAACTTCAGGAGGTGTTTTTGTATCCCATACTGCTGCTGCTGTCTGGAAAACAATATCCACGACACCTTGTGTACCGACGCAGGCCATCTTTATGTCTTCCCGGTTTCTAATGTCCCCTATGTAACCTTTAAACCGGTTGTCATTAAAAGCTGCAAGGTCAAGTATGCTGACTTCTTTTCCATCTTCAAGAAGCTGTTTTGCTATTTCGAAACCAAGCATTCCGGAGCCGCCAATTACAAGGCACTTTTTAAAGTCTTTTTCTTTATCCATTAATTTATCTTTATCCATTAATTTATCTTTATCCATTGATTTATTTTTTTCAATTAGTTTATCTTTATCCATTGATTTATCTTTATCTATTGATTTATCTTTATTACTTGGCTCATCTTTATCCATTACTAATTACCCGAATCATAAAATAATTATCCGGATCCTTATTATTACGAAGCTTTTATTGTACAACCGACACGGCATTTACCGGGCATTCATTTACACACATCATACAGAGATTGCATAGAGTCGGCCACAGAGCAGTTACCCTCCATTTTTCCGGGTTATAAGGATCTTTTTCTTCAGAACCCATGGTCTGGTGAAGAAGGAAAATTGCAGGTTTGCACACCTGAAGACATTTACAGCATTCCCTTGGGTCAACTCCTACCCCATCCCCGCATTTATGGTAATCTATTGATATTTTTATTTTCTTTGTCATATAAAATCTTTATATTAAAAACAGGTAAATAAGTATTTCCGAAACAAAGTTCCTAATATTTACCGCAAACTTCAGGGACTTCATCCCTAGGTGAGAGATTAAGAGCGTCATCCGGACAGAAATGTCTGCAGACACCGCACCCGTAACATTTATTTAGATCCAGTTTTACTTCTTTGGTTGAACTGTCAAAACTAAAAGCTTTAAAAGGACATTTTGAAACACACACCCTACAATCGGAACATTTTTGCCTGTCCATTTGTATTACATACTCAGCCTTATATATTGAAAATATATCAAAATCGACCCTGGGACGGATACCGGCACACTCAGGATTTGCGCAGGAGCAAAGATTGTTAATATAAGGAAATGGCCCAAACCAGATGGTTCCTATATAACCTTTCCTGTTATTTTCTGTAAATCTTTCTATAGCTTCATTCCTGGTAAGGTGGAACTTGTCCTTTTCCGGAATAAAACGCGGAAGTTTTTCCAGTATCTCAGACATAACTCCGAAATTGATGCAGCAGGCTTCTTTTACTCCGCGAGACATATACCTGCACATGCAGTTTTTATTTATCATTGGTTCAGCGGCACATTCTTCCAGGATTGCAATACCGTCTTCCAGTGGAACAACCTGGCCTATATGGCCCTCGGCTTTTAGAGGATTTACAGGTGGTTTTGTACTGTGGAGCATCCTTTGGGCAGTATTTTTTATAATCCTTCCAATTATCGGCATCCTGAGCTTGTAATCCAGGCCGACTGCGTTAAAACCGTGAACTTTCCTAACTGATACCTGTTCAAAATTCTTGTATTGTTCCATCAGGTAGTCTCGGAGGTTATATTTTTCAACTATTTCATCGGAATAATGCTGCGCGTTGAGATACCATTTTTTTCCCGCCCCGTGCTTCATACAAAGTTCACACATCTATACTGCTCCTTGTAATATTAGTGTTGCCTATTGTCGTTATATATTACTAAAAAAACAGGAATTATTTAATATGGATTATAATAACTTTTTTCAAATTATTTTTCATTTATATCTGGCGGCTTGCCAAAAAACAATAATAATTTAAAACACAATTTAATATATAGAAAATATGGATTCATTGCTATAATCCCAATACATGCAGAACAAAACCTTTATGAAAAAAGTAAAAATCCAGGATTCCAAATCCGGTAATTTAGAATTTGACAAATTACAGATAGGCCTTACTGCCGGCAGTCATTTTATAACTGATATTTACCAGAGCTTCTATATTGGCCTTATCCCAATACTTACCTATAAGTTCGGGCTGTCGCTTTTTATGGTGAGCCTCCTTAGCGCAACAAGTGTTATATCCAACAGCCTTTTTGCGCCGGTATTTGGCTATATTGCTGACAGGCGGGGTTTGAAATATTTTATTGTCGCGGGTCCGTTAGTAACCTCTGTATTCCTTAGCCTGCTGGGAGTGATCCCAAACTATTGGGTAATTATCCTGTTTTTATTTTTGGGTAACCTGGGTATCGCTGCATATCATCCGGCCAGTGCCGCTATGGCGGGCCATTATGGAGGTAAGAAAAAGGGATTTGGAACGGCACTTATAAATTTTGGCGGAAATTTTGGCGTTGCTTTTGGCGCACTGCTGGTAATACTTATCCTGAAAAAAATTGGCATCAATTACACTCCCCTGGCAATGATTCCGGGGATCGCAACTGTTTTTATACTTTTAAAATATGTGCCTTTAAAACAAAATATTAGCTCATCTGTTAAAAGCCTCCACTTTTTTACAAGATTAAAAAAAGCGAGCCCTAAAAAATTGTATTTGATTGCCAATCTCATATTTACTGTG
>JBBQDW010000168.1:0-3996 GCA_038320085.1 Candidatus Humimicrobiales bacterium
GAATGGGAGGAAAGACACACAAGAAGGCTTGAAAGGCTTCTTAAAGATGCCAAATTTCGCTACCAGGCGTCAGCCGGCGAAATTGATTTTTGCCTTTCAAGAAATTTTAGCAAAGAGGCTTTTTTAACCTTTTCCGATACTACATGGATAGAAAAAAAGAAAAATATAATTATTTCGGGCCCTACTGGGGTAGGTTATGACAAGTATTTTGTTATGTAAAGTTTTTACCGGTATTAAGATTAATAACAGTATTTTTCCGGCAAAAAACTTTACATAACTATTCAAACTATTTAATTCAATTCTTTTAACCACGCCATTAAAGATTTATTTTTTTGCCATGAAGGCATTTCATCAGCAAAAACATATGAAGATACTTTTTCCAAAGCTTTTCTTTTCATTTCTCCATCAACGCGGGCATAAATTTCACTGGTTTGAACACTGACATGTCCTAGTAAATCTCTGATATATATTAAGTCCACTCCAGCTTGAAGCCAATGGACCGCACGGGAATGCCTCAGGCTGTGCGGCGAAACGGTTTTAGGTATTAGCCCAGGTTGCTTTTTTTGAACCATGTCAGCATATTTTTTTAGAATATGGGTTATGCCTTGCCGAGTTAATTTATTTTGTGAATGGTTTGTAAATAGAAGTTCCATACTTTTAGAAGACTCGGCCAAAGAAAAATCTTCTAAGTACTGGCAAAGTAATTTAACAACAGTAGCCTCTAATGGTACAAATCTACTTTTGTTTCCTTTTCCAGTAAGCTTTACTAGAGAGCCGGCGTTATACATTACATCCGATACTCTCAGATCGGCTATTTCCTGCACACGGCCACCGGTTGCATACATTAAGCTTAAGATGCAAAGATGTTTTCGACCACTTTCTGTATTGATATTAGGTTGCGCAAGAAGCGCTTTAACTGCATCTGTCGACAAGAAATTTAATGTTTTCTGTGGATACTTTTTAAAGGGTATTGATAAAATTTCCTGGAACCGGTAGATGTAATCCGGAAGTTCCCTTTGAAGATATAAATAGAACGAATGAATTGCAGCAAGTCTTTGATTTCTTGTAATAACAGCACAGCCGCGTTCATTTTCAATCCATAACAAAAAACGCAAAATAAAATCTTTATCAATTAAAGACAACTTTAGTTTTTGTTCTTTTATCTTTTCTTTCTTGTTTGCAAACAACAGCAGCAATTTAAAAGCATCCCTATAGGCAGAAATCGTATTTGCACTGCAGCCTTCAGTGCCCGGAAGGTGTTTTGATAGAAAGTTTGTAAGGTAATATGCAAAATCAGTAGGCTTCATTTTTATACACCTCCGGATAAACATATGAAGTGATGTTGCCGGTGCGCCTGATTATATCTGGATATAGTTCCTCTGTCAGCCTAAGATATTTTTCTGTTGCTTTTATTGAACTATGTCCCAGATAGGTTGAGAGTACAGGCAATGCGCAGTAGAGGTCTATTTTCTTATCTGAGATTTCTTTTAATGAATGGCAACAAAACACATGGCGAACGTCATGAAGCCTTGGTCCCTTGCCTTTTCCCCTGTAAGGGATATCACTTTCCCAGAGAAGCTCGCGAAACCGCCCGTATACTGTGCACTTGCTGCGCTGGCTTCCGTTTTTGTTTTTAAAAAAGTAATCATTTACTGATGAGTTTTTGTGTATCTTTTTGTAAAATATTCTGCATATTAAATTTAGGGACTCAGACATAGGCACTAGTCTGTCTTTGTTGTATTTTGATTTTTTTATAGTAAGAATGCCACCAGCCAAATCCACATCCCCGACTTTTAAATTAAGGGCTTCTGATATTCTAAGGCCACAGCCATATAGCATTCTAAACAGTACCGGATAGACAGCAGCACAGTTGTAGCGGGAGTTTGGTTTTAGCCTGTCAACCTCTTTAAAGATCCTAAAGATCTCATCATGTGTAAATATATATGGGACAAATGATGATGTGTACTTTGAAGATTTGGGCACAATAGGTATATATGCCTGGTATCCTTTCTCATTTAAATATGTTGCAAACTGTTTTAAATCACTTACCCTGTTTGCATGATTTTTAGCTGTCTCGTGCGGGCGTTTGCTGCTATATTCTAAAACTGCATCTTTTGAGAGCTTATCTTCAAAAATTCCAAAGCCTTCTAAAAATTTGATAAACCTGCCAAGGCTTTCCTCTTCTGATTTATACTTATATCCCTGTGCACGCTTATATGATATGAAGCTTTCCAGCTGTTTTTTTAAAAAAGCTATATTTTTATTGTTTTCATTTTCCATAACGGCTATACCTCCACAGCAATGTCCGGTACTTCAAGAGCGCATTCTCTTAAGTGGGACACATCAATTTTTAAATATACCTTGGTAATTTCCATGCTTGTATGAGATAGTATTCCGGATATTACCGGCAGGGGCACATTGGCTTCCAGCATCATGCTGCTGAGGGAATGCCTCAGTGCATGCGGCCCATGTTTTTTGCCTGGCGGTACATAAACTTTGGCTCTTTTTATGTATTTATTGGTAATTTCATAAAGTGAATGACCGTGCATTTTTTCCGGGGGATTTTCGATCCTTAAAAATACATATTCACTTAAAACCTTTGGACGCACACGAAGATAATCAATTATTGCATCACCGACTTCATTTAAAAGTGGAAGCTGAAGTAATTTTTTTGTTTTTTCCTGTACTATCTCAATTAAATTCTTCTCCCAGTTAAGACTGCTAAAAGTCAAGTTGGTAATATCTGAAGCCCTCAGTCCCAATCTTGCAGCAAGCAAAAGCATGGCATAATCCCGTATTTCTTTAATATTGCTCCTGTTTATGCAACTTAAGATTCTTTCCACTTCATCTCTTGAATACGCAGATGGTATTGTGCACTCTCTGGCAAGTCTAATTGATGGAACCATAAATGATAAATTCTTATCTGTATAACCTTTCTCGTAGATAAAAGATAAAAAACCGCGCAGACATGTAAAGGTATCCCTTACAGTTGATGCGGTATACTTTGTTGAAAACTGGATAAAACCATTAACATGAGAAGCCTGTAGTTCTTCTATCTTTTTAAGTCCAATATCATAAAGATAATTGGTAAATCTCTCCAGGTAGGAGCTTATGGTCTGGATGCGCACCTTTGAGAGACCTCCTGCCTTTCTGCAGACTATGTATGAATTAACTTGCTTTTTAAATGCCTCTGGAAAAATATATGTTTTTCTTTGAGGCCTTTTTGTTGAAATTATTTCATACTTGTAGTACTCGTCAATTCTATTAATTGCCCTTACTTTTTCCTCCATGGTGTACTTTACCGGGTAGTTGGAAATGAATTTACACTTCTGCTCTAGAAATTCCATTCCGGTATCAGTTGTATAGAATCTGATATTTTTACCTTCTGCAAATGCCTTAAATGAATTCCAGACTTTTTCATAGGATTTAAGGGTTTTTTCTGAATACTTAAGTTCGCGCATCTTCATGAGCACAATTTCTACAAGCTCATGAATTGTTTTTTGATTTTTCATTTGACAATACTCCTTTTTAAAATGATAAGGAGTATATTTTAAATGTAACTTGAAATATTATGTAAAGTTTTTTGCCGGAAAATCACTGTTATTAATCTTAATACTGGTAAAAACTTTACATAACAAAATACTTGTCATAACCGACCCCAGTAGGGCCCGAAATAATTATATTTTTCTTTTTTTCTATCCATGTAGTATCGGAAAAGGTTAAAAAAGCTTCTTTGCTAAAATTTCTTGAAAGGCAAAAATCAATTTCGCCGGCTGACGCCTGGTAGCGAAATTTGGCATCTTTAAGAAGCCTTTCAAGCCTTCTTGTGTGTCTTTCCTCCCATTCAGAGTCAACAAGATGGGCAAGTAGCTCATCAGTTCCAAGGCCAGAAAACCCAATCTCTGATGCAGATTTTAGGGCTCTTGCCATTCCGAATAGTTTCATTTGCTGAAGTTTGTTAATTGTTGCTGAAATACTCATTAAAGCTTTTCCTTT
>JBBQDW010000169.1:0-3954 GCA_038320085.1 Candidatus Humimicrobiales bacterium
ACTTTGCTGCCGCTTGATATATCTACCGCTACACAGCAAAACTGCTTTTCGCAATCTTCAAATGTTCTGTCGCCAAGAAATTTTTTTAATATTTCATCAACTTTTTTTTCTTTCATAATTCCGGCGCGTGAAAGCTGGAACACTGAAAATACCAGAAAGGTCTTCCAGTCAGTAGAGAATAAAAGTTTTTTAATCTCTTCCAGGTTTCCACCGCTGCAGTATACCGCACCTATGAGTGCGCCCATGCTGGTGCCGCTGACCGCGCCTATTTGTACCCCTAAATCATCAAGGACTTCCAGAACTCCGATATGGGCAAGCCCCCTGGCGCCGCCGCTACTCAACGCTATACCAATTTTTGTTTTTTTAAACACTTAAGATAAACTTGTTTAAACTGATATTAAATCCCTGACTGTACAATCATTGTACTATAACCTGACCCGGCCTTGATTTTTGTAATAATCCCAAACCAGCCAATTGTTGCATGATATTTCCAAGCAAGCCAGTCGTTGCATAATAATCTTGGACCTGCCGGTCGTTTGATAATAATTGTATAGGGAAAGTATACATTTTTTTTCATCCCGCGTAAAAATTAGTTAATACGCCTTTTTTTAAGGGATATTACTTTTCTATGAAGAAAACTGCTCGAAGTCATGTAATTGTGTTGAAAACAGGCTTAAAAAAAGATTGACATTCAAATTTAAAGCTTTAAAATACAATTTAGTACAATTTTTGGATTATTTTGTATTAATTTGTATCATTACTTATAAAGGAGAACAAAATGAATTATGATAAAAACTGGGCAAAAGTGGACCCGGCCTCTGTTCCGGACATGAAAGTGCCGGCGCCCGGTCCGAGATCGAAAGACATACACAGCAGGGCCGAGAAATATATGAAAGGATACTCATCACAGGTAAAGTTGTTTCCGGTGGCCTTCGAAAGCGGGCATGGAGTGACCTTAACTGATGCCGATGGAAATAAATATATCGACTTTTCTTCAGGAATATATGTCACTAACCTTGGACACTGCCACCCGAAAGTTGTGGAATACATCCAAAAATACACCGGACAGCTGATGAACTGCCACGATTTTTCTACTGAAATAAAAACATTATTTCTTGAAAAGCTTGCGTCACTGACTCCCGGAAATTTAAACGGCATTCAAATGTATTGTGCCGGCTGCGAATCAGTGGAGGCAGCAATGAGAGCTGCCAGGGCGCATACAAAAAAATATGAGTTTTTCTCATTCTGGGGTGATTTCCATGGAAAGACCATGAGCGCAGTATCGGTCACCCAGACTGCAGATTACACGACAGGGCCAAGAGCGGTTGGAATGCATCTTGCTCCCGGCGCGCATTGCTATCATTGCGCCTTTGACAAGAAGTATCCGGAGTGCAAACTGTTTTGTGTTGATGCATTAGAAAAACAAATAAAGATGGAAGGCACAGGAAATGTTGCAGCAATAATTATGGAACCTATTCAGGGGTGGAACGGCTCAGTTGTCTACCCGGATGACTACCTTCCTGCAATAAGAAAACTCTGCGACAGGCTTGGCATCCTGCTTATTGTTGATGAGGTTCTCACCTGCTGCGCGCGCACAGGCAAAATGTGGTGTGTGGACCTTTACGGTGTGGTCCCCGATATAATGGTTTTTGGAAAAGGGCTCGCAAATGGTTTCCCTGCAACCGCATTTGCGGTAAAGGAAGAAATGACTGATGTTTTAGAAAAGATTTCTGCGTCGACAAGTTATGGCGGAAACCCTATGGCTGCAGCGGCCGGACTTGCCTCGCTTGAAGTAATTGAGGAAGAAAATATTGTTGAGAAGTCTGCAAAGCTTGGTGATTTTATCATGAAAAAGTTGGTAAAAATGAAAGATTCCCATAAGATCATCGGTGAAGTCCGAGGCAAGGGCTGTCTTCTTGGCATCGAACTTGTCAAAGATTTAAATACCAGGGAGCCTTTTTTAGAAGCAGGGAAAAGAGTATATCAGATAGCATTCTCAAAAGGGCTTGCATGGATTCCCGCAAACCATAACTTAAGAATGTCCCCGCCTCTTATTATGGAAGAAGAAGTTGCCGCAAAGGCGCTGGACATTATTGACGAATCAATTACTATCGCAGAAAAAGAATTTGGGTATGTTTAATGCATGATATTAAATGTAAAATTGGATTTTATTTATTAAATAATGCAAGATCTTAATTTCAAAATTGGATTTGCTATATTAAATAATGCAATATCTTAAATGTAAAATTGGATTTGATCTATTAAATAATCCTGTTTTTAAAAGTAATTAGTCTGGAGGTTTAAATATGAAAACACTTGGTGTCGGCATGGTCGGCTATGGGTTTATAGGAAAGGTCCACACGATTTCTTTTCTTAACCTGCCGTTTTTTTACAAACCGGTTCCGGCAAGGCTTAAAATGGTCGGCGTCTGTTCTTCCCCTGTTTCAGATGCCGAGGAAGGTATTGACCAGGCAGGCTTTGAATTTGCTACCGATGATTACAGGGACCTGTTAAAAAGAGATGATATAGATATAATCTCAGTCTGCACACCCAATAATCTGCATAAAGACATAGTTATAGATGCGCTTAACGCCGGCAAGCATGTAAATTGTGAAAAACCGCTGGCAATGAACCTTGAGCAGGCAAAAGAAATACTAAAGGCGGCAAATTCCCATCAGGAACTTGTAAGCCAGATGTGTTTTGAATACAGATATACCCCTGCAACTATGCGGGCAAGGCAGCTTATATCAGAAGGCTTTTTAGGCAGGGTATACAGTGTAAGGGCGGCATATCTGCATGCGGGAAATTCGGACCCGGACAGGCCCTCTTATTGGAAGGTACAGAAAAAATTCTGCGGAGGAGGTTCACTTTACGACCTTGCATCCCATGTCATTGATTTGATAAGGTTTTTGATGGGGGACTTTAAAAAGATTTATTCAAGACTTGAGACATTTGTAAAGGAAAGGCCCCTGGCAGGCAGTCCCGGAAAGATGTGCCAGGTTGATGTGGATGATTTGGCCCTTTTGATGTTTGAACTCGAAAATGGCGCCCTTGGGACACTGGAGGCAACCAAAGTAGCAACAGGCGCAAATGATGAAATAAGACTTGAAATACATGGTGAAAAAGGGGCAATTAAGTTTAACAGCATGCAGCCAAACTATCTTGAAGTCTACGATACCAGGGATACTGAAGAACCTATTGGCGGATGGAGGGGGTTTAAGGCCCTGGAGACGGTACAGCGTTATCCAAAGCCGGCGGCGTCATTTCCGGGCCCGAAATTCTCTATCGGATGGATAAGATATCATGCGGGTAATTCATACGACTTTATAAAAAATATCACAGACGGTACAAAACCGGATGCAGATATGGAAGCAGGCTATAAAGTACAGGAAGTAATTGAGGCAGGAGTAATTTCGGACAGGGAGAAAAAATGGGTGGACCTGCCGCTTTAGACAAACACCTCCAACCCTGGCTTGTGAAATATTTTAAGAATAGCGAAATTATAACTTTTTAATTTTATAAATATTTGCTACAAATGTTTATAAAGGCAGGCGGTAAAAAATGTTAGGCGAAGAAAGACGTCAATATATACTTAACCTTATCAGTAAGACAGGCAGCGTAAAAGCAATCGATATTGCAAAAACAATAGGCGTGTCAGAACTTACAATAAGGCGGGATTTGGACAAGCTGGCAAAAAAAGAGTTTTTAAAAAGAACGCACGGCGGAGCAGTCAACATCCTTTCTGTGGGCCATGAAATGAAATTCGATGTCCAGAAAGAAAAGTATATTGATGAGAAAAAGCGGATAGCGCTGGCAGCTTCAACCCTTATAGAGGAAGAAGATGTCATCCTTATTGAGGCCGGCACCACCGGATACCAGACTGCACTAAATATTACCAACAGATCAAAACTTACTGTAATAACAAATAGTTGTGATATTGCGGTACTTCTGGGT
>JBBQDW010000170.1:0-3944 GCA_038320085.1 Candidatus Humimicrobiales bacterium
AAGACATATTTTACAATATTTTGATTCAGGCAGGGTAAGCAAACAATGATTGATTTAAAAAATAAAAGAATAATGGTTACTGGCGGCGCAGGTTTTTTGGGAAAATTTGTAGTCAAAAAACTTTCTGAAAGAGGCTGTAAAAATGTTTTTGTGCCCAAAATAGAGGAATATGATTTAAGGGATATTGATGTAATAAGAAAATTATACAATGCTGAGAAACCGGAAGTTGTCATCCATCTTGCAGCAGTCGTAGGCGGAATTGGGGCAAATATAGAAAACCCCGGCAGCTTTTTTTATGAAAACCTGGTTATGGGTGTCCACCTTATGGAGGAAGCCCGGTTAAATAATGTGGAAAAATTTGTGGCGCTTGGTACAATTTGCGCATACCCCAATTTCACCCCGGTTCCATTTAAAGAGGATGATTTATGGAACGGATATCCGGAAGAGACCAATGCGCCTTATGGGCTCGCAAAGAAAATGCTCCTTGTCCAGTCACAGGCATACAGGAAGCAGTATGGTTTTAATTCAATATTTTTGCTTCCGGTAAATCTTTATGGCCCGGGGGATAATTTTGACCCTAAATCTTCCCATGTAATACCTGCGCTTATAAAGAAGTTTTATGAGGCCAAGATAAACAAGCTGCTGGAAGTCACAGTGTGGGGGACAGGCAA
Source organism: Candidatus Humimicrobiales bacterium (assembly GCA_038320085.1). Classification (GTDB taxonomy): domain Bacteria; phylum Actinomycetota; class Humimicrobiia; order Humimicrobiales; family Humimicrobiaceae; genus Fen731. The sequence goes on from JBBQDW010000170.1 coordinate 672, forward strand.
GGCAACAAGGGAGTTTTTATATGTTGAGGATTGCGCTGAAGGAATTGTGCTTGCAACGGAAAAATACGACAAGCCTGAGCCTGTAAATCTTGGTGCCGGTTTGGAGACGCCAATAAGAGAGTTGGTTGAAAAAATCGAAGAGCTGATAGACTGGGGCGGTAAAATCATATGGGACACTTCAAAACCTGATGGCCAGCCGCGCAGATGTCTTGACACCTCTAGGGCGCAGAAAGAGTTTGGTTTTAAAGCAAAAACCGGCTTCCATGACGGTTTAAAAAAGACTATAGACTGGTATATAAGTTCCTTAAAGTAAGATGTTGTAATTTAGTTTTGGTATTTTGGAATCAAGTCCCTATTTATAATCAATTCTAAAAAACAATAATTGCTTGATTTATGCCAATTACAAAATATTTTCCCGGTAAAACAACACAATTTTATTGCATAATCTGCTTTTCCACTTCAAAACTTACCCTGGTTGCCTCAACAAGCTGGTCGATTGGTATTACCTGGTTTTGAGGCTTATCAAGAACAAGAAGTGATCTTCCAAACCTTTGCAGTTCCTCCAGATGTCCCTTATCCTGAACACCCTTTTTGATTGTTTTTTCGGCTGCGTCATAAAGCTTAAGCTCCTTATAATCTGGCATGCTTATCATTTTGCTGTCATAATATATTTCCATTTTTTCCTTGGGCGCGGATTTGGCGCCAAGCGCAGTATAGATAAGGCTGCAGACGGAACCATCATGATATTTTATTGTGGCGCAAAAATTATCATTTAATAAAAACTGGCCGGACGTTGGTGTGATGGAAAAAGCATTGACATACTCAACGCTGCTGTCTGTAAAATAGTTAAACAAATCATAAATGTGGCATGCTTCTCCAATATTTCTTCCGCCGCCTTCTTCGGTATGGACCCAGTGCTCCTTTGGAATAAAACCGGCATTCATTGTGTAGTTTATAATAAGGGGGCTCACCCTGTTTTTAACCAGTTCTTTTGCCGCTTCAGCATACGGAGAGAACCTTCTGTTAAATCCAACAATAAAGGGCATGTTTGTCTTTTCAATGGCACAAACCAACTCATCAAGCTCTTGCTCATTTAGCGCCATGGGTTTTTCAACAAACACAGCCTTGCCTGCGTTGAGGCAGTCAATAGTAATACGAGCATGAAGATTATGCCGCGTCGTTATCAATACCATTCCAATATCGTTATTTTTTAAAATCTCCCTGTAATCAGTGGTTGAAAAACTTGCCCTGTATTGGCCGGCAATACTTGCAGCCTCTGAACCTTCTTTGCTGCACACAGCATAAATATTAAAAATACTTTTAAGTTTTTCAAGATTTGGAAGATGCGTGTCTTTTGTAAAACTGCCGGCGCCTATTAATCCCACATTTATCCTGCCGCCTGGAATCGTATTGGTCCTGATAGGCCCTTTGTCTGTTTTGGGTGCTCCAACGACCCCAGCCACCCCGGTGGTCCCGCCTTCTCCCACCGATCCGCCTGTTCCCACCGCTCCATCTTCCCCGGCTGTAGTGGCAGTTCTGATTGACGCGTCGGTTGTTCCAGAAGTACCGGCCACCCCGGTGGTCCCACCTTCTATTGCCGCTCCGTTTGACCCGGTCGTTCCGACTGTTCCGTCTGCCCCGGCTGTCCCAGCATTGCTGGCCACTATATTATCCGGGCGTAAATCCACTCTGTTTGAATAAACTGACTCTTCATTATATTTAAGAATCACTATAAGAGGCTTATCCGGCGCCTTTATAGACTCATAAGCAGCTACTGCATCTTCAACTTCAAATATGGCTTCTATAAGGCTGTCGACTTTCAGCTTCTCGTCAGCAAGAAGGCCTATATATTCCAGCATATTCCTGTTTTCCGTCCACCTTATATATTCGTACGGATACTTGTATCCTTTTAACTCAAAATCCTCATCGTATCTTCCCGGGCCGTATGATGTAGATATCAGTATATCAAGCTCTCTTTTATAGAATTCTTCACGGTTTATGTTTAAAAGCACATCGCCAACTATTACCACTTTGCCTTTTCGCCTTGACATTTCAACAGACTGGTTTAAAAGTGCCTCTCCAGATGAGGCAGCAGTAATTATCACTGTATCGGCACCGTAACCGCCTGTCAGCCTTTTTACGTCTTCTACAATATTGCCTGAAACTGAAGCGTCCAGGCCCTTGTAAAGCCCGAAGGCTTTAGCTTTTTCAATTCTTTTTTTGTCAATATCTATGCCTATTACCCTGCAGCCTGAAATATTTAATAGCTGGACCGTTATCTGCCCCAGGATGCCAAGCCCCATTACTGCAACAAAATTGCCAATCTCGGGCGTACTTCTGCGCACACCCTGTAGGGCTATAGCGCCAAGTGCAACCGTGCAGGCAGATTCCAGGGCAAGACTTTCCGGGACTTTTACTGCAAGATTAACAGGCACAGCAATAAATTCTGCATGATTTGAAATGCCGGCACCGGCGCAAGCTACCCTGTCGCCAGGTTTAAAATCATAAACTTTTTTGCCGGTTTCAAGAACTGTGCCAGCTGCTGAATATCCAAGCGGTGTTGCGGTCTCAATCCGGTTTTTGACCCGCCCGATTGAAGACAAGAGCCCTTTTTCCCTTATCATCTCAAGGACTTTTTTTATATTCTGGGGTTTTTCAATTACTTTTTTTAATAAGGATTTGCCGCCGCTTTTTAATACTGAAAGTTCGGTGCCTGAAGATATGCATGAATAATACACCTGGACCAAAATCTCATTGTTACCCGCAATAGGGGCAGGGACCTCTTCAACTTTTATTTCGCCCCTTTTATTAAAAACCTGTTTCATATTTATAACCGTTCCTTTCAAGGTATAAAACAATGATGCAAATATTTCTTTTTTAGACTTTACTTCTCCAAAATTTATTTCTAAAAAATATCGAGTTGCCAAACTAACATTATAATATATGCAGTTTTTTCATGCCATTTATTTTAATCGTCCATATCTTGTCCGTTTAATGTTTGCTGTTCAAGCAGCTCCGGACTTCCGACAGGCAAGTTCATTGATTGCAGTTTTCCAAGAGCTTTTAACTTGTCTTCTGCATTCTTAATGTATATTCTTCTGAGGTAGGATTGAATGTATACCGAATAATCTTCTCTTTTTCCGGTTGAAATTACACTTACTATAAGGATTTCTTCTTTTACTTCATAAATAATCCTCATTTTCTTTTTTAGAATATAAATCTTGTAATAGCCCGTGAGGTCCATTCCGGCTTTGTTTCCAAGAGCTTCCCCCA
>JBBQDW010000171.1:0-3920 GCA_038320085.1 Candidatus Humimicrobiales bacterium
CACCTCCTCAACTAGTTCTCCATCAACAAACTTCTTGTTTTCAAGCAAAAGCAAGATAAGTTGATGACCCTTTAATTTCTTCCAGGTCTTGGCTGCCTCCATAGTAAGTTTAAAGACCATGGATAGAGTTGCAGTCCTTGAGCCGCATCCCTTTGTTTTTGTTGTCCTAAGCCTAACTGTTGCAAAGGTTGACTCAATAGGATTTGTTGTTCGTATATGAATCCAGTGGGTCGCAGGAAAATCATATTATGCAAAGTTAAATATTATGTAAAGCCAGCCCACAAAATCCCATCGTATACGCACTAATTTTAAGTTTTTAACTTCACATAATAAATACCTATATTATTGTTTTCAACCAGGCCATTAATCCATGTTTTTCTTTAATGCTATACCTTTTGCTTGGTAAAATACTGGAACTTGCTTTCTCTATTGCTTTCCTTTTAATTTCAGGATCTGCTTTTGCATATCTTTCGGTTGTGGTCACAGAAGAGTGCCCTAAAAAATCCCTGATATATATCAGATTGACATTGGCCTGCAAAAGATGCATTGCTTTGCTATGCCTTAATATATGTGGAGTAACTTTTTGTGGGAAAAATCTCGGCGTGTTGTTTTTAGCCATCTCCACATATTTAGAAAGAATATGGTTAATACCAGCACGTGTTAATTTATAATTGTTTCTGTTTGAAAACAGAGGTGAATTTATTGATTCTTCACCAAGCAAGCTATACTCTTTCAAATATGAATGCAGCAGTTTTGCAGTTTGAGCCATTATGGGAATAATCCTCGTTTTATTGCCTTTTCCCTTTAGTTTAACCGTTGCAGGGTTTAGTCTTATGTCTCCCACACTCAAATCAGCTATTTCCTGGACTCTGGCTGCAGAATCATAAAGAAGTGCAATCAGGCCTGCATCTCTTATTCCTTTTTTTGTTGCCATATCCGGAGCAGCCAGCAGAGCTTTTAGTGCTTCAATTGTTAAATATGATATTGAATTATCCGGCACCTTTTTTGAAGGGATTGATAGAATCAAGTTACAAATGTTTAGGTTTTGACAAGCTTCAATCTGTACATACTTAAAAAAAGCATGAATTGCAGCCAGTCTTTGATTCCGTGTTGAAACGGAATATTTTTTATCAACTTCAAGCCATACCAAAAATTCTTCTATCATTTTTTTACTAATCTTTTCAAAAGACACCTCTTCCGGTTTTATCTTAAGTTTATTATTGCAGTATCTCAAAAAAATTGTGAATGTATCTCTGTAAGACTTAATGGTATTTATGCTGTATCCACTTTGTCTTGAGGCATATTTTAAAAAATATTCTGATAGATACTCTGCAAAATCTTTACTTGCCATTTGTAATCACCTCCGGAAAAATTCCTTCATATAGACTTTCTAATGGATTTGTTATTTTTGAAAAAGATTGTTCTGTAAGTCTCAAATATTTTTGGCTGCTTTCAATGTCTTTATGCCCAAGATAGACACATAGAATTGGAATATTGCAATAAATATCAGTGCCCTGTTCAGCCATTTTATCAAGTGCATGAACTGCAAAAGTGTGCCGAAGACCATGAAGGCGGGGACCGTTTGAATATCCACTACGCATAATTCCTGCATCTTTTAAAAAAAGTTTAAATCTTGCACATATTGTATTGCTGCTATACCTTCCTTTATCAGGTGCAGGAAAAAAATACCCGTCCTCTTTAATTGAAAAATTCATCTTGGCTGCGTAATTTCTACATACTTTAGTAAGTGAGTCAGACATGGGAACAAGTCTGCTTTTATTAAATTTTGATTTTGTAACTGTTAGAATACCTTCCTCTAAATTCACATCACTGACTTTTAGAGAGAGTGCTTCACTGATGCGTAGTCCACAACCATACAGCAATCGCATAATTACAGGATAGATCAAATGACGGTAAGGACTATGGCCGCAGGTTTTTAAAGTATCAGATGCTTTAATGATTTTTAATATTTCTTCGTAAGTGAAAATATATGGAGTAAAGACTTTTTTAAATTTGACAAACTTTACTGGAAGAACATAAGCATTATATCCTGCTCTACTCATAAATATTGCAAACTGGCGGACAAGACACATGCGTTGATGCTGGGTTTGTAAAGATTCATTTTTCCTATATGCAGTAAAAGATAAAACCATTTCTTTTGTAAGCTTGGGAGTGTCAAAATGATAATTTTTAAAAAAACTGTCCATTTTTTTAATAGCACGTTCGGTTCTTGCACCAAATTCATATCCAAGGCTTCTCTTAAATAAAATATATTGAGCGCACAGTTTTTTAAATGGACCATTAAAAATTATTATTTTCTCTTTATCTTTCATATGGCACCTCCAGAGCAATGCTGCGCAAACTGTCGATATCAATTCTTAAATACAGATTTGTACTGTTTGAGTTTTTATGTCCTAAAATTCCAGTAATTACAGGCATAGGAGTTTTACTGCCAAGCAGATTACCCGCCAGGCTATGACGCATAGAATGAAGCCCGTGTTTTTTACCTGCTGTTACAATGCCTGCTTGGGCCATATATTTATTAATTATCCAGTAGAAAGGATTTCTATCTGAAAATGGCATAAAAGGAGCTCTATGCCTTACAAAAATATCCGAAGAGCTAGACTTAGGCCTGCTACTTTTCAAATAATCAAGCAGCGCAAATTTAATATTTTCGGTAAGTGGCAGGCATAAGAAATTTTTGGTTTTTTGTTGTATGTATTCTATCTTGTTTGTGTCCCACTTGATATTTTCAAATTTTAACTTCTTTATATCTCCTGATCTCATTCCCAAACTTATAGCCAGTATTAATACTGCATAATCCCGTTTTCCGATTATTGACTGCCTGTTAACACAACTAAGTAATTTATTAATCTCATTTTTTTTATAAAATGAAGGAATTGTTTCAAATTTGTTAGAGACAATAACTGGAAAGATGTTGGCAATTTCTTTGGTTACTAATTTTTCTCTATGGAGGAATTTCAAAAAATCCCTTAGCGTAAACAAAAAAGCAGATTTTGTGGAACTTGAATAATTTCTTAGATAGCTGCAATAATCGTAAATATTTTCAACTGTAAGTTTATCAAAATTGCTTATTTTTTTACCATTAAGGAATATTAAAAAATTTTTTATACTAAAAGATTTTGATCGTATAGTATTTGGACAAAGCTGCAAATCATACCCCAGCTTTTGATATGATTTAAATATTTCTGAGAATTGCTCTGGTACCTTTTTTGATTTCTTTTGGTGATAAAGGCAAATCCTTGAGGTGTTTTTAAACTCTTCCAATGCCATGATTCTTCTGATTAAAGAAGTATGGAAAGATGGAGACTTGCTATCAGGAACTATCCCATAATAGTCTTGAAGAAATTGCATACCTAAATTTAGAGAAAAGTGAAAGATCCCTTTACTGGTAGCGTATTTTTTTAAAAGGTTCCAGGTATTGCAATAATGGTAAATTGCACCCCTGGAATAATTCAAACTGAACAAATGTTCTGTTGCCTGAGCGATTAGTTCTGCTAAAGTAATGTTTTGCATCTTTTCCTCCTAAAAGATTTAAAATATTAAAATCATTACTTTAACATCTATTTATTATGTGAAGTTAAAAACTTAAAATTAGTGCGTATACGATGGGATTTTGTGGGCTGGCTTTACATAATATTTAACTTTGCATAATATGATTTTCCTGCCACTCACTGGATTCATATACGAACAACAAATCCTATTGAATCAACCTTTGCAACAGTTAGGCTTAGGACAACAAAAACAAAGGGATGCGGATCAAGGACTGCAACTCTATCCATGGTCTTTAAACTTACAATGGAGGCAGCCAATACCTGGAAGAAATTAAAGGGTCATCAACTGATACTGCTTGTACTTGAAAACAGGAAGTTTGTTGATGGCGAACTGGTTGAAGGGGT
>JBBQDW010000172.1:0-3866 GCA_038320085.1 Candidatus Humimicrobiales bacterium
AAAAGAGAAATTATTGAAAATCAGGTTAGGATTGTTAAAGGTATGGTATAATCGTGTTGCGAATGATTCAGAATAATTAAAAGGAGGAATAAATATGAATCCAATAATTCGCGAGGGATGTAAAGGTTTTACTACAGGCCTTTGAAGAAAATAAATATGCATATCAGTCAGAGATTAATGCGATAAAAGATTTAATGCCGGATTTTAATGCTGCAGTTGAAATTGGAGCTGGAAGCGGGAAATTTGCACTTCCCCTGGGAATTGAGTTTGGCATTGAACCTTCAGATAAAATGAGAAAAGCTGCCAAAAAAAGAGGGATAGAAGCAGCAGATGGTGTTGCAGAAAATCTTCCTCTTGGAAGCAAAAAAGGAACTGATAGAACATATAGTGAGTAGCACTGTAGGGTAAAATATCTTAAAAACTCAGCTCCGGTATAAAAATAATCTTATCTGAGCTTGCAATTGCGGTTCTAACATCGTTTGCTATGGCCAGCCACATAGTGTAAGCTCGAACCTCTCGTAATAAAGCACTAAAAAAACTTTTAAATTCTTTTATGCTTAATAATCCATTTGGTTATTAGTTCTGGGCCTGTTTTCCCTTCAGCTATTGTTATACCAAGTTCAATAAGTTCAGGTTGGGAAAAATGTAATTTAATACCATTGAGTTCTAAAAAAACAAGCATAACAAATAGGCCCGTCCGCTTGTTTCCATCAAGAAAGGGGTGATTTCTTATAATTCCATAAGCCTGCCGCGCAGCTTTTTCCTCAATAGTCGGATAGAAATCTTTTCCTTCAAATGAAGCATATGCATGGTATAACGCTGATTCAAGCGTACCGATATCTCGAAGTCCAGATGAACCGCCAGTTGCCTTATGCATTAAATTATGAAGATATAGAACCTGAGTAGTATCAAGTCTTATCATCTGGCAAGTTCCTTAAATGCTACAAGATTGTCTTGTAATATTTGCAAAGCCAAAGATTCTAAACTTTCGTTTACTGAAATTCCTATTTGCTCAAGCTTTTTAAAATCGATCACTATATAGTGTGGAATATTATTTTTTAAAATAATGACCGAACCTTTTTCATCAACTGTTCTGGCAACTTTGGAAAAGTTTTGGTTTGCTTCTGTTAATGAAATTAAATCCTTTGTATTAACTAACATAATAATCACCTCATTTATATTCTATACTAATATAGGATAAATACAACCTATTTTATATCTAATGTAAAAGGTTTCGATTATATTATCCATGTTAATTACCATCAAACAAATCTTTTATAATATATTTTGTACAATTCTTATAAAAGACTAAAATTTTATAATAGGTTAATGATAACTGATTACCATTAAGGAGAAAATAATATGGAAAAAATTAATAATATAACACCGGGAGAAATTCTATTGGAGGAATTTCTTATACCTTTAAAAATCAGTGCATACAGGTTATCCAAGGATACTGGTATGCCTGCAACAAGGGTGTTCAAAAGACCCTCCTTTTACAAATCTTATAATATGGACCGTAGCTTCATTGCTTTTAATTTTTTAATTATATTAATAATAAATTAATCGTAATAATTATTATTACTTTTTATAATTTTATATACTTATATATCTCTTTTCCAGAAAACCAGATGAAGAAAAACTCGGTTTTAAAGTTTATTTTTTTCTGACAGGACGATAATACTGTCGCCTGCTGTAAAATTTATATTTGCAGATTTACAGGGATTAAGATAAATACTATCTTTAGAAACTAAATTTAAGAACTTTCCAATTTGAACCAGTTTTAAGGGGATAGTTTTATCTTGTTTTGAAATAAAACTGTTCCAAATACCAGGATAAAACTGGCTAAAAGACTATTAATATTATTGTGTCATAAATCTATACTTATTAAAAATGAAAATATTTCGAAAAGCAAAATATCGTAGCCATTGAAAAGCTAATTAAAAGAGAAACAAGATGGTATTTATATGTTAAAAGAAAAAACCAAAGCCCCTGATTTTAAGCTGATGGATCAAAATAATATATTTCATGCTTTAGCAGATTATAAAGATAAATGGTTGATTATTTATTTTTATCCGAGAGATAATAGTCCCAGTTGCATAACAGAAGCAAAAAATTTCAGGGATAATATTGATAAATTTAAAAACCTTAATGCCGAAGTTATAGGAATAAGCCCTGATTTGCCATTAAGTCATAAAAAATTTACAGATCAGTATAATCTTTCAATAACTCTTCTTTCAGATCCAGGAAAAGAGATAATAAGAAAATATCATGCCGCTGGAATTATCACTAAGAGAATTTCTTATCTTATTAATCCGGAAGGAATAGTCATGAAAACATATCCGGCAGTAAACCCTGCAAAGCATGCAGAAGAGATTTTAAGTGATTTAGAGGATTTAAGAAATCAATAAAATTTGTAAAAAACATCATTTTAATATTATAATTTTTAGGTAGTTTCCTAATAAAGATAAATTATTAATATTTTTTTATAATAATCTGACAATAGTAATATGGTAAGATCTTTTTTTATAAAAAATTATTTAAGTTTGGTATTTGGTCTGATAATAATTTCAGTCTTATATCTTATAAGTTTGTATAGCTATCTTTTATATCACAGTTTTGTAGAATTATTTAGCATTATCATCGCCTTCGGAATATTTATTGTTGTATGGAATGCAAGGAAGTTCTTAGACAATAGTTTCTTTCTATTCATTGGAATTGCTTACCTTTTTGTAGCCTTAATAGATTTATTTCATGTCCTTTCCTATAACGGAATGGGAGTATTTGCAAGCTTCACAGGGTCAAATCCGGCAACCCAGCTCTGGATTTCTGCTAGATATCTTCAGGCAATTTCATTGCTTTTAGCTATATTTTTTATTACAAGAGGGTTAAATTATATCCTTCAATTTATAAGTTATTTAATAGTTACAATTTTGCTTTTGCTATCCATTTTTTACTGGAAAATTTTCCCTGTTAGCTATATAGAAGGATTGGGACTTACAACATTTAAAATTGTAAGTGAATATGTAATATGTTTTTTATTTGTGTTAGCAATAGTTTTTCTATATTTATTCCGTAAAGAATTCAACAGAACAGTTTATCTGCTTATTACAACTTCTATTATTATTACTATTCTATCGGAGTTATCTTTTACCTTATATTCGGATGTATATGGATTATTTAACCAGCTTGGTCATTTTTTTAAACTTCTATCATTTTTTCTAGTCTATAAAGCTATTGTTGAGATGGGGATTTCCCAGCCTGTTGAATTACTCTTTTTTAAATTAAAGCAAAGTGAAAAATACCTTGCAGAAAGTGAAGAAAAATACCATTCTCTTTATAATTCAATGGATGAAGGTTCCACTCTGGATGAATTAATATATGATGAATCAAAAAAACCGATAGATTATAGAATTATTGATGCTAATAATACTGCTCTATCCATTTTCGGTTTTAGGAAAGATCAGATTATAGGTAAAAAAGCTTCGGAAGTTTACAATATGGATATCACTCCTTACCTGCATATTTTTGCACAAGTTGTGGAATCAGGAGAACCTTACAGGTTCGAAAATTACAATCCCCATTTAAAAAAATATTTTACAATTTCAGTTTTTTCTCCTTTCAAAGGAAAATTTGCAACACTATTTACTGATATAACCGCACAAAAAAAAGCTGAAATATTGCGTGCCAGAATAATGAAAGAAAAGACCTTAATTGATGAGCGGAATAAACTCGCAAGAGAATTACATGATACTGTAACTCAAACCCTTTTTTCATCAAATATGATTTCAGAGGCTATACCTAAATTATGGAAAAAGGACCCGGAAACTGTATTTGAAAGAATTGAGGAGATAAAACAGTTAAAT
>JBBQDW010000173.1:0-3828 GCA_038320085.1 Candidatus Humimicrobiales bacterium
AAGAGAATCTCGACGAATTGCATATCTCTCAGGCTGAGATTGCCCGAGCCATTGGACTTTCAGCTATGCGAATATCCCATGTCATTAAAGGGAAAAGACCTGTTACCGCTGAGATGGCTTTGCTTTTAGGCAAGGTCTTTGCCCAGACGCCTCAATACTGGATTAACTTGCAAGCGATATATGACCTCAAAATAGCCGAAAAAGTCATTAGCAGCAGAATCTCTGAAATACATCAAATTGCGCCCGTGAATAAGAACAGAGATATGGAACTTGTTTAATTCCTGCCCTTAAAAAATTTTGAAACATACAGTGGCTATTTTTATCTTTTATAGTTTCTTTTTATAGTGTCTGCAATTCCAGTACTTTTAAATAAAATATTTTTTAAATCTTCAAATTTAATCTAAATATGCCGTCAAAACACTTTCCGGATTTATATCCCCCCTAAAATCAGTGTAAGGTATTTTTACATTAAATGTGCCGAATGCGTATGGAGCAACCTGGTATTGGGCAAACTTTATGACAAGATAATCTTTGGACAAGGTAAAAGTTTTATAATTGTTTGCGTCTGGCCCTGCCCCGTTTTCCAGCCATTTTTCATCATAGCTGCCCCCCATTTCGAGCATCTGGCTTTTTAAATCATTAATTGAAAAATCGGATATAAATTTTAAATAGTCAAATTCAGGTTTAAATAAATCCGGGAGCATTATTTCTTTACCGGCAGCAGTATCATAATTAAATGAAAACTCTGTAAATGCTCCATGGGCTCCGCCTGTGTAGCTATATACCGCATAAATCAAGCTTACCAGGCTATTGCCGGGAATTGATACTGAGTAGTCTCCCTGGAAGGTATTGGTAAAGCCCCGGTCATCAGATGGATCCGGATCTCCCAATTCCTCGATGTACTTTTTAAACTGTTCTTTTTGAACTTCCGTAAGTTCCTTTATTGCTGAATTAAGCACGGAAAGGCTGCCAGTAGATATTTTATTGCCGCTCGAAAACTGGGGATATAGATTTAAAATGTCATAATTTAAAGCAATGTCAGAATTTATGTCTTTTACTGTTGAAAAAACAATTTCACCGCCTGTAAGATCAATGGCTTCATTTACCTGTATGTTTTCAGCAATATATGAATAGGAATTAAGCCAGGTTTTAACTCTTTCAGACACTGCGCCTGCCTGGAGGGCATCATAAAAATCATCCTGTGAATTTTTGCCTTCCTGCATTTTCCAGGCCATTGTTTCGCCACAGTTTTCAGTGCCTGCAGCAAAGTATTCAGGCATACTTTCTATAACTCCATCTTTATCAGCAATTAATGTAATTATCACCTGATATCCATTGTTATAAAATATGAGATGCTTTTCAAATACGCTGTCGCATGCTTCATATCTTCCAAAAACAATGAATTCCTTTGCATATATATCTTTGATTTTAACGACTTTCTTTGAAGGCCCGTAAGCAAAATCAACATCTTCACCATAGGTTCCTTCTTTTAATGCTGTTTCATCTTTTAAGGAGGTTTCTTTGTCGTAGCCCAAAGCCTCATCTGAAGACAAGTCACTTATTTTCTTTACCTGGACAACAAGGACAATATCTGTACCGGTAGTGTTGACAAAATAATTGTTGCTGAAGACAACGGCATCTGAAGGATAATTCATTTTAAATCCTGCTTCATCGTCATAAAAACCTGCAATACCTTTATTTTCCGAAACAGGAGTTGACGCCCCGCTATCCGGGCCGTTCTCCGGTATAGACCTGACAGCTTCTTCCTGGTCTTTAATGCTTTCCGGTGAGCTGCTGCCGGTATTGTCAGAAGCTGCTGAAACTGCTCCATCGTTTTCCTTTAAACTAATTTTACAGGAGGTAAAAACACAGGAAGAAATAAGCATGGCAATTACGGCAAGTGAAGTTAAGATAAGCAGTTTTTTAGTTTTCATATTTTTTTGTATATTTTTTAAATGTAACTGATTCTTTTATATTTAATTTATTCCTTTATTTCTTTATCCGGAGATAATTTTCCATTCCTGAAAATACGGCCGTGCATTCCCCTGTGCCCCCTGCCTGGAGCAATATTTCTATCCAGCGCATTTCCGATATCATTGATTTCCCGGCCATTGCATTTGGGACAGGCCGGGCTGTCTTGGACAGGTTGGGGCATGTTCCAGGAATTACCACATTTTCGGCATTCAAACCTGCTTCCGATGAACCTGAAATCCCCGCCTTCTATTTTTATAGCCTTGCCGTTTACAATGGCATCACTTATTTTTGCATGGGCGCTTTCAAGCAGGCGTGAAAAAGTCGGCCTTGATATGCTCATCAATCCGGCCGCTTCTTCATGTTTTTTGTTTTCGAAGTCAGCAAGCCTTATTGCCTCGTATTCATCAATTGTAAGGTTTGAGATTTGAAGAAAAGGCATGGGTACTCCCTGGGGTTTAAAGTATAATGCCCCGGGAGGATATAACACTGTCCTTTTTTTTCGCGGTTTCATATGGCTTTCATTATATTATATATGGCATAGTATCTACAAATAAGAAAATTAATTTTGTGCGATAAGCTGCAGCATCCTTTTCTGCAGGATATGACCTTGAAAGGACCACTTGTTAAAAACCCTGGACTATTAATTAGTTCTTGCTGAATAATTCAATATTTTCTGGGAATTTTCAGTTTTTCAAGCACAGATTATTTAATTTTATTGAATTTTCGATAATTCTTCAGCAAGAACTAATTAGCTGTATAAGATACCCTCAAACTTTTCCCAAAGTTTTTTTATCCTTCGATGCAGGACTATCCGGATAGTCAACTATGAATTTTTTTTGGACTATTTTCTTATATTATTTTAGATGGGTATCAGCTTGACTCAGGTAACAACTATATGTAGTGGTTTGTCTAAATTATTCTCATGCTGCGTTACTTTATATAGTATGAACCTGAGTCAGGTTGATACCCAGTTTATTTTATTTATTGCCTTTACCCTTTTTCCCAGTACCTGTACCAGTGCCCTGGCCTTTTCCATCTCCAGTTCCTCTTCCTGTACCCGGCCCCTGACCTGCCGGTCCCGTTCCGTCTCCTCTTGGCATTTTAGTCTCCTTTCTTAGTCATGATCATGTTCACTATGGTCACATATGCTTTTATCTACTACATAACCCTTGTCTGCGCCCGGGTTGCAAATGCTTTCTCCCCCTTTAAGAGTACCTGAGAGCAGCTTGTCAATTACATCGTGTATCTTTCTTTCCACACCGAGTATTGACTCTATCTTTGCATCGCTGAAAAGCTCCTGTGCGCGCATACCCATTCCGCCTGCAACAGTACAGCTTACACCTCTTTCGCTTAAAATCCAAAATAAAGATTTATGGGCATATACCCATAATGTTATTTTATAATAACACATTGTTTTTTTACTTACAATATTTATAAACTTAAACTTATTTGGGCATTATTCTGACTTTTGATTGTATGGAATTTGATATGAAGCAATTTGTATAATCCGGCATAATCCGGACACTGATTCCGGAATTAAGCGGACACCTATTCCGGAATTAAGCGGACACTTATTCCGGAAATAAGCGGACACTTATTACCTCCATAATTCTCTTAAATAGAAGTTAAAATACTCCTATCCAAATAATTAAAACGGTTAGGAGTCAATGTGAAGAGAAAGAGAATAAGTATGGAGAAACTAAGGGAAATACTAAGGCTTCATGAAGTATTAAATTTAAGCCAAAGGGAAATTTCTGCTACTTTAAATATATCAAAAACAGCAGTCAGCGAGTATTTGGGAGAGTTTGAAAAAGCAAAGCTTTGCTATATAGACATCCAAAACTTAAGCGACAG
>JBBQDW010000174.1:0-3818 GCA_038320085.1 Candidatus Humimicrobiales bacterium
TGGAACATAAGATATTAAACCAAAGAATTTTCCGGTCTGGCTCCCGGTATAAAGTAAAAGGCCGGATGTATCATACCCTGAGTGCACCTGGTATTCTATTTCTTTTTTCAGAAGTTTTTTTAAATTTTCAACCATAACCGGACGGGCGGTCTTGCCGTATTTTATTTCAGTAAAAATAATTTTTTTATTGGCCCGGTCCTCTATGATAAGGTTCGACTCAAAACCCATATTACTTCTAAAATAAAACAATTTACTATCTTTATTTTTATGTTTTATTGACTTATATATTTCAGATATTAGATAATTTTCAAAAACGGGCCCGCAAAGAGGACCTTTTTCAAGCAAGTCTTTTGTCCTTATGCCTGTTAAATAACAAACAAGTCCTGTGTCCCAGAAATACACCTTTGGACGCTTGACAATCCTTTTGCCAAGATTGTGAAAATATGGTTCTAACGTAAAAACAATAAAACCGGCCTCTAGAACAGACAGCCATGTCTGGATGGTCTTGTAGTTTACACCAATATCGCCGGCATAGCTTGAAGCATTAAATTCCTGAGCGGTTTTGGCAGCTAACAAATTTATAAATTTTTTAAAATCCCTTAGATTTCCAATATTGACTAAAGTCCGCACATCCCGTTCCAAATAGCTTTGGATATAGTTATCATACCACTCAATTACACCGTTATGTTTTCTTGTTACGATTTCAGGGTAACTTCCAAACAGCATTTGTTCCGCCTTCTCTTTATCAGGAACTTCCAAATACTGAAATGGCAAAAGAGCGATACTTCCAACACGACCTGCAAGTGTTTCTGTAATACCCTTAACCATGGTATTGTCAATACTATTTTGTATATTTAGGCTTCTTAAATATTATATAAAAATATTTTTGACTTCAAGTTAATAAGAGGTACAATAATAATTGAACAATTAGGGTACTGAATTGTGCAGTCTGATGAACAATAATGGTACTTGATATATTTCTGTAATATTTAGTGAAATTGAGAAAGTAAAAAAATCCAGAGTAATTTCAAAAAATATTCTTTTTTCTATAATGGATTCACTTGGCAGCACTATTAGCTGGAACAGGCTTGCAAAAAAATCCGGCAATATTTCCCCAAACACTTTAATTGATTATATTGCGGCTTTTTCGGATTCTTTCACCTTATACTATCTGGAACATTTCGATAAAGACAATTTAAAAGGAAACCCGGCAAAAGAAAAAAAGCTGTATTTCTTTGACCCTTTTTATTACCACATAATCTCAAAGATCATTAATTTACCTTACACAAAAATCAGTAAATCTACTCTTATAGAAAGTCTTATAGGGGCACATTTAATCAGAAATTTTGAGCAGGGTATTTATCAGGGATTCTCCAATATTGAAAAAATATTTTACTGGAAATCCACCAAGGGCAAGGAAATAGATTTTATAATAAGTAAATCCAAAAGCAACATCATGCCTGTTGAAGTTAAATACCAAAATATAATAAATCCCATAGATTATACAACTATTAAAAAATCATTTGAAAAAGGAGTGGTGGTTTCTAAAAATACTTTTTCTGTACAAAAAGACATTGTCATATTGCCGGCTTCCTGTTTTCTCTACCTGCTAAATTAAAGATAAATTATTTGCTTTAAAAGGAAAAGGAATGACTTCAGGATTTTTTTTCTATGCTTTCCATAAATCTAATTTTGTTTGCATATTGAGCCAACTCTCCGGAGACGTCTTAGCAGCCTTTCCTATTCTTAGTCATTTCTGAGCTAAGGTAACATACAAATATTTTCAATTATTCGTAGTGTAACCACATGCTAATTATTTTTACTATTGTTTCTTGTGTATAAACCTGATAAACCACTCTATGCTGACTATTAATCCTCCTGGAATAAGCGCCTGATAAGTCCCCCACCAATTTTTCATAAGGCGGGTAGTTTGCAAAAGGATTTTCTTTTAGAGTTGCCAGAATTTTTTCTATTTTTTTATCATAACCCGCCTTAAAAGCAACCCGTTTATCTTTTAAGCCCTGCTTTGTATATAGGATTTTGTACCGGTCATTCATCGGAATCCTCGACTAGTTCTTCCAGCGGCACTTTTAACCCATTAATAATTTTTTCCCTCATTCCCGGTATAGAAGAAAGATACAGTGTTTCCTGTATGGAACGAAAATCTTCTTCGGATAAAACAACCACATTACCTTTTTTGCCTGTAACGTATATCGGCTCATGTGCCGTCACCGCATCTTCCATTAATTTAAAAAAGTTTTTTCTTGCTGTTGTGGCATTTAATATAGTCATGTTAACACCCCTTACGTACAAATAATGGTACATATTTAAGTACATATTATATTTTAAATAGAGTATTGTCAACCGATTTAAACGAAGTAAATTTTTTATAGGTGTAAGCAGATTACCCCGATCATTTAACCTTAAAAAATTCCATCAACTGATTTTCACATTCACCCTGGTAACAGTGGGTTTCTCAGAATTGATGCGCACTGCTGTTTTAAAGTTCCTTTCAGCCAAAAATTGATAGGGACTCCCCTGTCTGTGCTATGATTTATCCTGTGGCATATTCGGCCAGACATAATAATTCCAGTGTCTGTTTTAAGTCTTTAGCAGTATCCTCGCGGTCTATATTGCTGAACATAAATTTTTGCCAGAGTCTTTTTAATCTATTGAAAAGAAAAAACCCCTCCCAAAAATTTGTAGAAAATATTTCCAGGCTTGACAAGAGTGTTCAATATATTTCATCCATAACAGTTGGGGAAATTGTATACGGCGCCTACATAAGCGATAAAACACAATTTTATCTTGATAATCTTATAAAAATGCTGCTGCGCTGGCAAAAAAATATTCACTTGACTTCATATATTTAACTGATATATTTATCTTATGTGGGAAATAAAAAGAACTGAGGAATTAGCTGAATGGACTAAAACACTTGATACTGATGCACGTGAAGCAATATTGAAATATTTAATAATTTTAAAAGAAATTGGCCCGAATCTTGGAAGACCTCACTAGATACCCTCACGCAAAGTCGGCATAAAAACATGAAAGAATTAAGAATACAAAATAAAAAGAGGTTATATAGGATTTTGTTTATATTTGACCCGGAGAGAAAAGCTGTTCTGCTGATTGGAGGAGATAAATGCGGAGATAAAAGATTTTATGAAAAAATAATTCCAATCGCTGATGATTTATTTGATGAATATATAAGGTCCAGGAGGGGAAAAAATGAGTACAATAAAGAATATAAAAAATAATATTGACTTTGTTGATGAATTAGCCTCAACTTTGTCAAAAGATAGGATTAAAAACGCTGAAAAAGAAGCTGAAAAAGAAATACTTCAGATCAGATTAGCTGAGATAAGAGAAAAAATGGGCATCAAACAGGAAGATATTAAATCCTTTTCTCAGTCAAGTGTATCTAAGCTGGAATCAAGAAAGGATATGAAAATTTCTACATTAATCGAATATCTTGACAATCTTGGATTAAGAATAGAAATAAAAGCATACCCAAAAAATAAAAAGGAAAAAAATAAAGAGATAATTTTATTAAAAGCATAATCCGGGCGGTCTTTTCGCCTTATTTAATAATATTTATTAAAACCAGTTAAAAACTTAAGCCTTTCGGTACCTTGAAAATTATACCTAAATACGGTATATTATATATATGTCAATTCAGTCTTTTTCGGATAAGGATACTGAAGATTTTTATATTTCCGGCCATGCCAGAAAAGGAATTGGCTGGACGTCTATTAGCAAGATTGCCAAAAGGAAACTTGATATTATCAACTATGCGTCTGAATTAAAAGATT
>JBBQDW010000175.1:0-3801 GCA_038320085.1 Candidatus Humimicrobiales bacterium
GCTATTTTTTTAAGGGGCGATATTGAAGGATATAAATTGGGTAAGGAAGTCTCCAAAATTCTCCTGGATGAAAATGACAAAAAACTCCTGGAAACCTATATAACTAATTACTGCAATTATTTCGATTATGATAAAACTAAAATCGTTGGGCAGGATTTTAAGGATTTCATAAAACTTGCCCCTTATTCACACCGCCCATACGGCAAGCTGTATTCTTATTAGAATCAGGATGCTAAATGAAAATGATAATATTATTGTTGAGACTGTTTTTCCATGTAGAAATTTCCATAAAATATTAATAACAGATTAGTCGATAAAAATGAATTCCTGAAAATATCAGAACTATTATGATAAACTTCAGCGGCTCTTCTTTCAAAAATATAATTACAAAAACTCACTTTTGGGTCTCCTTAGTATAATTTCATGGAATGAATTGCTAAACTTTAATATTCCAACTGTTTAAAAAGATAAGGATAGCATAAAAATTTATATTGTAAATATTTATTGTATATATTACAATACAAATATTGTTATTAAAAATTTATTTTTTAAAGGGGAAGGCCGTGAAGGCAGAATCAAGTTCAAATAATTATACTTTTACTCTCCCAAAGGAGATGATGGAAAGAATTAAAGATTTTGTTAAAAGGGACAACTTTCCGTCCATCAATTTTCTTGTAAGGGATGCATTACAGAGTTATCTTTCTAAGATTGAGAGAGAATACTTAAGGATAGAGATGGAAGAAGCGTCAAAAGACCCGTTGTTTATAAAAGACCTTGATAACAGTATGGAGTTTTTCAAAAGAATAGACGATGAATCATATATTTCTGAAAAAGCTGATTCTGAATGGTAGGTTATGATATGTCAAACTATCAATGGAAAATTTTTTGGGCAAACCTTGACCCTGCAAGTGGTTCCGAACAGGGCGGTAAAAGACCTGTACTTGTAATTTCTCCTGATGAAATCAACCAGTCACTCACGGTGGTTGGGATTTTAAGTATGACATCTTTTAAATCAAACAGAAAAATTTATCCAACCGAGCTCTTGCTGAAAGCAGAAGAAACCGGTCTTGACCGCGACTCAGTAGTCATGGCCCATCAGGTAAGGGTTATATCAAAGGAAAGAATTCAAGAGGAATGCGGCAATATTGAATCTGTCGAATTAAAGGAAAAGATAAAAGCAGTAGTTCGCAGGTACCTTGATGTTTAATAATTTTTACTTATTTTATTAATTTGATTGCAATAAATTTATTATGCGGCAACAATAGAGGCAGAGGTTTAAGACATGAATGATTTTGGCCTGAAAGCCGGTATGACGGGCGAGGCCCGGACAATGGTTACTGAAGAAAATACTGCGCTTAAATTCGGAAGCGGGACCATAAAGGTTTTTGCGACCCCTGCAATGATAGGGCTTATGGAAAAAGCTTCTATCAACTGTGTTGACAGCAGCCTGCCCGAAGGGTTTGCATCTGTCGGCACAAAAGTAGAAATAAAGCATCTCGCGGCTACCCCCATCGGTATGGAAGTTGCCGCAGAGGCTGAGCTTCTCGAAGCAGACGGCCCTAAACTTAAATTCAGGATAACTGCATATGATGGCAAAGAAAAAATAGGGGAAGGAACACACAGCAGGTATATTGTTAATCTGGATGAGTTCCTAAAAAAAGCCGAGAGCAAAATCAGTAAGGGCTGATTTTAAAATCCGGCCAGCTCCAATCCAGATAACTGCTTTACCGTACGAATGTTTTTTACTAGACAGGTGTTTTTTGCCGGACTGTAGCCTGGCTGTAATTTTTACAGACTAAACTTTCAAATAAATGACTCTTAAGTAGTTTTAGAACAGTTGGTTAACAAAAAAGGGCATCCTCAAAAAGTCGATGCCCTTTTATTCTTAAAGGTTATATTATATTAACTTTATCAGGAATTGCTCTTTGGCAGCTTGGGTATGAGCCAGGAAAGGAAAGAACCAGTAGATCTTGTTTGTATGAGTACCCTGCCCGGACCGGTGATGTCTACAACAAGGCCCTCACCGCTAAACATGGTGGATTTCATGCCTCCGACCTTTCTGACATTAAATCCCACCCCTTCATCAAATGCCACAAAGTGGCTTGTATCCACTGTATATTTCTGGCCGGCCTGTAGAATGACTTCATGTATCGCCCCAAAGCTTGAGAGGATAAGTTTTCCTGTGCCGGTGGCTTTTAAAAGGAAAAGGCCCTCAGACGCAAAAAATGTTTTTGCGCCTCCAAATTTGGTGTCTATTTCCACTCCACTCTCAGAAGCGACATAACATCCTGACTGGGCCAGCATGGGCCTTTCAAGGTTTACAACAAACATATCGCCTGGAAGCGGGCATGCAAGGTTAAGTTCGCCTCCTGCCGGACCGGCCTTAAAAGTATTCATGAAAAATGATTCCCCGCCAAGAACGGACCTTCCGAGCGCCTTGAAGAATCCACCCTGCATTTTTGTTTCGAGTGTCACTCCGTCGCTCATGGAGACCATTGCCCCTGATTCTGCGCGGATTTCTTCCCCCGCTGATAAAATTACATTAGCCATTGTGTAAGAGGGCTGATAAAGCAGTTTCACATCCATGATGTTCCTTTCTGTTATCTTTTTTAAATATTTTTATCAAAATTCTATTCATATAATTTTATAAGAATTATTAAAATCTTTCAATTTTTTTAAGGCTTTTTGTATGACTTTTTTCAGGTTTTTTTTAGAATAAACTTATTATCACCATATGGCTATGATAAGTCCTCGGAAGTATATCTGGGATAAAAGTATAAAACAACGCTGCCGATTGGGATAACTTGGGTCCAAAGCCTGGAAATATTAAAAAACTTGAATATATTGTTAATAAACCTGTTATTATGATAAAACAGTTTACGATAGATATGAAAGTTTCGTCTTTGTTTTTTTCAGAAGAATATTTTTAGTCGGACCGATTTAAAATATCTTTAAGTCATGAGGTCTGTGCTGAGGAGCAGATAACAGAAGAAGTCTTAAGACAGTTAAAACAGAGAATTAGCGGAAACTAGAAAGAGAGGAAAAGAATGCAGAACGCAATAGGAATGATAGAGACAAAGGGGCTGGTAGCCATGATAGAGGCGGCTGACCAGATGTTAAAAGCCGCAGATGTCCATCTTCGCAGGAAGGAAAAAATAGGCGGCGGATACATGACGGTTATTGTCGAGGGAGAAGTTGCTGCCGTGAAAGCTGCTGTGGAAGTAGGGGCAGCGGCTGTAAAAAGGGTTGGAGAGCTGTTTGCCGTTCACGTAATTGCCAGGCCGGATGAAGAACTTGATGTAGTTATTTAATAGATTTCGTTTAAGTGCAAATCGTTGAAGAAATTGTAAAAATAGCCATACAGGGTCTTAAATAATATAGGGTAATGTAAGGTTTTTTTAAAAATATTGGGAATTTTTTAAAAACTTTTTTTTAAAAAATCAATTTATTTATAAATTTGTGTATTGTTTTCTTAAAAATATTTATTTAAAAAGATGGGGAGAAATTTGAAACTGGAAGGTAAAGTTTGCCTGATAACAGGAGCCGGCCGCGGTCTGGGTAAAGCTATGGCTGAAGAATTTGCCGGCCAGGGAGCAACAGTGTTTATAAATGACATAAATGCTGATGATGCGCAAAAGACCTGCGAACTGCTTAAAAGCAGGGGCTCAAATGCTTATGCATTTCCTGCAGATATAGGCAGTTATGATGAAGTTAAAAAAATGACAGAGTATGTTATCCAAAATGCTTCAAGAATAGATATCCTTGTAAATAATGCGGCAATACTGCGCGACAAGACAATCC
>JBBQDW010000176.1:0-3773 GCA_038320085.1 Candidatus Humimicrobiales bacterium
ATATTAATGGCGAGAATGCAAGACAGCTCTCAAAACCGGGAGGACGATACAGGGTGCCGAAAGTCACAATAGACGGCCAGAAGATAATTCTCATGGGATATGATGGTAATGGAAGGCCGCAGGTATATGAAATGGATTATAACGGTGAAAATGTCGTCCAGAAAACAAACCTTGAAGCAGGTGCAGGTCTGCCAAGTGTTTCACCGGATAACAAATTGATAACATTCAGTACAAGCAGCGGGGCTGACGTATTTGTAATGAATATGGATGGCTCTTCACAGACTCAGCTTACAAATTTCGCGGGAGATGACTGGGGCGCTGTATTTATGTATCAGGTTGCAGCAAAGTAAATATTTCTATACCTATTGCGTACAGACAATTCAATGGACAATTACTTTATTTGGGTATTCACTTTACTGGAGTAACTACTAAATGCAGCAATTTTAGTTCTCAATAAAGTTCCAGATAAAAAGAAAAACCTGAGCCACAAATTCACTACGTAAAACTGTTTAAAAAAGCTTGTGGGCCTGCTCCATCTTATAGCTTAATTCATGCTTCAATTTTCGTTTAAAAGCAATCCGTACTGATGTTCCAAGCGCAAATCCAAGCCACATCGCCCAGACTATCTGCCGGGATAAGAAATAAAAGACAAGCTCACTTATCTGCTTGTTTGAGCCAAAGACCTTAACGATTATTAAATTTGTAACAGCGCCCTGGGAAAGTATAAGGAAAAGAAACGGCAGAATTCCGACAATTAATGCAAACCTGTAATCAAAATGGCTTTTTTCATATCTTATCTTTAAAAGCAGTATGACTATAAGGCCTATAAGAAAGCTTACTATTACAAGGATAAATATTTTTATAAAGCTGATAAATGCGCCTGTTACATTTATCTGGCCAAAAACTGCCAGTATATTGTCATAAAACGCATATACCAAAAAGTATAGAAACGCTGTTATAAAGGATATTATGACTAACAATACACGCATACAGCATCAATCTTTCTTATTCTTGTAATAGAAGTTTTATATCACATAAAGAGCAATAAGAAAAGCCCGGCGGCAGATCAATACCGGCAATTAATCATCTTGCTTCTATTTTACCCCAGGCAGTAGTTAAATTAAGGGCCAATACCATAAAGGTCGATTTTTTAAATCTTAAAATAATCCCATCATGGAGCCGTAATTTGACGGCTTATTGTAAGAGAAGAACGGTATTCTCTTTATGGCATAAATATTAATACCCGAAACGTTTTCAATCCCTCCCTTATATCTCAATGCGCCCCTGTATCCTATCTGCGGAAGCAGCGGTATAAGAGAATTGGAATAATTATCAAATGGCCATGCAATAAAGACACAGGGTCTTTTAAGATGCCCTTCTATGTCTGCCTTGGATTGCGCAAGCTCAAAATAAGCTTCGTCGCTTGAAAGGTCCCCTATTTTATGGTGGGAGACTGTGTGCGACTGGAATTCTATACCGTATTTTGCCATAGCAGCAACTTCCGGCCAGATAAGCATGGGCCTTTCAGGTATTCCCGGTTTCCCCAGGTCAAATTCATTTAAGTGCCTGTCTTCATTAGAATTGCCTATAAGGCCGGTTGCAAGGAATACAGTCATCCTGTAGTTATATTTCTTTAAAATCGGGAAAGCATACGCATATATGCTGTAATATCCGTCATCAGAAGTAAGTATGACCGGTTTTTCAGGCAGTTTTTTGCCGCTGTCAAGATATGCCAGCATTTCAAGCAGCGTTATGGTCTTATAACCTAACGCTTTTAGGGTACCGCACAAATAATCAAATTCTGCAGTGCCAAGTTCATATGCGCCGTAAGGCCCGGGCTCTATTCCATGCAAAGCAACAATCGGTATCACGCCCCTTGTAAAAGGCTTTTCTCCGGAAACAAGTATCTTGGCATTTCCCGTCTGGACGGCCTCTGTTTCATCAGAAGATATTTCCAGAAAACAGCTTGCATAAGTGTCTTTTACAACGCCTTCTATTATTTTAAGGCTGGCTTTAAAAGTCGCATTTTCCCCTATTGCAAGTTTTGCAATCTTCCAGGCAGCTTCACCTTGTTCAAGAGTAAAAAGATTGGACAATACCAGTTTTACTATTACATTAGTTCCTTCTATCTCGCCGGTATTTTTTACGGTTACGGTGACATCCATGACATCGCCGGAATAATTGCCGCCGCCGCCTCTTGCAGCAATAGATACGCCTGATTTTTCAAAGGAAGGAAAAAGCCTCACAATACTTTCAGTTGCAGCAAACTTTTCGACTTTGTCAAGGCAGGTGATTTCCATTTCAGGGGCAATACTTGTATTATTTTCAGTGCCTTTATCTACTGAGGCGTTTAAAACATAGCTTTTGCTGTCACCGGAGGGCAGTTTTTCCAAATCCAGAAAAACCCCGCTTTCCGATACTTTAAAATCAGTATTATCCTCCTGCAAAATGACCAGGTTTTCGAGGCTTTTGAGTATGATCTTTACCTGGCTCGCATCCATGTTGCCGCTGTTTGTTATACTTATCTTATATGAAACTAAAGCTCCAAAGTCAAGGTTATTGATTTTACCTTCACTAACGCCTTCTATAAATATTTTAGAATTTGCAAAATCCGGAGCGCTGACAATAACAAGCTTTTCTAAAGATGAAAAATCATGGTTAAAATTTTCCTTTTTTCCTATTAACGGAGAAGACTTGACATAGTTTAACTTTACAACAGGAACAGAGACCTTTACATCGTTATCAAGCGGACTCTTGACTTTATAGCTTATTTTTATGCTGCCGGAGCCGCCGGGCTGAATATTTCCAAGGTCGAAAATTGCTGACCCGTATTTGATCTCGTAACTTAAGTCTTTTATGGATTTCTCATCCAGTGTCAAATTTTCAGGAATGGAGATACCAAGCATAAGGTTTTCAGCTGCAAGGACACCGGTATTTTTATAAAATACCTCAAATGCAACCGCCTGGTCCGGCTCAATGCCTGCGCTTGCGGGTATTGCTATGTAATTATATTCCGGATCGTTAAAGTTAGGAGTTTCATAATCTTTTTGGGCGCCAAGCAGTTTCTGCTGATTTGCGTAGATATCCTTATATTCAAAATAGGTGACCACACCGAGTACGATTGCTGCCAGAAAAAGGGTAGAAAAAAACCCCGCAACAATGCCGATAAATATTTTCTTTGCTTTTCTTTCCATTACTGATATTTTTATATAACCCTTATATAATCTTTATATAATCTTTTTAGATCCGCCAAGCCTTATTTTAGGCTTACCTGTCCTTGTTTAAGACATGCTGATTCTTATTTAATACCAGTTTGTCCTTGTTCAAGACCTGCTGATTCTTATTTGATACCAGCCTGTCCTTGTTTAAGACATGCTGATTCTTATTTGATACAAGCCTGTCCTTTTTTGGCCCCATCAATTATATTTATTTAAAATAAATAAATATAATTGCAGAATTCTAATTATTTACTTATATAAAAGCAATATAAATCTTTTATAAATTCTTTTTTAATCTATTTTTATCATTTGTTAAATTTTCAGGTGACCCTGCTTAAACTATTGTGCTTTATGTATATAATGTATAGCCTTTATATGTAGCCTTTTTTTATCTAAATAGCTATTACCTGCGGGATTGTTTACGCCCGGAAGGATTTTGTAAAATAGCCGGGTTTAATTTGGCTTGATTACTTTAACTATTTGGTGTTTTTAATTTCCAGTTCTTTAAATAGAACTGAAAGTACCCTGTTATCGGGGCCAAGGCCAAGCTCAAGC
>JBBQDW010000177.1:0-3708 GCA_038320085.1 Candidatus Humimicrobiales bacterium
CTATTACCTTAAGTGAAAGAAGGTAGTTTTTAAATGTACCTTTTGACATTCCCCATGTTCCGCCAGAGGCTTCTGCAATGTTTGCGCCCAGAGTGGAGATAAGGTGAGAGGCGGGGGCGACAGGGACAATCATGCCGTATTCTTTAAGCCGCTCATTAAGCCGGGCACATGTTATGCCGGGCTCGGCAACAACTGTTTTGCTTATGGGGTCAATAGATTTAACAGAACGTAAAAAGAGCATATTTAAAAGGATCCCGCCATTTGCAATTGCTCCACCCGACAAACCGGTCAGGCCGGCTCCGGTTATTACAGGAATATTGTATTTGCCTGCAAGAATTATGATTTTTTGTATTTCTTCCTCACTGGAAGGATAAACGATTACTTCAGGGCTGGACCTGTATAATGTTGCATCACCAAAAGTATAAGCATGGTAATGAGGCATGTCTTTAGTTATTATATTTTTTTCTCCAACGATTTGTTTTAATTCGTTTATAAGATTTTCCAATGGGGCTCCTTAAATGTTTTTTAGACAAAAATTATTTTAAATATTATATTATTTCTGCGTATTTTAATATTCTGTCAAATTTTGATGATATATTTCTGTATATTTAAATATTTTGTTAAATTTTGATGATGTATTTCTGCATATTTTAATATTTTGTTAAATGCTGATGATGTATTTCTGCACAGTTTAATATTTTGTTAAATTTTGATGATAGACAACTGGTTTAGCCAGTCTACCAAAAAATATCATTATTTGAATTTATTGTCAAGAATGTAGATAAAATTATGTAGATAAAATTATAAGTAAAATTATGGGCGAATTTGTATTTAAACCCAGGACCACTATTCTTAAAAGTGGGATTTAGTGACGAATTAAAAAACCTTAAAAAGGTTTTAAAAATATTTCAAAACTTTTTCAAAAAAAATTTTTCAAAAAAAACTTGACATTCGAAAAATAGTTGCTATGATATCTCATCGTCAGTTAAACCTTATTGATGTCCTACTTTGCCAGTTTTAAAAAACTGAGCTTTTTCAACGCAGTGGTTTAAGAGCTGTGCTTTTTTATTATCTTATTTTCTTATTTTGAATAAATGCAGTTATCTAAAGGAAGATTTCCGTTTTAGCTTGCTATCTTTGGGAGCTTTTTGTTATTATTTTTACTGTTAAAAGCTGCCCTTCGTAAAACCGGCATAAATCCTTAGAGATGCCTGTGTCAAAAGCCAAAATTGTTTACCTTAAAGGGAGAAAGATTTGATGCAAAAGATTAAAAAAATACAAAGATACAGCTTCGGGAAAATCCCAAAAGTAATGGAGATACCGCACCTTCTCGATATTCAGAGAAAATCCTTTGAATGGTTTTTAGATGAGGGCGCAGGGGAGGCTCTCAGGGATATATCCCCGATAGAAGATTTTACCGGCACAATGTCTTTAGAGTTTGAGAATTTTGCCTTTGGTGATGTAAATGCCAGCGCAGATGAATGCAAAATGCAGGACAGGACCTACTCGGCGCCACTGAGGGTTCTGGCCGTTTTTATAAATAAAGAGACCGGAGAGAAAAAAGAACAAGAAGTCTTCATGGGTGATTTTCCCATGATGACCGACAAAGGGACATTTGTTATTAATGGCACCGAAAGAATAGTCGTGTCCCAGCTTGTCCGTTCTCCGGGCGTTTATTTTGATTCAGATATAGATAAAAAAACTGAAAAGGACATTTATCTCTGCAAAATAATCCCGACCAGGGGCTCCTGGATCGAAATGGAGACAGACAAGAAAAACATCGCTTATATAAGGATTGACAGGCGAAGAAAATTCCTGCTTTCTATTTTCTTAAAATCCATTGGTTTTGGAAATAATGAAAATATGCTTTCCATTTTCGACCCTTATGACAAGGTGGGCTGCATAAAAAATACCCTTGAAAAAGACGTCAATGAAACCGAAGAGGAAGCTCTGATAGAGATATACAAGAAGCTTCGTCCCGGTGAGCCGCCGACAATAGACAGCTCCAGGAACTTGATTCATGCGCTTTTCTTTGACCCTAAAAGATACGATATGGGCAAGGTAGGCAGGTATAAGACCAATCAGAAATTTCCGGAAGATATTGATGAGGAAACAAGGTTTAATGAAGGCGTAGAGGCTCTGATAGAGAGTTTTAAAAATATAAGACAGAATATAATGCTTGGTGAGGGTTTTGATGAAAAAATTTCCAGGTTAAAAGAATTGACTAAGGAAATTGGCGTTACCGGGACCCTAATGGATAGTACCAAGAGTGACAGTATTAAGGTCCCAATGGATAGTACTAAAAGTGATAGTACTATGAGTAATAATACTGAGGACGGACTTGATAAAAATAATCTCCGATCAACAGAATCGGTAACTAAAGGTACACAAACACTTGATGAATCTGGGTTATCTAAAGAATCCCCAGCTTCGTTTGGGCCAGAGGGTAC
Organism: Candidatus Humimicrobiales bacterium; assembly: GCA_038320085.1. GTDB lineage: Bacteria > Actinomycetota > Humimicrobiia > Humimicrobiales > Humimicrobiaceae > Fen731. The sequence goes on from JBBQDW010000177.1 coordinate 2,451, forward strand.
TGATACCATCAAGAAGCTTGAAAAAGATTTTCTTTCTTTAACATCAATCACCTCTTTACTGGCAATATTTGAAAAGTTGTATTCCGATATCACTGCATTAGAAAATCTTGATGAAAAAATAGTATTAATCAGGAAATTCGGACAGTCAGAAGAAATTCAAAAATATTGTTCCACTCTTTCAGATTTGGATGCTCGAATGAGTTTAGAAGAATATGAGTTAAAATCCCTTATAAATAAAGACAATAAAGCTGCTGATTTTCCCGGCATTTTCTTAAGCACTAAAACAGGGCTGGAGCAGGCAGTATCTGTATTAAAAATGATTACCAAGACAAATGAGAATGTCTATTCTAATCTTGCAGAAATCAATGTAAGGACGCACATTGACTCATCAGATACGATGATAATTAACGCAAAAGATATTTTCCGTATTGTAAAGTATCTTGTTCAGCTGATTGACAATAAAGGTGAAATCGATGATATTGACCATTTTGGAAACAGAAGGATTAAAAATATAGGGGAGCTTATACAGAACCAGGTAAGGATTGGCCTTGCAAGACTGGAGAGGGTCGTAAAAGAGAGGATGACCACACAGGATACTGAGCAGATAACTCCCAAGACCCTTATAAACATAAGGCCCCTGGTTGCAGCAGTCAAGGAATTTTATGGCAGCGGCCAGCTTTCACAGTTTTTGGACCAGACCAACCCGCTTGCGGAAATCACCCACAAAAGAAGGTTGTCAGCGCTCGGTCCTGGCGGGTTAAGCAGGGAAAGAGCCGGTTTTGAGGTCAGGGATGTGCATCCTTCGCATTATGGCAGAATGTGCCCCATAGAAACGCCTGAAGGTCCGAATATCGGGCTTATCGGTTCGCTGGCAACATACGCAAAGCTCAACGAATACGGGTTTATTGAGACACCCTACAGGAAAGTAAGAAACGGCAGGGTACTTGATGAAATAGAATATCTTTCCGCAGACAAAGACGAAAATTCTATAATAGCCCAGGCTACGGATGCCGTCGATAAAAACGGTAATTTCCTGGAGAAAAAGCTTCTTTGCACTGCAGGCGGCGAAGTCATCATGGCTGAATCAAACCTGATAGATTATATGGATGTTTCCCCTAAGCAGATATTTTCAGCGGCAACTTCCCTTATTCCTTTCCTTGAGCATGATGATGCAAACCGTGCGCTCATGGGTTCAAATATGCAGAGGCAGGCTGTTCCGCTGATTTATCCGGAAGCTCCTCTTGTAGGAACCGGGATG
>JBBQDW010000178.1:0-3668 GCA_038320085.1 Candidatus Humimicrobiales bacterium
AAATATTTTATAGGACTTCCTGTTTGCAAAAGTCTCATCAACATGGTTTGCATAAACTTCACAAAAATAGCCCTTTTTGACAAGGCCGTCTGCGATCCTGTCTACAACAAGGTCAACTCCATGTCCCGTTATCATCCTGTCTGTAAGAAAGGTAATTCTTGGTTGTTTCATATTTTTTTATAATTTTTAATGTGTAAATATTTTTCTATTATGAACAAATTTTTTATATTATGTATAAATATTAATATATCTAAAGTGCATTGCACAATTACCAGACGCACTTTACAGGCGTGGCTTTACCGGCATTTCCTTTTAGGCCCGGTTACCGGCTTTATCGGCCTTCAACAGCTTTTACGGGTTTTTATAGCTTTTAATGCTTTAATGACTTTGCCATTTTACCGGGGCCCCTTGCCTTAATCGCAAAAGTGCTTAGGCTACTATCGCAATGTATTTAGGCATATTAATGCTAATTCTATCATTAATTATTTGCAACTATTCCCCTATTTCTTTCAAAGCAGGCATTTTATAGTCCTTCAAACCCAGTTCATTGATTACACTTTTGCAATCCTCAACCACAGTATTTCCAATATGCATTTCTTTTTCGAGTGCCTCGCTTCTTTCGAGTGTCCCGGTTCTTACCCTGTTGGAATAGACATACCCGTCGCTTGAAATTCCCAGCAATTGAAGATTATGGTGATTTATGAAAGGATGCAGCAGGCAGTCAAACCTGCTTTCCACATCTTCAGGGTAGGTCCATTTGACTTCTTTTTTTAAGATTTCAATCATTTTTTGCGGATCGACTTTTAAATAATCAAAAAGATAAAGAACCCTGATTTTATTTTCAGGAAAAGGAATTTTCCTGCGTATATTAAGCGCATATTTTTTCGGGATCCCCATCTGGAACCTCTGGATAACGCTCAGGAAATAATAACTAAATAAAGGCGGAAAAGTTTTGAATAACTTTTTTACATCCTTTAAATTTTTTAAAAAACCTTTTAGGCCCACAGTATTGCTTTTGGTTACGTATTCATCTTCCACATTTTCAATTGATGAAGCCCCCCATATAATAAGGGAAATATTTTTTTCCTTTGCCAGGTTAACGGAAACCGACCTTAGTATAGCCTCACAATTTCCGCAAATGCCAAAAAAAGAGCCGACGGCCTCAGAAATTAAAAGGGCCTGTTTTATTATTTTCCTGCTTATTTTACCGGCTTTTCTTATCACAAACGGGACATCCAGTGCCTCGCAAATATTTTTAATATTCTTTTTGGCTACTATTGATTGAAAATCAGAATCATAATTAAGGGCTATCGGCCTTAAATTTAGGACTTTTACGGCATAATACAAAACAAAGGAGCTGTCTTTGCCTCCGCTTAACGGGATAATGCAATTGTATTTTTCCCCGGTTTTTTTATATGGCTCCAGGACTTTTTCCAGGGCAGGCTCTCCAAGGCATCTTGATTCATTAAGTTCCAGGCAATGATTACATACCCCTTCTGCATTGAATTCAATATTTGGAAATGAACCGGGTAGTATGCATGAACTACATCTTGTCGTCATATCAAATCAATCTCCTTAAGATATTTTTTGTTATTTTTATGCTTTTGATGTTTTTTAGTCTTCGCCCATCCAGAAATGGATTTGCAGATATCGACCTTCTATTTATTTTCCTATTTTAAACATTTTTGTAACTGTTCACCCATAAAACTTAATAAATAATACAACTTCCAATAAAAATAAATTCTTCCTTTTAGTGCTGATTTCTCTTTTGTATATATGCTACTATATCAGCATGAACAAAACAACAGTTGTCCGGGGGCGGAAGATAGCCTTAGTTCCCCTGCCTTTTGCCTGGTAATTACGCAGGTAATATTTAAACTGGCAGCTTACTTTGCTTATGCAGCTTTATCTTCTAAGAGCCGATATGAAAGAGCTGGCAAACAAGACAATATCTACCATTACAAAAAAGGAGAGGGCTAAGAGAGTGTGTGGTAATACTTTACAGCGGCTCACACTACGCTGTTTTTGATTTAGTTGAGTACAGCTTAATCTTAACGAAGCTCGATACTGACTCAAAGAACAGGCTTGCAGAAAAGATTAAAATCTTACAATAAGGCACCTCCGCAGCTCGTCATTTAGGAAAATATTTTTATTTAGCCTTAAAAGTTTTTTAAATAATTTTATAACCCTTAATCAGCCCATCTCTTTTTTTGCCGTTCTCTTAATTTTCTGTAACCTTCATGCAATTTTTCTAACCCAAGTGAGCTTTTTTAATTTATCTTAGCCGATAATTCTAAGTTTGTGGACCTCGGATGGGGTTTTCATGGTTGCAGTGACTGAATTACAACGAATGTTTATAATAAGAATTTCTAATAAATGGAAAAAATAGTAAAATATACGAATAATGAAAGAATATTTTAAAATAAACCCGGATGAAAAAGAAAATATAATAACCATAATAAGGCAATTTGTCAGTAATGATGAAAATATTGTGTTTGCTTGTATTTATGGTTCATTTCTTGATGGGATTACATTCAGGGATATTGATATAGGCATTTACCTGAAAAATATATTAAAAAATGATGTTTTTAACGCTGAGCTGGACATATCTGTTGCGTTATCCGGGAGTATTTCAAAAATTGTAAAACTGGCATTTGATATAATAGATGTAAGAGTTTTAAATTTTGTTCCATTTTCTTTTTTAAATAATATTTTTAAAAACGGGCAGATTCTTTTTTCGCGGGACGATAAGTTTCTTACCGATTTAATAGAAAAAACTTCCATCGATGCCATTTCTAATGAGTATTTGAGGGAGCAGTCTTTAAGGGAGCTTATCCCGGATTAAGTGACGGAAATATAAAAGTAAGGGAAATGCTAATATGGATTTAGATAAAGAAAAAATTAAGAAAAGATTTGCAGATATAAATGATTTTATAGATTTTATAAAGCTTGTTGATGAAAAATTCCTGAAAGAAATAGGTGAAATTAATGGATAACATTTTTGATTTTCCTTCAATTTCAATAATAACGGTTAACTTAAATGGTAGGGAGTACCTAAAGGATCTTTTCGAAAGTATTAAAGAACTTGCTTACCCAAGGGACAAAATAGAGCTTATTATTGTTGATAATGGCTCAAGCGACGGTTCTGTTGAGTTTTTAAGTAATACATGGCCCGATATAAGAATAATTAAGAATTCTTTTAATACCGGTTTTGCAGTTGCCAATAACCAGGGGGCAAAAGCCGCAAATTCAGAATATGTGGCTTTTTTAAATAATGATACCAGGGTCGACAAGGCATGGCTCACAGAACTTTTAAAGCCGATATATGGCGCCGCTGATGTGGTGTGCGCAGGTTCCAAAGTCTTGTCAATAGACGGCAAGAGCCTTGACTTTGTGGGCGGGATGATTAATTTTGAAGGAAAAGGTTTCCAAATTGACTATGGTTTGGCGGCAGAAAAAGATATCCATGATGATTACAGGTTCCTGCCCTTTGTCAACGGCGGGGCAATGCTTGTAAAAAGGGATGTATTTTTGAGCAGCGGCGGCTTTGACGAAGATTTCTTTGCTTATTATGAAGATGTTGATTTTGGATGGCGGCTCTGGGTTTTGGGCTATAAAGTAGTTTTTGCGCCCAAATCAATTGTCTACCATGTGCATCACGGCACTTC
>JBBQDW010000179.1:0-3662 GCA_038320085.1 Candidatus Humimicrobiales bacterium
GATGATAATGCCTGGCGACCATATAGAAATGGAAGTAAAGCTTATAACCCCCATAGCTATGGAAGAGGGGCTTAGGTTTGCCATACGTGAAGGCGGACGTACCATAGGCGCAGGAAGCATAATAAAGATACTTGAATAGAAAGCCTAAGATTTTTGAAAATGTCTTTAGTTTTGCCATTGATAAATATTGGTAAGGTATAGTTAAAAATTTATTGTCAGATAAAAAACACGGTCAATAAATTAATTGCAGCGGCATATAAAAGAGGACATTTCTATTGTGCTGATAATAGGGCATTTCTAACTGGGTGCAATAGCAAAATAATAGCATAATTTAATAGCATAATTTATTTGACATATATTGAATATAGTGTTAGTTTATCAACTTACGCTTTCTAATCAATATTCAATCAGAAGAAAAATTAAAAAGATTGGGGAATTGTCTTGAGACAGATAATTGTACTTGCTTGTGGGGACTGCAAGAGGAGAAATTACAGTTCTATGAAAAATAAGAAGAATGATCCTGAAAAGCTTGAATTAAAGAAATATTGCAAGTGGTGTAAAAAACACACAGGTCACAAAGAGACCAGATAAATATTAGGGCTGTAGCTCTAATGGTAGAGCACCGGTCTCCAAAACCGGGTGTTGGGGGTTCGAGTCCCTCCAGCCCTGCCAAAGATAAATATAAGGAATGCAAGTTGGGATGTATATAAGTAATGAAGGTTAGGATATGTGTAAGGAATTCAAGTTAGGATATATATAAGGAATGCAGGTTAAGCTGCATATATAGTATGCAAACCAGGGTGTGCAGTTAAATTTAAGTCATAGTTTTTTTAAGCTTAATTTAAGCAAAGTATAAAGTTAAAAAATTAAAAATAAGAGAATATAAAAATGGCAAAAAAGAAAGTTCCCTTTAAATACAAGCCCAAAGCAATAATGGAACGGGCCGGGCAGGACAGGAAAGCACCCACTGCTCCCCCAAGGAAGAAAACAGACTGGAAGCAGTTAATAAAGTCTCTGCCAAAGAGAATTGTCAAGTATTTCAGGGATGTTGTGCACGAGCTGAAAAGAGTGACCTGGCCCAACAGGAGAGCCTTGCTGACATACACTGTAGTGGTACTTATTGCGCTGGCATTTTTTTCTGTTCTTATAGGGCTTTTTGACTATGTGTTCCTTCTGCTTATTAATCTGCTGGTAAAGATATAGCAAGAGCATAGATTGTAAAGAATAAATAGAAAAATAAAACAGGAACATAATAGAGAACTATAACAGGTTAAAAATAGAGAGATAAGAGATAAAATAGGTAAGGAATAAATATAAAATAAAACAAGCACATAATAGAAAAATAAAACAGGTTAAAATTAGAAAACTATAAAAGGCAAAGAGTAAATATAAAATATAACAAGCAAATAATAAGAAAAATATAAAAGGCAAAGAGTAAATATAAAATAAAACAGATAAATACAAGTTTTATATATTGGTGATTAACAATGAGACCAAGATGGTATGTAATTCATTCCTACGCAGGATATGAAAACAAAGTAAAAACAAATATTGAGCACCGCACGGACTCCATGAATATGGGGGATAAGATCTTTGAGATTTATATTCCCAAGGAAGAAGTAATGGAGATTATAGGCGGCAAAAAACATATTTCATCCAAAAAAGTATTTCCGGGTTACCTGCTGGTAAAGATGTTTCTTGACGATGACAGCTGGTATGTTGTAAGAAATACCCCGGGGGTTACAGGTTTTGTGGGAAGCGGGGACAAACCATCCGCGCTTGGTGAAAAAGAAGTTTCCAGGATAATGAAAAGTGAAGTATCCGGTAAGCCAAAGCCTAAGACCGACTTTGAGATAGGCATGCCTGTAAAGGTTATATCCGGACCTTTTGCAAATTTTGACGGAGCAATAAACGAGATAAACCTGGATCAGGGAAAGCTAAAGGTATTTGTGAATATTTTTGGGCGGCAGACTCCTGTAGAGCTGAATTTTGACCAGGTATCAAGAATTTAATTTAAAATATAAATTCCTTGAAATATTTTTAGGTATAGGTATAATAGAAAAGTTTCATTTTAAGGCAGAGGTAATAAATGGCAAAAAAGATTTTAGCACTGGTTAAATTACAAATAACCGCAGGACAGGCAAATCCGGCGCCTCCGGTTGGGCCCGCTTTGGGACAGCACGGCGTTAACATAATGGAGTTTTGCAAGACTTTCAATGAAAGGACCGCAAAAGACACCGGAACGATAATCCCTGTGGTAATAACAGTTTACGCGGACCGAACATTCAGTTTCATTACAAAGACTCCGCCCGCAGCGGTTCTTATAAAGAGTGAACTTAAGCTGGATAAAGGTTCAAAAGAGCCGAACAGGCAGAAAGTCGGCGAGCTTTCAATTGAGCAGGTTGAAAAAATTGCAAAGATTAAGATTGAGGATTTAAATACCAGGAAAATCGAGAATGCAATGAAGATAATTGAAGGCACTGCCAAAAGTATGGGAATTAAGGTGACGAGGTGAAGAAAAATTGAAAAAAGGAAAAAAATTTCTGGAACTTATAAAGAGCTTGGAAAAACAGAAAATGATGTCTCCGTTTCAGGCACTAAAGTGGCTTAAGGAAAATCATTATGTCAAGTTTGATGAATCGGTTGACATAAGCTTTAACCTTGGCGTTGACCCAAGGAAAGCTGACCAGATTGTAAGAGGAACCCTCGTTTTGCCAAACGGAACGGGCAAAATACCGAGAGTTTTAGTATTTGCAAGCGGCGATAAGGCGACTGAGGCTGAAAATGCAGGCGCTGATTTTGTAGGCGGGGAAGAGCTTGTAGAAAAGATAACCGGCGGATGGCTGGCTTTTGATGTATGCATAACTACCCCTGACATGATGAAACATGTCGGCAAGCTGGGAAAAATCCTGGGCCCAAGGAAACTCATGCCCAATCCAAAATCAGGAACTGTTACAATGGAGATAGAAAAAGCAGTAACAGATTCAAAGAGGGGCAAACTTGAATACAGGACAGATAAAAACGGTGTGGTTCACTGCCCGATAGGAAGGCTTTCTTTTGAGCTTGAAAAACTTGTAGTGAATTACTCAGCTCTTTTTGATGCCGTTACAAAGGCAAAACCTTCCGGATCAAAAGGCAAATATTTGAAGGGGATATACCTTACTACAACGATGGGGCCTGGAATAAAAATAGACCCAAGCAAGATTGCTGAGATGGAAGCAGCCGTTGCATAAACAAAGTGAATAATACGGATATATAATACAGATATATAGTAAAGATATAAAATTCATACAGTTGCAATTGGGGCAGTAGTAAGACAAGTTATAATTGAGATAGTAGTAAGACGGAACTATTAAGGCAAAATAGTCCGGCTAAGTATTTCATAATTTAAAATAAAGCAGCCGAAGACAGCAGGCGCTGCATATGCAGCTTAATTTCCTGCCCAGGTTAATAAATGTAAAACAATCGACCTGTGAGTTTTCAGCTGCTCATTATGGGTCGATTTTTATTTTTTAAACGTAAAAACCGGGGGTCAAATTGATAAAAGAAGAAAAAAAAGCAAAAGTAGAAGATATAAAAAGTGTCTTTGAAAGCGGAAAGGCAATAATTTTTGCTGATCACAGCGGTATAAAGTCAGAAAGTACTTACAGCATAAGAAACAG
>JBBQDW010000180.1:0-3536 GCA_038320085.1 Candidatus Humimicrobiales bacterium
TCGGAGGAGGAGTGGTTGGTTCTGAATTTGCCAATATTTTTGCAACCTTTGGAAGCAAAGTCACTATTGTTGAACTACTGCCGAGGATTTTATCTACGGAAGATATAGAAGTATCAAAAGTCATATCAAAAGCTTTTGCAAAAAAAGGGATAAATATCCTTACAGATACGATGGTTGAGAGTGTACAAAAATCCGGCGGAAAATTCATCTGCAAAATCAAAGGCGGCAGCGAGATGTCATTTGACAAGATTTTGGTTTCTGTTGGAAGAAAGCCAAGAACTTCCGGTATAGGCCTTGAGACTGCTGGTGTTGAATTGGACAGCAAAGGGTTTATAAAAGTTGACTCCCGCCTTGCTACTAATGTTCCGGGAATATATGCGGTAGGAGACGTCAACGGCGGACTCCAGCTTGCCCATGTGGCTTCAGAAGAGGGTAAAATCGCTGCGGAAAACATTGCAGGAAAAAACAAAAAGATGGATTACAGGGTAATTCCTTGGGCAGTATTTACTTCTCCCGAAATAGGAACCGTAGGTTTAAATGAAGAGCAGGCAAAGGCAGCCGGGCGCGATGTCTGCTGCGGCTTTTTCCCGTTCTCCAACAGTGGAAAAGCATTTATAACGGGCGAAACTGAAGGCTTTATAAAAATTGTTACTGATAAAGACACCGCGGAAATTCTCGGGGCGCAGGCAGTGGGCCCGAGATGCTCAGATCTAATTCATGAAGTCGCTGTGGCCATGAAAGGCGAAATGGTAATAGATAACCTTGCAGAGACGGTCCATTCACACCCTACACTCTCGGAAGCTGTCATGGAAGCTGCTGAAGACTGTTTTGGTCTGGCAACACACTACGGCAAATAGAAAATAAAAATTTAATAAGGTGGGTATCCGCTTAGCCAAGGCGACCACTATATGAAGTGGTTTGTCTAAATTATTCTCGTGCTACAGTATTGTATATAGCATGTACCTGAGTCGGGTGGATACCCATATTAAATAATTTTTTAAAAAGTAAAACAGAGCCCTTAAAATCAGGAATAGTATCAATAAGGATAGCTGAAAATCACCACAAGGATTACAGCTATATAAATTGAGTATATAATATTAAAATAAGGTTGATTTAATATAAAAAAATAGGCAAACAGGTAATTACTGTATTTAAGGACAATTATAAAATGATAAAACTCGTTGTAACAGATGTTGACGGTACATTGCTTGACAATAAATCTGAAATAACAGAGCTTAATAAAAGGGCCCTGCTTGAATGCAAGAGTAAGAATATAGGTGTTATCCTGGCCACCGGCAAATCGATAAGCGCAGTTTTGCCCATAATAAAAATGCTGGATTTAAAACTTCCGCAGATTACTTTAAACGGCACAGTAATCCTGGATAATAACCTAAAAGTTATTGACTCAACAAAGATCGGGCAGCAGTATTTTTACGAGGTCCTCTCGGCAATAAGCCAAAAAGGTTACAGTCCCCTCATAGCTCTGACAGATGGCAGGATATTGTATGAAAGTTATGACAGCGCTTTTGCAGTCTTTCAAAAAATAAATGAGCCGATTTATAAGGTCGACTCGCTTGAAAAGGAGATTTATGCGCACGACTGCGTATCATTAAGCGTTGCCATAAAAGAAGACGACCCGTTGGATGCTTACTTAAGAAAAAGATTTTCCGGAAAGCTGCAGCTTGTAAGATCAGGCGAATACTTCTTCGATATTTTAAGTAAGGATGCATCAAAGGGGCATGCTATTGAGTTTATAACCAATATGCTTAAAATTAGAAAAGATGAGATTGCTGTTTTTGGCGACAGCCCGAATGACTTAAGCATGTTTGGCTGTGCCGGCCTTAGAATAGCGGTAAGAAATTCTTATCCCGAAGTTTTAAAAAGCGCAGATTATATTACGGATGAGAACTATAATTCCGGGCTCGGGAAGGCTATATATAAATATATATTGAATTAATCCTCCTATTAGGCATATATGGTATATTAATTATGATATAGTAAAAAAGTCAGTTTGAATATTGAACCAAGGAGGCTTTAGATGCTCAAAGCAGCAGTTTTGGTGGCATTACTTGCTTTTGTCGAGGATATGAAAACAAGGTTTCAATCAATGGCTTAAATCAAAAATATGGTGATTTTTTGCCTAAAAAATAAAAATGTTTTAAAAAAGGTTTTTTTATAAATTATTTTAAAATAAAGCAATTTGTGTATATTTAAAAAGTAAAAGGAGTTTTTAAAATGGCAAATATTTTTGGAAGGAATTTAAGTAAAAGTGAAATATTAAAAAGAGTCGGTGATATTGAGCAGCTCGCGCAAATTACCAGCGTCGAATTAAAAGAAGGAAATGCGAGCGGTGTCAGGGCGCTTGATGTAAGAAATGGCGGCGGTCTGCATTTTTTGGTAGTTGCAGACAGGGGACTAGATATAACGGCCGCTGATATTGGGGGGATACCCCTGGCAATAAGGTTTCACGCCGGTGAGATGAGGCCGGATTTTCATGAGGATCACCCTATGGCATTTATCAAGAACTGGGCCGGCGGGCTGATGACTACCTGCGGGCTTACAAATGTTGGCAATCCCGGGCAGGAGGGTATTGAAAACCTTGTACAGCACGGCAATTATAACCGCATAGCTGCAAAAAATGTGCAATATGAAGGAATGTGGGAAGGCGATGAGTACAGGCTGCAGATTCGGGGAAGAGTCAGAGAAGTAGCGCCATTTTATCCTAATCTGGAACTCAGGAGAAAGATAACCACTTATCTGGGTTCAAACAAAATTAAAATAGAAGATGAAATTGAAAATATAGGATTCAGGCCATCGCCATTTATGCTGCTTTATCATTGCAACCTGGGATTTCCGCTTGTTGACGAGAACTCAGAAGTCATTATAAAGTCAAAGATTGCAGGTTTTAAGGAGGGTGCGCCTAAGGAGGATGCCGGTGATTGGAATAAAATCTCTGCACCGGTTAGCTGTATTGCAGAGAGAGTGTATTATCATGATGTCCAGCCCGACAGTGATGGGTATTGCAGGGCAGGAATATTAAATAAAAATATAGGGGACGGCAGAAAACTTGAACTGGAAATGCGGTATAAAAAGCAGCAGCTGCCAATTCTGGCACAATGGAAAATGATGGCCGAAGGGGAATACGTATTAGGGCTGGAACCTGCCAATTGTCATGTCGAAGGACGCCAAAAAGAAAAAGAAGTTTTCAAGACCCTACAATACCTTCAGCCTGGGGAGGTAAAACAGGCTGGTCTTGAATTTGAAGTGAAGCTTAATTAATGCAATAAGCATAGTTATAAATGGTACTATTTTTTATGGGGATTGAAAGTATGGATAAAATGAACAAAGATAATAGTGATAAAGTCCTTATGATTGATGGGATAGAATCACAAATGCAAAATGCAAGAAATTTACTTAAAGAGTATAAAGGAGATAAATACACTTTTGGCATAAATTGTCTGGGTGAAGTAGCCAAATATATACTTGAATTCGGGGATGATACTCTTTTAATAATTTCACAAAGCAGCTGGGCATTG
>JBBQDW010000181.1:0-3477 GCA_038320085.1 Candidatus Humimicrobiales bacterium
CCTTAGGCTATCTACTGGAATTTATCGACTAAACATAGAAACAGACAGCCGGGTTTCGTAAAAAGCAGATAAAATCGCGTACATGCCTGTTTACACATGATGCCGTACAAGATTGCACGGATTGCTGTAAACGTATAAGCCCTTGTAAGTAAAAGACTGTACATGTAAAAGCCTGCACGAATAATCCTTCCAGACATAATCCTGTATATATAACACACAGAAGCCAACACATAACCCGCATGCATACAAACATTTCCAGATATAAGCTTGTAAATATAAAAGCCTGTAACTTATAAAGATAGGAGAGCAAATCCTCTTTATAGTTACAGGCTTTTAAATAGAGCGCTTCATCGGCTACAACGGCAATTTAGACGCTCTTTCGGAGCCCTTGTATTTGGCACCTTCCTTTAAACGGAAAAATACCCATATATAAAATTATAAAATCGGCAAATATTTCTGTATCTCGTAGTCAGTGATACATGTTCTGTATCTGTCCCATTCTATATGCTTGTTTTCGATAAATTTTGTAAAAACATGATCCCCAAGAGCTTCCTTAACAAGCTTGCTTCCTTCCATATATTTTACTGCTTCAAAAAGGTTATCCGGAAGAGTATCCATACCTTCGGATTCTCTTTTTTTCTTGTCCCATTCAAAAATATTTTCTTCTACAGGGTCAGACAGGGGGTATTTATTCTTGATTCCTTCCAGCCCGGCTGCAAGCATTACACTAAAAGCAAGGTATGGATTACATGCCGGGTCCGGGCATCTGAATTCTACCCTTGTAGCTTTTTCTTTTCCCGGTTTATACATAGGTACCCTTACCATGGTGGACCTGTTTCTTCGAGCCCACGAAATATATACTGGAGCTTCATATCCTGGAACAAGCCGCTTATAGGAATTCACCCACTGGTTGGTGATTGCGCAGATTTCCTTTGAGTGCTTTAAAAGCCCGGCTATAAAATATTTTGCTTCTGCCGAAAGACTGTATTTATCTGCTGCATCAAAGAATACATTTTTATCTCCTTTAAAAAGCGACTGATGGGTGTGCATCCCGCTGCCATTTTCACCGAACATCGGCTTGGGCATAAACGTTGCATAAACGCCGCTTCTGGCTGCAACTTCCTTGACAATCATCCTGTAAGTCATAGCACTGTCAGCCATGGTAAGAGCATCAGTATACCTTAAGTCTATTTCATGTTGTGAAGGCGCTACTTCATGATGTGAATACTCGACTCCTATACCCATTGCTTCAAGATATAAAATGGTCGTCCTTCTTAAGTCACTTGCAATATCCCTGCTTGTTACATCGAAATATCCGCCATTATCGATTATTTCGGGACTTTTCTCAGACTTAAAATAAAAATACTCAAGTTCCGGGCCCACGTAATAGGTATATCCGAGATCAGCCGCTTTTTTTAAGTTTCTTTTTAAAACCCACCTTGGGTCCCCTTGAAAGTTTTTTCCATCCGGTTCAATTATATCGCAAAACATTCTTGCGACACCGTTTTCCGCCGCGCTCCAAGGCAGGATTTGAAAGGTTGAAGGGTCAGCAAGGGCAAGCACATCGCTCTCCTCAATTCGTGAAAACCCTTCGATTGAAGAACCGTCAAACCCCATTCCTTCTGAGAGAGCACCCTCGAGTTCTTCAACAGTTATTGAAAAACTCTTAAGCATTCCCTGGACATCAGAAAACCATAATCTTATAAACTTGATTTTGTTGTCATGAGCTTTTTTTAAAACATATTCCTTCATCGCATCGTTTTTTGCCATTTTAACCAGCCTTTCTTTAACTATTTTTAATTTTCTATACTATTGTTCAAAGGTTAACAAACAACATAACTACTTATACCACATTTTACTGGAAAATAAGCAGGCTCAATGTTAAATCTGTGTTAACTTTTATTGCAATTAAAAAAATATAAGCAAATACTCCCGGCCTTGCAAAGCCTGCTTGTTATCTCAATATCGTCTAGGCTTGGTTCGCTCTATGTCATCCCCAACCGCATATATTTCAGGGCCATATTCTTTTTGGATAATTTTTGGCTTTTCCGTAGTAGTGGTAGAGTGCTTAGTTTTAGTTGTTGCTTGAGAAGTTGTGGTGGTAGTGTTTTCAGTTGTTGTAGTTGTTTTCTCAGTTTACTTTGTGCTTACCGGCTACCTTATAATGAGTGAAAGATTTTAAAAGATTAAATAAAGTTTTGCATATATGATTGAAAACATTTTTATTTGAATAGACAATTATTTAAATTTTTCTTGACAAAACATATAATAGTCATAAGATAAATACAAAGATTCAGGAAAATTGAATATAAACTGAATATAAATTAAATGTTTGATACAATAACAAACTTAATTATCCAAAAGAGGTAAGTAAGTTTGCTTTTTTATCCAAAAAATTAAAGGGGGTATCAGTGTCTACAAAATTAAGTAAGACAATGATGTCAATTATTGAGGAAAAAGTAGGAATGTCACGTGATAAAATGAAAGCTGCAAGCTTTGAAGAAATAGATAAATTTATTGAAAATAAGAATAAAAGTAAGCTTAAATTCGGCTATGAAGCTAATTATTCACCTAGAGGAAATATATTAATACGGCTTCAAAGGTTAATTACTCCTGAGGAATCTGAAAGAAATTTTAGAAAATACTTCTCCATTTAGTGTAAAGAATGGCATTAGATCCTAAAATTATAGATAAAGTTAATGCTTTATATATAAGTTATAATGAAAAAATAAGACCGCTCATTATTCTTGTAGAATCTGAATTAAATAAATTCCCAATAGGGTTATTAAATGAAATAAGGGCATTTAATGATCATATTAGCAGGGCTTTTATTGATGAGTTAGAAGATGGCAAAAAGAATGAAGAATTAAACACAGCTCATAGGCATATAGACCGTTCTAGGTATGAATGTTATAAAATATTACTTGTGAACGAGGAGATAAAAAATAGTCAATTTTTAAAGAATTATCCTAGTGTTAAATTAGGAGACATAGATTCTGGAAATTTTTTCCGAGATATAAAGAAATATTAATAAAGGCAAGAGAGTTAGCTAAAGAGGGAAAAAAACTTGAATCTAAAGGAAAGAGTTATTTTGAAGAAGCTGTTGATAATTTTGAAAAGGCTTATTTCGAGTATGTGGAATTAGAAAAATTTATTGATGATATTATTGATGATAATAAAAGTAACCTAATATGGTCTGTTAGTAATCAAAGAAAAATAATGTGGCTACAGTTATTTATAGGGGCAATATTTGGTGCAATAGCAACAGGTGTTTTTTGGATTATAGATAGAGGCTAAATAATTAAAAAAGTTTTTTATTAAAAATTAATCCTATCGACAAATCACCCAATAAAATGATAAGTTTTGCCAGAATATAAATATCTAAAATTAAATTGTGAGCTCGAAAGGGCTCCTTTTTTATGCAATGCCGTATAAATCAAAAACATCCATGCCGGCACCCACTATGCAATCAATTGG
>JBBQDW010000182.1:0-3476 GCA_038320085.1 Candidatus Humimicrobiales bacterium
AATATGGGACCTTCCCGTGATTTATATCTGTGAAAATAACCAATATGGAATGTCCATGCCCGTAAAAGAGGCTGTTAACATAAAAAGAATTTCTGACAGAAAATTTGCATATAATATGGAGGGCCTGACGATAAACGGCAACAATCTTGTTGAAGTGTATAATACGATAAGGCATTTTGCTGATTATGTAAGAGCAAAAAAAGGTCCAGTTCTCATTGAATGTCTTACATATCGATGGAAAGGACACTCCAAGAGCGACGCACAGGTTTACAGGTCAAAAGAAGAAGTAAAGTCATGGATGGAGAAGGACCCTATACCCGCATACAGGCAGGTACTTATTGACGGGGGAATAATAACCATGTCAGACGACAGGGATATTGAGGCGCAAGTTATAAAAGAGCTTAATGATGCTGTTAACTTTGCAGTCCAGAGCCCTTTTCCTGATGTTTCCACGGTTGAGGAAGATGTCTATGCATAAATAAGAGTTGAAACCAGGCATTATTAAGTAAAAAATAACTAAAAAAGTGTCAGGCTGCCATAGATCTTTTTAACTGATTATTAAAAACCGGGCACCGGATGGAAAATAATCAGGCAGTATCCGGACAGGCAGGGCAGCAATTGTAATTGTACAACAAATACTTTACCAATTTTTTTAATTTAAGGAGATAATAATTCATGAGGGAAATCACATACCTTGAAGCAATAAGAGAAGCAATGCAGCAATCGATGCGAACTGACCCGGATGTGTACCTGATAGGGGAAGACGTCGCCGAGTACGGAGGGGCCTTCGGGGCATCAGCAGGGATGCTTGAAGAATTTGGAAAAGACCGGATAATAAACAGCCCTATTTCTGAAGATGCGCTGGTCGGAGTCGCCACAGGAAGTGCGGTAACAGGCATGAGGCCGATTGTTGAAATAATGTTTTCTGATTTTATAACAATAGCTATGGATGAGATTGCGAACCAGGCAGCCAAGATAAGATATATGTTTGGCGGCAAAGCAACAGTGCCAATGGTATTAAGGGCCGCAGGCGGCGGTGGAACCGGCGCTGCAGCCCAGCATTCCCAGAGTCTTGAGGCATTGGCGGCGCATATTCCGGGACTAAAAGTAGTAATGCCGTCATGTCCATATGATGCCAAAGGGCTGCTGATATCAGCAATAAAAGATAACAATCCTGTTATTTTTATAGAGCATAAACTGTTGTATAAAAATAAAAAATATATTGAACATGTACCAGAAGAAATGTATGAAATCCCGCTTGGGAAGGGAGAAATAAAAAGGTCCGGAAAAGATATAACTCTGGTAGCAACGTCTTTTATGGTAAAGAAATGTCTTGAGACTGCTGAGACCGTAATGTCAGAGAAGAATATTGATTGCGAGGTCATAGATCCAAGGACCTTAAGGCCCCTTGATATTGATATCATTCTAAATTCCGTAAAAAAAACCGGCAGGCTTATCTGCGTGGAGGAAGCATGCGGTTTTGGCGGATATATGGGGGAAGTGGCGGCACAGGTTGCCCAGATGGGTTTTGATTTCCTTGATGCGCCCATATTAAGGGTATCCGGTAAAAACTGTCCGGTGCCTTACAGTCCGGTGCTGGAAAACGAGATGATACCAAATCACGAAAGGATCAAGCAAGGCATATACAGTATTTTTAAATAGTAATTCTTTATATAAATAGTGTCTCTGTATATTTAAGAAATTGCATTTTATCTGTTTATTTAAGACGAGCACTATTGGTTTATATTTTCTGATAATATTTGTTTAAAACTGTTACCAAAGCAATGTTTTTTATTTAACGGGGGAATGTTTTTGGCAGGGAGGGCCTCTCTGCAAATACCCGGCACCGGTAAAACTATTTTTTATTGATTTAGAAAAGTTTTTTAGTTATTATATAATGCAATAATATTGGTATGTGCAATTAATTTCATTTTATACATTTTTTACTGCGGTTTTAGTTGATAATTTTTTATTAAAAATATGATAATATATAAATGAACTTGAAGATGGCAAAAAAACAGTAAAAATGTGAGAAAGCAAAAAGCAGTAAAATGTGAAAAGGCAGTAAAAATTTGAAAAAGTATATAATGCAAAAAGCACTCATAAGAAAATATAATAATAAGAGAATATTTGGTTAAAAATAATTATCAATTTTCTAAGAAATTAAAGCGCAGGAAGGACAAAAACAAATGTATGAAGTTATAATGCCGAAACTGGGACTGACCATGGAGACCGGGACCATAGAAAAATGGCTTAAAAAACAGGGTGATAAAGTAGAGGCAGGAGATGTACTATTTGAGGTAATGACAGACAAGGTATCTCTGGAGGTCGAAGCATATAATTCAGGTTATCTTTTAAAAGTTTTAAGGCAGCAGGGCGAAGAGGTGCCTGTAACAGAGGTAATTGCCTATATAGGGGAAAAGGACGAGAAGGTACCGGATAGTGTAAAAACAGCGACGCCAACTCAGGAGACGGGTACCGTAAGTACCGCATCTGTAACCACAGCAACAATTTCCCGGGATGATTCCGTTTCTGCCGATGGCTCAAAAGACGTTAAGATATCGCCGTTGGCAAAAAACCTTGCATTATCAAAAGGCGTTGATATTTCGAAAATTTCCGGAACGGGCCCAGGCGGCAGGATTGTAAAAGAGGACATAGAAAATTATATGGCGCAGACTACTGCTCAACCTGCTGTTTCGGCAACAGGCGCAGGCGGCCCCGGTGAAAGGATTATGATATCACCGCTTGCAAAGAACCTCGCAAAAGAGCTTGGAGTCGATTTTGCACAAATTAAAGGCACTGGTCCTGAAGGCAGGATTGTTAAAGAGGATATTCTTGCATTTTCAGAAAAAAATAAAGCTGCATCAATGACACAGGTACAGTCTTCGGGAGTTTCTCAATCTGCGCGGCCCTTAACGCTTTCGCAAGCTGTCCAGACCTTTGCTGCCCCAAAAGTACTCTCGTCAGTACCGCTAAAGGGCATCAGGAAAGTCATTGCAGACAGGATGGTATTTTCCAAACAGAACATCCCTCACATTCTTTTAACGACAGTAGTATCTGTCGATTCACTGATAGACCTGCGTGACAAGATAAAAGATAAAGTAGCTGAAGTCTATGGAGCAAAAATCACTTATACCGACTTTATAATAAAAGCCTGCGCAACCGTGCTTGCTGAACAAAAGCAGGTAAACTCATCACTGACTGCAGAAAATAACCATGTCATATATGACGATGTAAATATCGGCGTGGCCGTAGCAATTGACGCCGGCCTTGTTGTGCCGACAGTGTATGACTGCAGCAATATAACAATATTTGAAATAGCAAGACGCAGGGGTTTACTTGTAAATAAGGCAAAAGAACAAAAACTTTCTATAGAAGAAATGTCTAATGCAACCTTTACAATATCAAACCTCGGGATGTTCGGGGTAAGGACATTTACTGCAATCATAAATCCGCCCCAGGGCGCAATTCTTATG
>JBBQDW010000183.1:0-3444 GCA_038320085.1 Candidatus Humimicrobiales bacterium
TATTTTTAATCTAAGGGATTACTGTCTGGCCAGTGCTTATAATCCTGTATAAATGTACTTATTAAAAAGAAAGTCTTAAAAAAACTCCTGAGTTAAAAATATTAGAAAATATTACTATAATTCAGGGATTTATTCAATTTGCAAAAATGCATATTTTTTAGCGAGGGCATTATTTAGGGGGAGGTTATTATTAGCTGGGGCATTTTTTAGCAATGGTATTTTTGCGGTACATTGTTGATAGGCAGTGACTTTTAGTGAGAATATTTTTAAGTTAGGATATTTATTCTTTTCTTCCTGGCTATATCCATCAATATATTTTCTTATCTCAGCTAGCAAATATAGAACTTTTGGTTCAGTATCAATATCATTATTGAGTTCTCGAGTTATTTTGTCTAATATTGCTGCTTTCATAATATATAAATTTGCACCTTTGATGCCTAGGTCCTTGTTTATCAAAATAATATCACCATTATATATATTTTCATTATTTTCAAAATTTTTAATAAGTTCAATAATTGTGAATTAGTTCGCTTTATACTTTACACCCCAAAAACCTTGTTATGTACTACACTTAATATACATAACACGTAGTAAAAGCGAAATATGGCCAAAAAAAAGCTACCTGTAATTTTAGAGCTCCAAGAGGCCCAAAACCTTTTAAAACAGCCTAATAAAAGATACCCGACGGGCTTAAGAAACAAGGCAATAATTTCACTTATGCTTCATTGCGGCCTTCGAGTTTCTGAAGTTGTAAACTTAAGGCCCGGCAATATAAATTTAACCAAAGGCAAGTTAAGAATAGAAAACGGCAAGGGAAATAAGGACCAGGACCTGGCAATACCTGAATATTTAATGGAGCTTTTGGTCAGCTGGAGAAAGAAAAGGCCGCAGAGCGATTTCTTCTTTTCAACCCTAAAGGGCGATAAACTTTCAATTAGGTATCTGCAGCAGATGGTTAAAAGATATGCTGCCAAGGCCGGGATAACCAAAAAAATATCCCCTCATATTTTAAGACACACTCATGCCACTTTTTACTACCGCCAGACCAAAGACATCGAAACCCTAAGGCGGATCCTCGGCCACTCCGACATCAGCACCACAACTATTTACATCACCCTGGCCAATATTGACGTTGAAAATGGGATGAAAGCATTTAAGGGATTTTTATAATTTATTATGTTTTTTTACCAATCCTAAGAATTCTTTAGGAGTTAGTATT
Organism: Candidatus Humimicrobiales bacterium; assembly: GCA_038320085.1. Classification (GTDB taxonomy): domain Bacteria; phylum Actinomycetota; class Humimicrobiia; order Humimicrobiales; family Humimicrobiaceae; genus Fen731. The sequence continues at coordinate 1,220 of JBBQDW010000183.1, forward strand.
GTTATTGGTAGATTTGCCTGCCTTATAGCTTCTGTCTGAAAGTGCTTACGGTCTAAGGTAATAAGAAAATTGGATTTACTTTCCAAGGCACTAACAAGCACATGGCGGTCCTTTAAAGCAATAACATCATCATACTGCCTTAGCTTTTCTTTAGTTGGTGGTTTAATAATCTCCGGATTAAGATTACCTATTTCTTTATAGAAGCGTAAGAGAGCCTCAGGGGATAACTTCTTGCGAATATTTCTCTGAGCTTCTAAGAGAATTTTTCGGGTTGTAACAGCAGAAAAGCACAGTCCTGTGCAAACCTCCAAAACTAAAGAAGAACCACCACTGGCAGACCCTGCAGCGGCAACAAAAATAGAGGCATCCAGAAGAACTTTCTTCTTTCTCCCGGCCATATTAAAGTTTCTCCTCAGCAAGAAGCCTCTTTACAGTTCTGGCTGTTTCCCGATCTATCTTATCATCTTGTAGAAACTGGGCAATTTCTTTGTCAGTGTATTCCCTCAGCTCTTCCTCGCCAACTTCTCGGACCATGGCAGGGACAATCTCTATTTTGTTCCCTCTTAAAGCAAGGCTTAAAATAGTATTGGTATCTATTCCAAGCTTTTTGCGAAACTCTATCGGAATAGTGATTTGTCCTCTGGATAATGGTCTAACAAGTTTAGTCATAAGCTTTTCCTGCTCAGCCAATCTAAACGCCTCCTTTTTTGATGATTATCAGTAATACATATTTATTGTAATACGGAAATACTATTTGTCAATAATCAAAATTTTAATTATACCCCACACCCTAAGGGGACACCCGGTATTACCGGCAAACAAAAGACATTGAAACATTAAAAAGAATATTAGGCCACACAGACATCAGCACCACGACAATTTACATCACCCTGGCCAAAACATTGACGTTGAAAGCGGCATGAAAGCTTTTAGGGGGTTTGTATAGAAGATTAGCAGCAATAATATACTCTTTTAGTTAGGAATTTAATGGTTAAAGCTTGGTTTTTACCAATGGTTCGAGTCCCCCCCCCAGCCATTTCGGTATGTATGTCAAAGCTTAGATAAAAACAATTTTTTACAAATATTTATACCTCAAACTCTGAAGAAGGTAATTTTGACTGCCTGATGATTGATTTAAGTGTTCCAATTTTTATTTCTTTATAATTTGGAACAGGAACAGTTATTGTAGAGGTTCCTGATTTTTTCTGCATTACAATATGACTTCCACGTTGCCTTACAATTTCAAATCCATGGCTTGAAAGTATTCCACAGATTTCCTCTCCAGATAATATCCTTAGCTTACCCAACAGAGACCTCTAAACGTGTAATAAAAATTTCATTATGAAGTCTCTCATTTATTTCCTCTGGCGATGCAACTTCAAAAAATAACTCTATTGCCTCTATTAGATTTTCTCTTGCATTCTCAACTGTTTCACCCTGGCTTGCTATATCTAGTTCAGGACATAATGCTATATAAAGATTATCTTCCTTTTCAATAATTGCTGTATATTGATGAAATTTACTCATATTAAACTCCGAGGTAATAATTTTTAATCAGTATTTACTTTAATAAACGATTTATATTATATCTTTAAAGCGATTTTTTTATAAGTATTATCTCCTTCAAAGAAAAGTTCGAATTTCTACAATCTTTAGCAAGTTTTAAAAATGCTCTTTTTATAAGCTCAGTTCAGGTATAAAAATAATCTTATCAGAGCTTGCTATCCTGGTTCTAACTTCGTTCGCTATTGCCGGCAATAGTTGATTTGATCCTACCTTTACCATATAAAATACCATATAAATATATTGCAGTTTTTATGTAATTATACTACTATGAAATTATAAATTATTATATCAGTTCCATTACCAAAAGAGGTTATTATGGGATCAAAAACAACATTTATAATTAAAGATGAAATAATAATGCAAGTTAAGGAGGCCGTCAGATATGGTTACTATAAATCCTTTACATCTTTTGTTGAAAATGCATTAAACAGCGAACTGAAAGTTCTCAAAAAAGCTGAGATAAGAAAGGAAATAATTGCTGCAAGCAAGGATCCCTTATTTCTGGCTGATATTGCTGAAATAGAAGAAGACTTTAAATATTCAGATTTTGAGCAAACAGAAGGCAGGGGTCAATGATTTTAAAATGGAAAATTTTTACAGCAAATTTAAACCCCATCATTGGATCTGAACAAAAAGGAATAAGACCTGTACTGGTAATT
>JBBQDW010000184.1:0-3433 GCA_038320085.1 Candidatus Humimicrobiales bacterium
AGGACCGATATCTTTGAAGCGGTTGCGGGAGCCGGCTGCAATTCAATAATACAGTTAGACCTAAAGTATAAAGCGCTGGAAACATATATTATAAGCAATGGAGATGTTTTGATGCTGTCGGAACCTCTGATAAGATGTAAAAATATTATTAAGGGCAGGCAATTCGGAAAAGTCGACGAAAAGCTCTTAAAAGAAGATGCGGAGATAAAACTTTACAGTGCGCTGGTTAAAAAAGATAATGATATAAAAGAGCTAATGGCCCAAAAAAAATTTGACAGGGTGATTTCAGAGTTATACGGTTTTGCCGGCAGTATTAATTATTTCTTTGAAAAGGTCCTCGTAATGGACAATGATGAAAATGTCAGGCAAAACAGGATTAATCTTGTCAAGAGCTGTACCGACCTTTATTATCTTTTTGCAGATTTTTCCAAAATCTTTAACTAGTAGTTTGTAGTGAGTAATTCACCTTTTTTGTAAAATTTATAATTTTTTAAACTTAAAAAAATCTTGTAAAGCCAGTATGTCCGGTACTCTTTAATTTGTATATATTAATATTAAAATATAGGTTTTTTAATCTCATCCAGGAATGGGCCTTTTAAATCCTGCAAAAAGCAGCAAACCAATTTTACAATTACTTGATTTTTTTTGAAAAAATAGGATAATAACTTGATTTTTATTTTAGACCAATTATTAATCAATTACTTTTATAGTGCTTAAGGGGGACTAATAAATGACAGACAAACAACTTGTGTATTTTTTTGGTGAGGGAACGAAAGAGATGAAAGACCTGCTCGGAGGAAAAGGGGCAAACCTGTCCGAGATGACCAATATCGGCCTTCCGGTGCCGCCGGGATTTACTATCACAACAGAGACCTGCAACCTTTACTATGATCTCGGCAAGAAATGGCCGGATGGACTATGGGACCAGGTACTTTCTAACCTCGCAAAACTTGAAAATAAGATGGGTATGAAGTTTAACGATCATGTGAATCCTCTGCTGGTTTCAGTAAGATCGGGAGCCAAAGTATCCATGCCCGGTATGATGGATACGGTACTTAACCTTGGCTTAAACGACGAGACAGTACAGGCGCTCATTAAAAAAACAGGCAATGGTAGGTTTGCATGGGATGCTTACAGAAGATTTATCCAGATGTTTGGAGACGTAGTCATGGAAGTAAAACATGAAAAATTCGAGCATGCCCTTACTTCGATGAAAGAGAAAAAAGGTGTAAAAGTCGACACAGAGTTGAAAGAACAGGATTTAAAAGAACTTGTGGATGAATATAAGAAGATTGTAATGGAAGAAAAAGGCATAAGTTTTCCACAGGATGCAAAAGAGCAGCTCAAAATGTCTATAAATGCAGTTTTTGGTTCCTGGAACAGCAACAGGGCAATCATATACAGGAACCTTAACAATATTCCGCACAACCTGGGAACAGCTGTAAGCGTCCAGAGCATGGTATTTGGCAATATGGGCAACAATTCAGGAACAGGCGTTGCATTTACCAGAAATCCATCAACCGGTGAAAACAAACAGTATGGCGAGTATCTTTTAAATGCCCAGGGAGAAGATGTTGTAGCAGGAATAAGGACACCCCTGACAATAGATAACCTGAAAAAAGATATGCCGGCAATCTACGGGCAGCTCATGGGTATCTTTAAGACACTCGAGAATCACTATAAAGACATGCAGGACATTGAGTTTACATTTCAGGAGGGCGTGTTGTTTATGCTCCAGACAAGAAGCGGAAAAAGAACTGCAGCATCAGCCATTCAGGTGGCCGTAGACATGTTCAAGGAAGGCCTGATCGACAAGAAAACAGCAGTGCTTCGTGTTGAGCCTTCCCAGCTTGACCAGATACTTCATAAGAGGCTCGACCCTAAAGAAAAAGCAAAATCAAAAGTAATTGCAAAGGGTCTGCCGGCCTCTCCGGGCGCAGCAGTAGGGAAAGTAGTCTTTCATGCAGCAGACGCAGTAAAAGAGGCAAAAGATGGATTTAAAGTAATACTTGTAAGGACCGAGACTTCTCCGGAAGATATAGAAGGAATGGCTACCGCACAGGGGATCTTAACGGCTCGTGGCGGGATGACATCACATGCGGCAGTGGTTGCAAGAGGAATGGGCAAGTGCTGTGTCGCAGGCGCCGAAACAATTAAAGTGTTTGAGAAAAATGATTATTTTACAGTAGGCGATATAAGGATAAACAAGAATGACTGGATAACCCTTGATGGAGGCACCGGCGAAGTATTTTTGGGCCAGATGCCTGTTGTTGACCCTGAGCTTTCAGGCAGTTTTGGAGAGTTCATGGAATGGGTGGATACTTTCAGGAAACTTGGTGTAAGGACAAATGCAGATACCCCTAAAGACGCAGAAGTTGCCCGGAATTTTGGCGCAGAGGGCATAGGGCTCACGAGGACCGAACATATGTTTTTCGAAGCATCAAGGATAAAAGCTTTTAGAAAGATGATAGTTGCAAAAGACGAAAAATCCAGAAGGGAAGCTCTTATGACGATTCTTCCTTTCCAGAAGCAGGATTTTATAGGAATATTTAAAGCAATGGAAGGCCTGCCAGTTACAATCAGGCTGCTTGACCCGCCTCTTCATGAGTTTTTACCGTCAGAAGACAAGGATATTACTGAGCTGTCAAAAGAGCTTGGCATGTCATTTGAAGAATTAAAATCCATTGTCACTTCGCTTCATGAAATAAACCCGATGATGGGCCACAGGGGCTGCAGGCTCCCTATTACATATCCTGAGATACTTGAAATGCAGACAAGAGCGATAATCGAAGCAGCTATTGAACTTACAAAAAAAGGCGTAGTTGTAAAGCCTGAGATAATGATACCTGTAGTCGGCATATTAAATGAAGTAAAAATACTAAAGAAACAGATTGTAGAAATTGCAGACGCGCTTATTAAGGAAGCCAATGTAGCGCTGGATTATAAGGTAGGAACAATGATAGAGGTACCGAGGGCATGCCTTACTGCTGACGAGATAGCCACTGAAGCTGAATTCTTCAGCTTTGGAACAAATGACTTGACCCAGCTTACCTTTGCATTCTCAAGGGATGATTCAGGGAAATTCCTGCCTTATTATATTGAGAAGGGCATCCTTGAAAAGGACCCGTTTGCAACCCTTGACCAGGTTGGAGTTGGCGAGCTTATAAAGATTGCAGTTGCCAAAGGAAGAGCAACAAATAAAGACTTAAAAGTCGGCATTTGCGGCGAGCATGGCGGGGATCCGGCCTCTGTTGAGTGGTGCCATAAAAACAGCTTTAATTATGTAAGCTGCTCACCTTACAGGGTACCGATTGCAAGGCTTGCAGCAGCGCATGCAGCAATAAAAGAGCAAACCGGGGAAATATTCCGGGACAAATAAACATATGATTAATGATTCAGGGATAAATAAGCACCTGATTACTGATATTAAAAT
>JBBQDW010000185.1:0-3391 GCA_038320085.1 Candidatus Humimicrobiales bacterium
GATGCTCAAGCTGCCCTATGGATATAACCAGAAATGCGTTGATAAATTATATGAATATCTGGAAACATGGCAGCAACATCTTGATCAGTTACTAAAGCTTACACCACTTGAATTAAGAAACATCCCCCGACAACAGCTTAGCTTTGACCTTAATGAAGAGATAGATTTCAAACCAAACGGAAACGCCTTTGCAGAAGGAAAATATTTATATGAAAATGGCTTAATGACTAATAATTCAAGACATGATTCACAATGGAAAGTCCTTTATTATATCCACATGGGTATGAATATACCACCCGAGGCAGCGTTTAATTTTACATGGCAATGGATCAATAAAAAACACAACGGATATAGTAAGCAGATATTTGCAAATCCAGGAAGTGTTAAAAAAGAAATTGAAAGGCAAGCTATAAATATTTGGGGGAAGTATGAGAGAAACTTTATTTATCCTAATGAAGTAAATAACAGCCACAATGGATATATAACAAAGCTGGATCTGGAAGAGATTGCAATACTAAAGAAGGCAAACGTATTAGATGTAAAGTTCTTGTTTAATTTGATTAAAGATTACTATCCTAAACGTTTTAGAATGCAGGTAAATATTCACAGTGATAAACTTAGACAGTGGAGCGATAAGGGCTACCAGGGCCACCTGGAAGTCCTTCAGAGCCAAGGTATTGTTATAAGGTCTAATAGCTATCAGGTGGATGTTTTTTCTAAGAGTATAAAGATTAACTGGAATTTTAAAGACGCAAGCCAGGCTATATTGGTTGACGGCAGAGCACCTGATACATGGGAAGAGCATATACGGGCTGCATATAAACCTGAAGAGTTTAGAGAGCATTGGATAAAGGCAGGAAGCAAAAGAACAGCAGCTATTATGACAACTAAAAGAATATTTGAAAGAAGGGAAAAATGATTAGAGACGTTACTATAGCAGAGATGATAGAGATTTTAAGAGAGATAGGATGGGATGTTCGTGATTGGAGTGAAAAAGAGTTAGAAGATTTTAAAGCCGAAGTTTATAGCAGTAGCGCACTGGGAGAGTTTGAAGAAACTATTAAATTTCACTTTAAACCAGAAGAGTTTAGAGAACTGCTTATAAGGGCAGGAGGCAGCAGGGAGGAAGCGATTGAATCAGTTAGAGATATATTTGAGCCACAATAGCCTTTGAAGGTGTCACAAGAAGCGTAACATATATAACTATTATAAGTCTTAGGGACTTAGTGAATATCTTAGAGGGAATTGCAGGCGGCCGGGTACCTGGAATTTATACGCACTTACACAGGGAAATATATTTCAGCCAAAATTTTTAGGTTTGCGAAGTATCAAACAACAGGAGGTAAATTAAGTGTTAAGTACAAATGCTATTCCGAAGCCTATTATACCAATACCTATACACTCCGGGTTATACAATAGTGAGGTTGCTACCAGTATTGAGCGTCTTTATGTTTTAGCCTTATTATCATTTTACTTTGAGGGCAAGAATACAGACATTAAGGATAAATTAGATAGGCTTGAAAAGAGATGCGGAGAGATCATCTATAATGATTTTCAAGTTGTATGTGTTAATAAAGCTGGGAAAATAATATCAGAGAAAGAATTACTTTAGACTTAACAGGCTGGCCGGGCAATCACTATCTATACTCTATCCATACACTATCTATGACATACAGTTGTCAAGGACAACTAAGCACACACAATAACCACAATCTTAAAGGAAGTATAAAACCATGCCATTTAAACCTAGACATTATTGCTTAATGTTTAACGCACTGATTGAATCCGGTATAAAGGCAAGGATTTGTCTGATACTGTAGACACACCGCAGAAGCTATTCTGGTGCGTTCTGTGAGTATGTGAACAGCCAGCAACATCACAGCAAATCAAATAAAATTAATCTACAATTACAATTTGTATAAATGTATATATGGCGGTATGCACAATCTTGTCAGTTCGTTTGCCTGTCGAGCGTGGCTCAGGGTAATAAAGGTTAAAGTCTCCTCGGTTCATAAAAAAAATGTAAATGAAGAAAGTAAAGGTAAAAACAATGATAGAAATCCCTAAAAATTTAAGGGTAAAAACTAAAAAATGGTTTAAATCAGTATTAAAAGATTATGATCTTGAAGAACACCATCAACGAATTTTAATGCTAGCAGCGGAAGCCTGGGACAGAATTGAAGAGGCCAGGGAAGCAATTACTGCAGCTGGCGCATATTATTATGATAATGAAAAACCAAAAGCACATCCGGCCTTGAAAGTTGAAATTGACAATAAAATCCTATTTGCAAGATTGATAAGAGAATTAAGCCTCGACATTGAGCCCTCCGGAGCAATTGGAAGGCCACCCGGATTATATTAAAAAAACAATGGGAAAGGGGCTAAAATGCCAAGAAAAAGAATAAAAAGCAGAAGAAAATATACTATTAATTTAAAAATTCTTACTGATGATCTATATAAAGAAATTTGCCATAAAACAACAATGAAGAATTTATTCAGGTCAAAAGGATTTGGAGCCGGTGGCTCGACTCCTGGAGTTGTTTATAAGCCGCATGGCTGGTTATGGGATAAAGATGATCCGGTAATAAATAAAAAAATTTGGGCCATGCATAAAGATAAGGTTATGAGGATCTGGCAAACAGATATAAACAAAACCGGGAGTAAGCCCTGGCTTTGCTTAGAATGTGAAAAAATTTATAAACAATAGGAGGTTATAATTATGGGTAGAAAAAATATTAACGCAGAAGGCAGCAAGAGACTGGTAAAAAAGAAAAAAAAGGAGGGTAAAAATGCCAAGAAAAAAAGTGAAAAGTAAAAGAATAAATAACTTTATTAATTTAAAAAAACTTACCGAGGATCTGTACAATTCTATTTGTTCCAGAATAACTATGGAGGAAATGTTTGATAAGTCAGACAAAGAAAGGCAAGGCTTATTTTTCGATGGAAGAGACTATCTATTTTTTGATAAGGGCAATATAAAAATTTGTAAAGAGATCTGGAAAATGCACAAAACCGAAGTTATGAAACGCTGGCAATTAGATAAGAATAACGCCGGCAAGCGGCCTTATTTATGGTGGATAGTCGAAGCTCCGGAACCTAAAATAAAAGTTAAAAGGATACATAAATATTATAAGTATCCTGACGGTCAAATAAGATACACCGAGGCCGGCGATCTGAAAGAAGAGAGATTAGAAGAAGAAACCGAAAGGGAATATTTACAAAGATTAAATTTGCTTGAAGAGTGGGAATTAAAAGACTTGAACGAGCTCAGCAAACTATACACCGGGGCAAGCCTTAAAAGGTAATGGTATTTATCGAATAAACCATATTAAGCCACTGTAGAGGCTTTTAGAGGCCTTATTTGCTATATGTGGCCTTATGTTAAGAATGT
>JBBQDW010000186.1:0-3373 GCA_038320085.1 Candidatus Humimicrobiales bacterium
AGAGGCAAAAATCATTGAAAGGCACTATGGTTTTATAAACAGGATGTCTACGCATGGCTCCAAATTGCTGACTGATTTGGATTTGGAAAAAATAAAACAGGTCCTTTCCATACAAAGCCTTGAAGGTTATAAAATATTTGGAGGGCATGAACTGGTCAATGCCCATAATGGTATCGATGAGCAAAAAGTTACGGACATGTGGTATGAAAAAGTTTCCTACAGGATAGGGGAGGGCTTCTATATCCAGGTTCATGACATAGAAGGAGAAAAGATTATAATTATAAATGGCTTTAATCCCCACCAGATAAAACACTTTACAAGCCCGAAGAGTAAAATCGTACTTTTTCTATTGCAGACAGATACTGACTGGTTTACTTTAAGAAACACTTTTGTAGGAGATACATATCCCGAGAATGCCTACGAAGGCTCGATTCGTAATTTACTTTTTAGAGATTCTGCAAAATATGGCATCAAAGCCATTAGCGTTGCTGATAATTTTGTACATGCTTCATCCGGACCATTTGATTCTTTATTTGAAATATGCAACTTTGTAAGTAATATAGAAGGGATTAATTTCAGCAGGAAAAACACCAATATCTACTACTTGTTGAAAGAGAAATATGGATTGGGTGACACAGAATTCAGCAAAGCGCTTGAGAACCCTGTCTCAGAAATAAATGGACAGAAAACTGATCTTTTTACCTACACAAAAAATCGAAACACATTTGAATCTGTCGCAGATTACGTTAAATATTTCAAGGATGCGGTTTAAAAAAGCATAAAGTCGATTTTTTCATTCAGGTTCTTTTTATCAGCAAACCTGGTAAATATTTTACCGCCAGCTGAACTTAATAAGTCTTTTTTAATAGTCTTATACAAAATTCCTTACCTGATAGTTATAAAATCTAGGGAAATTCAGATATAATATTTTCACTTAACTTTAGTGCAGATTGCAGTTGTCACTTAAAAATCGAAAGGCACAGGTATAAAAAACATGCGGTTAAAAGATAAGGTAGCGATTATAACCGGTGCGGGAGCCGGGATAGGCAAAAGCATTGCTGAAATATTTGCAAAGGAAGGCGCTAAAGTGGTTGTTGCCACAAGAAGGGCCGCAAACGGACAGCCTGTCGCTGACGGAATTGTAAATAGTGGCGGCGATGCCATATTTGTAAAATGTGACGTGTCCACAGAAGAAGATGTAGAAGGGCTTGTTGAAAAGACTATACAGAAATATGGAAGAATAGATGTTTTGGTAAATAATGCCGGAGTTAATTTTGTCAAGGAGTTTGAAGGGGTAAAACCGTCAGATTGGGACAGGGTTATAAATACCGATTTAAGAGGGACATACCTATGCTCATGGTACTGTATTCCTCATATGCTTAAACAGGGCAAGGGAAATATAGTAAATATTACAACGGTGCACACGCTTGCGTGCCTGCCCGGAGCTGCTCCTTACGATGCAGCCAAGTGGGCAGTTGTAGGCCTGACTAAATCACTTGCGGTAGAATTTGCCTCCAGGAACATCAGGGTCAATGCGCTTTCCCCGGGGCTCATAGACACACAAATATGGGATGATATAAAGGCTGCGGCACCCGATATTAACACATGCCTTAGTTACTGGAAGTCAAATATTCCTGCAGGGCGTGTAGGAACGCCGGAGGAAATCGCTTATTCGGCTGTATTCCTGGCTAGCGACGAGGCAAGCTATATTACAGGCGCAAATATTCTGGTAGATGGCGGCATGACAAGCCAGCTGATAAGCCAGGAACCTTTTAAGTCCAAGAGCCTGGAAGGCAATTCCAGGGATTAGGCATTAAAATTCCTTGAATAAATCTTCTTTTGTATCTTAAAAACATATATTCACGGTAACACCCGCCACAAATGTTCTCGCTAATATTCGTTGCATCATCAAAAAATGTATCTAAAAACTTATTTATCCCGTCATCTAAAAAGGTTTCCAGATATATTATATTATGAAAGTAGATATTCATAAGGCTAATTTTAATACCTTTTGCGTCATCTAAAAATGTATCTGAAAGTTTATTGATCTGAAAGTTTATTGATATTGACATGTTTTTAAAAAAACATTAAAATACTAATATAATCAAATAAATACATATACGCACAGAGATAATCATTACTACACATTTTTTAAAAATAAACTCAAAAATTCAGAAATAAACATTTTTTAAAAATATAACCAAAAATTCAGAAAGTAAACATTTTTTAGAATAAATCATTAATTATTGGAATAACTAATTTTAGAAGGCAGGGCTCACTTAACGCTATTTATGATTGAGTGTGTACCCGATAAATATTGTTTCTAGCCTAGGATAAGCTTTAATATTATGGTGGTTCTATGCTTTAGCTTATAGTAGGTAGTAGGGCAATTCATTTCAAACTTATAAAAATGAGAATACCTGAAAAAAGAATAATAGATGTTAAAAACCTTATTCGTGAAGAGAAGGTTGTAACTGTAGAAAAAATAAGCAAGCTTTTTGGCATATCCCCCATCACAGTAAGAAGGGACTTTGAGAGGCTGCAAAAAGAAGGATTTATAAATAAAGTGCACGGCGGCGCAGTTTACACAGAATCCTTTGAACCTGAGCCTATTTTTATAAGGCAGATAAAGCTTTTTCAGAATGAAAAGTCTGCTATAGCAAAAGAGGCTGCTAAAAGAGTTACGGACGGGGATACAGTTATACTTGAATCAGGGTCCACATGTCTTGCAATGGTAAAATATCTTATTAATAAAAAGAATATTAAAATTTCAACTGCAGGAATTCCTGTTGCAAATGAATTATGGAAACTGTCAATGAGTAAAAAAGATATGGAAGTAAGCGTATGCGGAGGAATACTAAGGCCGGATGCCAGCACATTGATAGGGCCGTATGCTGTTGAATACTTTAACAGCATAAATGCGGACATTGCTTTTTTGAGCGCAGTAGGCATATCGCCTGAAAAAGGAGCTTCTACTGCCACCAGATTTGATGCAGAGCTTATGCGAACCATAATAAATTGCGCAAAAAAAGCTATTCTTATTTCTGACAGCACCAAATTCGGAAAATATTCTTATGTAAATGTTGCTTCATTAACAGAGTTTTATGAAATAATCACTGATAAATTTCTAGACGAGAAAATCTATACTGCACTTAAAAAGAACGGCATAAATATAACACTGGTTTGAAATAAACAGGCTTGACGTAAATTAACAATGAATAAAGCGAGTAATAAAAACTATATAATTGTGGATTTCGGGGCAAGTAATGGACGCATTAGTGTTGGAACCTACGACGGAAGTAAATTTGTAATTGAAACACTGCGCAGATTTGAAAACGGCCAGGTGCTGTTAAACGGCAGATATTACTGGGAC
>JBBQDW010000187.1:0-3351 GCA_038320085.1 Candidatus Humimicrobiales bacterium
TCATATATTAACCTTTCAAGATTGCTGGAAATCAGTATATCCATTGAAGGCGAAGAAGTGAGCCTTAGCTTCCTGTTTTTATCATATACACCTGTATTTATAAAATCATATAAAACATTGTTTTCATTTGAAGCGCAAATAAACCTCTTGACAGGAAGCCCCATTTCCCTTGCATAATAAGATGCCAGGATATTGCCAAAATTTCCTGTTGGGACAACGACATTTATTTCTTCGCCTTCCACAATCTCGCCCGACTGCAGAAGCCTTAAATATGCATGAAAATAATAGGCGATCTGGGGAATTAATCGTCCTATATTAATAGAGTTTGCGGAAGAAAACAGAAAGTTTTTCTTTTGCGCAAGCTCATTAAAATCCCTATCATTAAATATATTTTTTACTCCTGTCTGCGCATCATCAAAATTTCCCTCAATTGCACATACGAAAGTATTATTGCCGGTCTGCGTTGTCATCTGTCTTTCCTGGATAGGGCTCACTCCATTGTTAGGATAAAAAACAATTATCTTGGTTCCTGGAACGTCGGAAAAGCTCTCCAGCGCTGCCTTGCCTGTATCCCCGCTGGTTGCGGTCAGGATGACAATATCATTATTTATTGCATTTTTTTTTGCCGCCGTTGTTAAAAGGTGCGGAAGTACTGAAAGCGCCATATCTTTAAAAGCTGCAGTTGCGCCGTGATAAAGCTCTAAAAAAAACATGTTATCGACTTTGACCAAAGGCGCAATTAGGGCATTGTCAAATTTTTTATCATAGGCATGGCTGATGCAAAAATCCAGCTCTTCGGAAGTAAAATCAGTTAAAAATTTGCTCATAACATAAAAAGCCAGCTGCCTGTAATCCATTTTTACCAGCTCAGAAAAAGGCATATCTATTGAAGGGATATTTTCAGGCACATAAAGCCCTCCATCAAGGGCAATACCCTTGACAATGGCCTGTGCAGAGGTGATTTTCTCCCGGTTGCTTCTTGTGCTTGTGTAAAGAATATCATTCATTATTTTCTCCACATAATCTCCATATAAAACAATCTCCACATAAAATGGATAGTATCAAGAAATTACAACTCTTCAACCCTGATGATATTGATTATCTTTTTTATAACATCCAGTTTCTTTAATTCTTCAATGGAGCTGTAAAGATTTTTATTGGCAGTATCATGGGTTATAAAAACAAGCCTTGCAGTGTCTTTTACATCTATCTGCTTTTGTATCATAGACTGAATGGATACATTATTTTTACCAAAGACCTGCGCTATTGCAGCCAGGACCCCCGCCTTGTCTGTTACATCTATTAATATATAGAATTTATCGGTTGTCTCCATAAAGGGAACTATCAGTTTATTTGTAAAACAGGTGCAGCCGTAAATCATCCTTTTATTATTCCTGTCATAATTTCTTGCTATGGCAATGATGTCTCCGACTACGGAGCTGGCTGTAGGCTTGTCCCCGGCGCCACGGCCAAAGCTCATAATCTCCCCGACATAATTGCCGTAAAAATAAACCGCATTAAATGTATCTTTGATAGATGCAAGAATATGCTGTTTGGGAATTAATGCCGGATGTACCCTTACATTTATCTTACCGTCTTCCTCGCTTCCGATAGCCAGGAGTTTTATTATATACCCAAGTTCATCTGCATAAGAAATATCCGAAACAGATATGTTATTTATCCCTTCCCTGTAAACATCCTCGATATGCACCCTGCTGTTAAATGCAATCGATGCAAGAATGGCAAGCTTGTTTGCTGCATCCTTTCCTTCAATGTCTGATGCAGGATTTGCCTCTGCATAGCCGAGTTGCTGGGCCATTTTTAAAGCTTCATCAAAACTTAAGCCAATATCTTTCATCTTTGTAAGTATGAAATTGGTTGTACCGTTTACAATACCCACTATTTTGGAAATATTATTAGAGGCCAGGGATGATTTCAAAGGGCCGATTATTGGAATACCTCCGCCGACACTTGCCTCAAAAAGTATATCTGTATTGTTTTTTTCTGCCTCCTCAAATATCTTCGCGCCTTTCTGAGCCATCAGATCCTTGTTGGCAGTGACCACATATTTTCCCTTTTTTAGAGCGCTGATAATAAATTCAAATGCCGGTTGGATACCGCCGATAAGCTCCACAATAATATCAATACTCTCATCATTTATGGCTTCATAAGGATTATCAGTAAATCTTATGCCCTTGTATTTTTCTATAAGCTCCTTTTTGGATCCCAGGTCTTTTTCAGCAACGACTGCTATCCTTAAGTCCTTCCCAATCTTTTTCAAGATATAATCATGCTGTTCGTGGACAAGTTTAAATACTTCCGAACCGATATATCCAAGCCCGATAAGCCCGATATTTACTGTTAAATTATCATTTGAGGATGTGCCTTTATACATGTTAACCTGCTTTTATTTAAATGTTCCTTAATTTTTTAAAAATCTTTTCCATAGCACCATTTTTACAGCGCAATTTTTTTACTGCAAGACATAATTATAACCGACAGAATAATATTTAGCATTCCATAAGTTTTTTATCTTTAGCTACAAGGTCCTCGTATGTCTGGCGCTCCACCCAATAGCAGTGTTTGCCGTCCTCTACGGCGACAACAGCGCTTCTGGGCTGGCCGTTATAATTGCTGGACATGGAATAACAATAGGCGCCTGTTGCTCCGACCAGGATAAGGTCGTGCGTTCTTACTTCGGGCATTTCAATATCTTCGATGATTACATCTCCGCTTTCACAATGTTTCCCGACAATTGTATATTTTATCAGCCCGGAATCTTTATCCGCATCCTGCTGCAATGACCTGGTTTTGCTGTCAGGCACACTGCTTTCTGAAGCGGCTCCATTCTTCCTAATATCACCATTTGGCATACTGCCTGTTGCGCCGGCATCTTTCCTTTTTATGTCTCCATCCACAATCTCCTCGATATAAGACGCCCTGCTGGCAATATATGCATCGTATTTAGCCTGATAAAGCATCGGCCTGATATTATCCGACATCCCGCCGTCTATAGAAATATAATTCTTAATTTGGGGGATACACTTTATATTACCCGCCTCATAAAGTGTTGTGCCGGCATTTCCAATAAGTGACCTTCCCGGTTCCAGGTAAATCTTATCTATTTTTACATTGTATTGCTTTGTATATTTCCTTAAAGCACCGGCAACAACCTTTGAAAGGTCCTCAATCGAAGATGGTTCGTCCTCAGGGACATACCTGATCCCTAATCCGCCCCCGATATTTAAATGCGTAAGCTCCACTCCCAACTCTTTTTTTATGTCGCCAATCAGCGAAATCATTATATCGATAAGTCTTTCGTAGACCTCTATATTAAAGATCTGTGAACCT
>JBBQDW010000188.1:0-3322 GCA_038320085.1 Candidatus Humimicrobiales bacterium
AGTAAAAAATGACTTTTCTTCTGTAGCAGACGATTTGTGGGAAAAAATATCCAAAAAGATAGAAACTAAAGGTTTAAAGGAAACAGATATTAATAATGCTATAGAAGAAGTTCGGTCAAAGAAATATTAGATTTTAAAAGGCTATCATATTATATAATTTCTGGAGACAGGCATTTACTTGCGCTCGAAAGTTACAATAATATAAAAATCCTGACACCGGCAAATTACCTGCTGATGTGAGCCGCTATCTATTTACAATTATCACAAGCGGCCCAAAGCAAATAATTCGGCAGGCCTGTAAGAAACCTGCTAAATTGTACAAAATTATACTGACAGGTGCCCAAACCAGCTATTTTTCTACATTTCTGACTCTGTAAAATGGCAGGGACAGTATTATCATGGCAAGAATCGAAAGGCTCACAGAAAATAAAAGAATTATCAGATGGTAGTTAAATCCTACAATTATCGACAATTCCTTTGGAAATCCGAGCACGACAAAGGATAAGGCGAAAGCGCCTTCATAAGTGCCAAATCCTGCAAGCGCATGTGTTGGCAGCACTGCAGAAATCTCAGCAACAACCGTTCCAAGAAGAATTACCCAGAAACTCAGGTTTGCTATTGAATATCCCATCGGTTTCATTATTCCAAGGATTATAAAATAATAACTTGCAAATTTAAAAACCCTTATAGGCAGGGACACAAGGTAGACTTTCCAGTAAACTCGCCTTTTCTGGATGATTATTATGTTTTCATTTATGTCAACGAGCTTTTTATAAAGAAGCTGCAAGACCCTGTTTTTACCTATCCTGTATCTTATGAGAACCTTATTTAGAAGCTTTATTATAAACCCGATGATTTTGGGCAGAAAAAATAAAATCAGCAACGCAACAGCAAGAAGCGCCACGGCAATTACTATTATCATAACAGAAGAGATGGCATATTTGTTTATGCCTACAATGATGATGGCGATAACAATGAGCGAAAAGACCATGACAAGATCAAAAATTAATATAAGCACAAGAGTCGACACACCGATTTCAACAGGCAGCTTGAATTTCTTTTTTAAAACATAGACATAAGATATTTCCCCCGTGCGTGCAGGCAGGACCATGTTAAGACCGTTTCTTATAAGGGTCACCATGAAGAGGTCCCCCATGTTGACATTTGCATTGCCGATAAGGATTTTTTTCTGGTATGCCCTGAAAATATTCTGGATAAACATTATTACAAGACCGATTACCAGAAATGTTATACCATGTTAAGGAAGGCTTTTTTTACATCATTGAAATTTACCTGCTTTAAAAGAAAATAAACCAGGAAAATACCGATGCCTACCACAACCGCGATGTTTATTGCACGCCATATTATTTTCCTCTTATTTGATTTTTTTAAATCAGCAGGATTGGCGGTCCCTTCAATAACCAGTTGGCCGTCGGTTTTTTCAATGGCCTGCTGGCCATTAACATCCCGCCTCTCAATATGTAAACCAGTTTTTTGAGTATTACTATCCAAAGACTTATTATTTATCCCAACTTTTTGGGCATTGACGTCCTGACTCTCATTATTTAAATAAGGTTTTTGGGTATTGCTATCCTGGCCGGTTTTTTGCAAATTGTTTTCGTCGTTCAATATTTTACTTTCTGTTGCTTTAGCTGATGTTTATATTTAAATATTCATTTAGCAATTATTTCAGGATTTAGACAAGTTTTGAATTATCTTTTATATACGCTCTGCCTGTGTTGAATAGTGTTAATAATCAACAGATCTTCTTCATGTAAAAACTGATACACAATCCTATATGGCCATACCTTAAAAGACCTTAGATTTTTAAAAATACCTTTTAGTTTTTTGCCGCATAAAGGCTTCGCTTTTATGCTTTCAATATTTTTTAATATATTTATGCGGTCATTTCTTGTAAGACTTTTTAATTGTTTTAAAGCTGTTGCAGAATATTTTAAATTCATGGTCTTATAGAGGCTGTTTCTAACCTGGTTGATATACTCTATTAATAATTACCTGATTTCTTCTGTAGAAATTCCGAGTTCTTTCAATAAGAATTCTTCTGATATGGTTTCTCCTTTGGAAATTTCCACCTGGCTTTTTAAAATATCCGATACAAGATTTTTATCACTCATTATTTCTATTGTTTCCTGCCAGGACTCAACTTCTTCAGGATTCATAACGACAGCCTTAGCTTCTCCCCTGATTGTTATTGTATAACTGTCGACTTTTTCATCCACATTTTTAAGAATATCGTAGAATTGGTTTCTTGCATGGCTTGCCGATATTGTTTTCATATTTATCACCAGAGTAATAGTACTTAATATGGTACCAGTTGTCAATTTAATTTCTGTTTGTTATCTCTTTAAAAGTTAAAAAGTGGTCAGATCTTAAATGATTTAAATAATTTCACTTATTGACATAGATGATGTAATTGGTACAAAATTGTACTAATTTCTGCATCAATTGCCAGATAAAAACTATTCCAGATGACACAATAACTCAGAACAGATTGGTATTTATTTGCCCGTTATTTCCCCTGGCGGTAATTGGAATAGATCTGGCCCGCCTTTTTGGGGCCGCCGTTAAAAAGATGGTAAAAATACCTTTTTATAAGATAACCTGCACTTTTTTTTGAGCCTTCGCCCTCACTGCCAGTATTGCCTGACATATTGCCCGGGCCGCTGATTCCACCGTAGCCGGCACTGCCTGCGCCGCCTCCACCATGGGCAGCCGATCCTCTTCCCTGCACGCCCAAACCGCTTCCCGCAATATCCAGCACATTTACACTTGAGTGCACCTGGTCCGGCCTGAGCTTTGCCCTTACTGCGCTTGAGACAGGATCGCTGCAAAAATCTATAAGAGGCTTGCATACCTTCTCCCAGTTGAAACCTTCGGCCGCTTTTGCGGTCTTCTGCCTGCAGCTGTTACAAAAGTCTCTGTTTTCTGCCATGTAAAGTATGGCACCGGCAAGGCCCTCAACATTTTGTGCGTCAACTGTAAGCCCCAGCCCCTCTTTTTGGACCAGCTCACTTAAGCTATCCCCTTTTGTTGAAATAATGGGAAGGCCCGTCCACAGATAATCAAGTATCCTTGTCCTGAATGCAAACCTTGTCTCAATATGGTCAGGGTGTGTTATAATCCCTGCATCAGACTCAAGAAAGTAATTCTGCCTCTGGTCATAATCGACCCAGCCGAAATTAAAGAATATATTTTTGTTCTCAAGTCCAAGCTTTCTTGCAAGGCTTACAGTCTCATTTACAAGTGAAAGTTCCTTTACCTGCGGGTTTGGATGTTTTACTCCTAAAAAGAAAAGCTTTAT
>JBBQDW010000189.1:0-3303 GCA_038320085.1 Candidatus Humimicrobiales bacterium
AAGAAAAAAAGGTAGCGTTACTGAGCGGCGGAAACCAACAGAAAGTAGTTATTTCCAAATGTTTAAACGCTGAATCCAGGATACTGTTATTGGATGAGCCCACCAGGGGAGTAGACGTAGGTGCCAAGGAAGAAATTCATAACCTTATCAGAAACCTGGCAAAGCAGAAGGTCTCTGTCATTGTTTTTTCATCCGAACTGCAGGAAATCCTGATTCTTTGTGACCGGATATTTACTATGTTTAATGGTTCCTTAAAAGCAGTGTTTAAAAACGGTTCAAAGGATATAAGTTTTAAGGTATTGCAAACAGCTTTAGTGGGAGAGTCTTAAATGAGTTTAAAAAATGTAAATGCTGAACTCAAGACAAGAAAACTAAATGAGACAGTTCTTCAAAACCTTATAACTCTGGGACTTCTTGTGCTGATATCAATAATCATAACTGCAATTAGCCCAAGGTTTTTATCTTTTACAAACATTAATAATGTCCTATTGCAGATATCCCTGATAATCATTGTTGGAAGCGGTATAACCTTGCTGATGATCTCCGGTAATTTTGACCTCTCGGTAGGCGGCGTATTGGCGCTTGCAGGTGTTTTTTTTGCAGTTTTATGCAGGAGCGGTGTTCCAACTTTTATTGCAATAATCTTAGCTGTGCTTTTTGGAAGCTTAATGGGTGCTTTAAATGGTGTCCTGGTAGTTAATTTAAAAATATCCACTATTATTGTCACCCTTGGCACAATGTATATTACAAGGGGCCTTGCCCTTATTTTCGCAAAAGGCTCGATGATATCTTCCGGGCTTCCAGGAGATTTCAGGAAGCTTAGCAACACATATTTTGGTCCCATCTCACTTGTCATAATAATAGTCATTGCTGTAGTGGCGATATTCTTTTTTATCCAGTCGAAAACCAATCTTGGGCAATATGCATATTTTATCGGTTCTAACAGGGAGACTGCCAGATTATCGGGGGTAAATATCGGCAGTACAGTAAGCATACTGTATATACTTGTCGGGACGCTTGCAGGTTTATCAGGAGTTATACTTGCCTCAAAACTTGGAACCGGTGATAGTTCGGTCGGAGACGGATTTGAATTTGATACTATTGTTGCTGCAGTGATAGGCGGTACAAGTGTTGCCGGGGGCAAAGGTTCAATTTCAGGATTGGTGCTTGGCGCAATGATTTTAGGTGTACTAAACAATTCCTTAAACCTTCTGGGAGTGGCATCATATTTTCAGTTGGTTATAAAAGGGCTCGTCCTTGTTTTTGCAATTGTGCTTCAAAGATTTATCATGGAAAAATTCAGCAATTAATTTGCCTTAGACCTTAAGCCTTTTTGATATTTCAGGCGGATATGGCAATAATTGATTTCATTAACTGCTATTTAAAAAAGTTAAAATTAATAAATAGGCATATTAAAATAATATGTTTCCGGAGGGTTTAGTTGACTGAAGATGAAAACAAAGTGAAATTTTATCAAAAGCCATACTTGAAGAATGTTTTTATTCTTTTGCTCTTATTGGTTTTTGCAATAATTTTTTCTGTCATTGCAGAAGGTTTTTTCAGCCGCAATAACCTGGTAAATATCATAAGGATTTCAATTTATCCAATTCTTACAGGGTTGGCAGCTACCGTTCTTATGACAGCAGGTTATATTGATCTTTCAGTAGGCAGCATATTAGCTGTTTCCAGTATAATATTTTCCATACTTGTCAAAGCAAATGTTCCAATTTTTCCTTCACTCATTGTTGCTGTTCTGGCAGGGACAACATGTGGTTTTATTAACAGCTTGGCTGTGGTCAGGTTAAAGATAACTCCGGTAATTGCTACTTTGGGTTCAGCATACCTTATTAGGGGGATTACGTTCATAATTGCCGGGGACCAAGCTAATATCAGGGGGCTTCCTGAAAGTTTTGCTTTCCTTGGCAGGGGATTTGTGGGACCTATTCCTTTCCAGCTTATCCTGACAGTGGTTTTTGTACTCATATTTTATTTTATAGAAAGAAAATCGCTTCTATGGAAATATTCAATAGCTATAGGCGGAAATCCATCTGCAGCAATGCTTTCCGGTATAAATGTCGCCGGTATAATCAGTATCTTATATGTACTGACCGGTACACTGGCGGGCTTATCAGGAGCTATTATGGCTTCAAGACTTACTGTTGGCCAGAAATTAATCGGTTACGGTTTTGAACTGGATGTAATAATAGCAGTACTGTTGGGAGGCACAAGTTTCAGGGGTGGAGAGGGTTCCATAATCGGCACTTTAATAGGCGCTTTAATACTGACCATACTAAGTGTCGGTTTTAATATGGCCGGTATGCCGTCTTTTTATCAGTATGTAATTAAAGGTGTGCTACTTATACTTGCAGTACTTATGGATAACTTTGTCAAAGCCAGGATAAGAAAGATTGGATGATATTCTAAAGATACATTCAATCCGGTTTATTTTATTTAAATTATTTTTTAATAGCTTTAACAGGAGAGAAAGATATGAATAATTTTGAATTTTATATACCAACCAGGATAGTATTCGGGATGGGTACCCTGGATACAGTAGGTTCAAATGTGGCACTTTACGGAAAAAGAGCGCTGCTTGCTTCACCCTTAGCGCAATTTATGATATTCACCATGGAGCAGGAATGGGAGTCATAATGCCGGGCTGGATGAAATATGACTGCGGACTTCATAAGGACCGTTATACACTTTTTGCAAGAAATGTTTTCGGTATTATAGAAAAAGATGACAACAGTGCAGCCGAAGCAGGCATAGAGGCTTTCCGTAACTGGCTTATTAAAAAAGGCGCCCCGGTCTCATTTAAATCTGCAAACCTTCCCACAAATGAGCTTGAAAAGCTTACAGATGATGTTTTGGTTACTGCACAAGCATGGGGAATGGAAGACTGGTATTCAAAAGAGACAATAATAGAAATATTCAGATTATGTGAGGAATAGATATGAATGATTATGCAATTAAATTTATGCCTAACACTGAATCAATAGCAGCAGAGACTCCTGTCTGGGATTCTGATAAAAATTTACTCTACTATATAGATTTTGTTGATAAAAAAATTAACTGCCTGGATCCGATCAGTAATAAAGTAAAAAGCCTGGATATGGGAAGTAAAGTAGGCACGGTGGTTCTAAGGGAGAACGGAGGGCTTCTTACAGCAACCGGGAGCGGTTTTAACTTTGTGGATTTTGAATCAGGTAAAATGGAATTAATCTCGCATCCTGAACCCGGCAAAACAAATAACAGGTTTAATGATGGAAAGTGTGATTGCCGCGGAAGGTTGTGGATCAGCAC
>JBBQDW010000190.1:0-3292 GCA_038320085.1 Candidatus Humimicrobiales bacterium
AGCTGGCTCGACACCGATATAATTTCAGTACGTTTCTGGCTCCCGCCACTTCAAACCCAACATTTTAGATTTCCCGAACTGGGCTTTCTTGTCAGTTTCTCCTAAAGGTTTATGTATCCTATTGGACTGGCAGCGCTTTCAATCATGGCAATACCTTACCCTGTAGCCGTTGTAAAGTCCCAGGTATATTGTAAAGCCAGTCTCTACTCCACCTGTTTTAAGCCAAAGCTATGTCGTTTTCTTGCACGCTTAAAGGTGTCTTCTTATCTTCTTTTCAACCCTGCATTCTTATCTCTTCTGTGTTTTTAGAGACAGTGATTTTAAAAAAATCTTTAACCTTGTATTTATTTAAGATGGCCTCTATTTCCTGGCTTATCTTCTCTTCTGTCTTTAGGTCTCGCTTATTAAGTTTTAAAGAAAGCTCAGTTAACCGGCTGCCAGCCCTTAAAACCCTTTTTTGCCTTAAGTGTTTATCTAACCTTTTTTTCTCACTTGACAGATACCAGTAGATTTTGTAACCATCATCTATTGTTTCATAATCGCCCGAAAAGAAGCTGAAATATTCACTGTCATAATCACTTTCCGGTGTTTGTCTTTTTAAAATTACCTTTCTTGATATCTTTTTGGTAAGCAGCTCTTGTTTAAAGATCTTCGTTTCCCTCCAGGTATTAGGCATAACGGTAATTACCCTGCCCCCGTTTGATACTATGTGCAACAGTTGTTTTGAGGTACATACTTTAGAATCTGCAACGTAGGTAAAATCGCTTCTCCCTGCAATCTCTTTTACCGTATTCCATGTTTCTATTTGTGTAGTGTCATCAGTTCTGTTACCCGGATATGTTTTGTAATGAACCGGCACCGCCCCATCTGATGAGATAGTTAAGCTAAAGACAAGATGTACTAAATCCGGCCTGTGGTCTTTATTGTTTCCCTTTGCCATCTTAAAGCCGTTTTTTGTAACACCGGCAATCTTGCCGTAAGCTTTTACTGTGGTTTAAATCATTATGGAGCCTGCTCATGTCAAGATTTATCTTTTTTATCATTTTAACAACTATTTAAAGTCATAAGAGTAGCACGGTCTGCTGCATATAGTTTATCAAGGGCCCTTCCAAACCTGTCATCATTAAAAGAGGCTAACTGTTCGCGCTTAAGTCCATGACATTTAGGATCAATACCGCTTATCCAGTCATAAAGCTCATATAAGGGCTGTCTTCCAAGAGTAATGTTCCAGGCAAGAAACATAAGTGTATCAATAGCAGCAACACTTTCATTACCGTAAGAGGGGATATGTTTTTTAAAAATGGATTGAAGATCAAGAAGGGATGATACTGATTTTATCAGTGGAATGCCTGATATGTTAAATCTTTGTAATTTTTCATTATTATCTATTGACATCTTAACTATATATTATATATTATATGGTTAAGATGTCAATATTAAAACAAATAAAAGCTTTGGAAAAAAAGAGAGCTTGTGCTATTGATGAAATGCTCTCAGAAAAGCTTATGGCTCCGGGCTCATACTCTCAGGTATATTGCAGGTGCGGCAGGAAAAACTGCCGGTGCTATAGTGGCAAGGGCCATTTATGCAGGCGTATTACCTTCTCAGAGGATGGCAAGTCAAGAACTAAATCAATTCATGAAGAAAATATCGGGTGGATAAAAAAAGTAACCCGGAATTACCGGGATTTTAAAGAAGGTGCCAAGAAGATTAAGGAATATGACGTACGCTTGTTTGAGCTACTTGATAAGTATTTGAAAGAAATAATTGAACAAACCCGAAAGGAAAAGGAGTATAATTAAATCGGGTTTTTGTGTTTTTAACTTGCGGAAAGACCGATTTAAATTAAACTTTCTCTTATATCTTAGTTTTTTTGATTTATTTATTTGAAGATTTTAAATTTTTAAATCTTTGTAGAAAAAGCTTAAGAGAGTTCTTCCTTTCTTTTATATCTACAGCCCAGCTGGAAAGTATTTCTAATCCTTCAGAAGTTATAGAATAAATTTTTTTAGCTGGCCCTATTTCTTCTGTATCCCATTTAGATTTTATAAATCCCTCTGATTCTAAAAGTTTTAGGGTTCTATATATTGAGCCGGGGTCAAAGCCTGCCTCTGTAAACTTAAGCTCAGCATATCTTTCAGTAAGTTCGTAACCATGAGAACTCTTTTCAGCAAGCAGCAGAAGAAGAGCAGGAATTAAAAACCTGCTCATCCTACCGCTCTTACAAGAACATCTGGGTGTGTTTTCATTTTTATCTTCACACATGGAGAACTTCTAATCTAATAATGTTTATATAAACACAATATATCAAATTTAAGACCAATAAAACAGCCAAAATAAACATCGAAAATTTAACACAGCTATGCCTTTTAAAATACAATAATATTAAGAAGATATATTAAAACAAAAAATACATAAATTTAAGGAAAAATTTAAAACTTAATTATAGGCCTCTCTTTAAGTTTCTCTTATGGAAAATGTTTGATAGAAAAATAAATATGAAACAAAAAATAATAAGTAAAATAAAATCCAAATAAACAGGCAATATATGAGTAGACCTAAGGCTGTAATTTAGCAAATCAACAAGATATGTAATTGGCGAGAAAAAAGATAAGATCCTCCCGATAAGCGGAAGCTCATGTAAGGGTACAAATATCCCGCTTATAAAAAGTAGGGGGAACCTAACCAAACTAGAAAGCATCATTACATTTGAAGGACTATTGCTTCTTGAAGGTGAAGCTAAAAAAACACCTAAAGAAGAAAAACAAAATGAAGAAATTATAAATGCTAAAATAAAAATAACTATATTAACACTATAGCCTAAAACTATAATTCCAACCACTGCAACAACAGTATTTATAATTATTCCAAAAATCATCCCAGCAATTGCATCAGCAATAATTATGCCACCAACAGTTATGGGATATGAGAGCAGCTTCTCATATGTGCCTTGTGCCTTTTCCCATGGAGTAATAAGAGGCCCGACAGAAGAAGATGTAAAAAATATAGACATAGCCAAAAAGCCCCCAAAGAAATCATGCAAATCTAACTTCCTGCCCAAATAAAAGGATATAAACATAAATATTGGAAAGAGAAGTCCAAATATTAAAACAGGGGCCTTGTTATAATATATTCTTATGTTCTTTTCGACAACTATAAATGTAGATCTAATTATTATTATATTTAATTTCAATCCTTCTCCCTTGTAAATTTAAGAAAAGCATCTTCCAGGCTGGCCTTTAAAATTTCAAGCATTGTTATTTTTAAATCATATTTTTTTGCAATATCTACC
>JBBQDW010000191.1:0-3287 GCA_038320085.1 Candidatus Humimicrobiales bacterium
CGAGGTCGTAAGGGTACATGCTTCTTCAGGGACCACAGGCAATCCTACGGTTGTCGGCTACACAAAAGAAGATATGGATATATGGGCCAATTGCCTTGCCAGGGTAATGTATGATGTCGGGGTAAGAAAAGATGATATTGTTCAGGTTTCCCATACTTTCGGCCTGTTTACCGGCGGGTTTGGTTTTCAGCTCGCTGCTGAGAAAATCGGCGCTCTCGTGGTTCCGATATCAGGCGGCAACACCGAAAGGCAGTTAAAAATAATGGAAGATTTTAAATCCACAGTGCTTGCCAACACGCCCTCATATACGCTTTATATCGCTGAAGTCGCTGAAAAGCTTGGAATAGATTTTTCCAAACTGCATCTTAAGCTGGGTTTTTTGGGAGCCGAACCCTGGACAGAACCGATGCGTGTCGAAATTGAAAAAAGGCTCCATATGAAAGCTTTAAACAGCTATGGTTTAAGCGAGGTCATCGGCCCCGGCGTTTCCTGTGAATGCCTTGTCCAGGACGGGCTGCATATAAACGAGGACCATTTTCTTGCCGAGATAATCGATCCTGATACCGGAAAATCACTTCCAAACGGAGAAAAAGGCGAGCTTGTCTTTACAACGCTTACAAAAAGAGCATTTCCAGTAATAAGATACAGGACCAAAGATATCTCTTATATTTATACGGACGAATGCCCTTGCGGGAAAACGCTTATGAAAATGGCAAAACCAATGGGCAGGACGGATGACATGCTCATCATTAAAGGCGTTAATGTGTTTCCTTCACAAATAGAAGAAGTGCTCTTAAGGATAAAGGACCTTGAACCTCATTACCTTATAGTTCTTGTAAAAGAAAACTATATGGACCAGATAGGGGTCTGGGTCGAAGTTTCTGAAGATATTTTTCATGAGAAACTTATGGATCTTGAGTTTTTTGAAAAATCTATTGAAGACAAACTATCTTCTGCAATAGGGCTTCACATAAAAGTCAGCCTAAAAGAGCCAAAGTCAATCGCAAGGAGCGAGGGCAAGGCAAAAAGGGTCTGGGACAGAAGACAGGAAAGCAATTGAATCCGGCGGTAAAGCAGGTATATATTTTCTCTTTGATAGAAGCAGGAAAATTTCGGTTTACATATCGCCTCATTAAAAAAAGTGTTGTAAAGCATATTTGACAAAATTTCATAATTTATCTAATATACTCGATATAATATTAATATTTTATCGAGTATATAATTTTAAATGAATAAAAACGAAATCTTAGAAGTTTTAGAAGAGTGGAATTTCTGGACAAAGGACCAGGATGCAGGATTTACCCGGTTACAATATATTGAACAGCTGCAAAACCTCAGAAACTCCAATCAGATAATAGTGCTAACCGGAGCAAGAAGGAGCGGCAAGTCATATTTAATGCGTGGATTTGCAAAGAAAATAATCAGTGAAGGTATTAGTAAAAATAACATTTTATTTGTTAATTTTGAGGACCCGCGATTATATAAGCTTGATACGGCGCTTCTTCAAAAGATTTACGAAACATATCTTGAAATTTTAAATCCCAAAGGTCCTATATATATTTTTTTGGATGAAATACAGGAAGTACCAGAATGGGAAAAATGGGTCAGGACAATTCATGAACTAAAGAAAGCAAACCTTATAATTTCCGGTTCCAATGCCAGGCTGTTAAGCCGTGAACTATCCACACTTATCACAGGCAGGCACGTGGATATAACAGTTTTTCCGCTTTCTTTCAAAGAGTTTCTGTCTTTTAATAACCTTGAAATAAAAAACAATCTCGATTTTGTAAATAAAAAAATTGATATAAACCGATTATTGACTGAGTATTTTGAGTACGGCTCCTTTCCCGGAGTAGTACTGGCCGGCAGCAAGAAGCAGATATTGCTTACCTATTTTGACGATTTGTTAAATAAAGATTTAATAAGAAGATATAAAATAAGGAAAACAGGAAAAATTAAAGAACTTGCAATTTATTATCTAAGCAATATATCCACGTCTTCTACTTACAATTCACTTAAAAAACAACTTCTTTTATCAACAGACACGATTGAAAAATTCTCTGACTATATAGAATCTGTTTATTTGATTTTTTCGTTAAAAAGATTTTCATTTAAATTAACAGAACAGGAAAAAAGTCCAAGAAAAACTTATGCTATAGATACAGGGCTTTCAAACCAGGTAGGATTCAGATTCAGCCATAATACAGGCAGAATGGCTGAAAATTTAGTTTTTTTGGAACTTTTAAGGAAAAAATCCCTTAAACCTGAAGTGGAATTATTTTATTTTAAGAATGAGCGCCATCAGGAAGTAGATTTTGTAATAAAAGAATATTTAAAAGTAAAAAGCTTGATACAGGTCTGCTGGAATGTTGAAAATTTAAAAACAAAAAAACGGGAGATTGCCAGCCTCATGGCTGGGCTTGCAGCTTTGAATTTAAAAGAAGGATTGGTAATAACCGAAGATTATGAAGATGTGGAATATCATAAAGAATTTGAAATAAAATTCATCCCTTTATATAAATGGCTTTTAAATCAAACATAATGTTAAAATCCGGCAAGGATATAGTATCTATGTCAGTAATAATTTGATGTCATTTTAAGTGATGCTATGATGACAATATGAGAACAACAATATCAATAGATAATGATGTGATAGAGCGGGCACGTGCGGTAGCAGAAAAACTGGGTACACCTTTTAAGACTGTTATCAACGAAGCTCTTCGCAATGGCCTTAATCATGTAGAACAAGAAGCAAAGCATCGTGATTATAAAACAAAACCTCATAAAATGAGTCTTAAGGCGGGACACAATATGGATAATATTTAATCCTGTTGGGAAAGGGATTTTTGAAATTCGCATAGATTATGGGCCCGGATATCGGATCTATTTTTTACAAAAAAATAATATGACAATAGTTTTGCTTACTGGCGGCAATAAATCGACACAATCAAAGGATGTTCAGAAAGCATATGAACTTGCCTGTAGTTTGGAGGAATGGTTATAAATATGAATAAAGAAATTACAACTTTATGGGATGCTGCAGAGCATCTCGAAAATAAAGAAGATATGGCAGCTTATTTAGAAGCCGCATTAGAAGAAAACGATCCCTCATTAATAGCAGCTGCATTAGGTGATATAGCGCGGGCAAAAGGAATGTCAAAAATAGCATCCGAAACCGGCCTTGGGCGTGAAAGCCTGTATAAAGCATTGTCACCGGAAGGTAATCCTGAATTCTCTACAATATTAAAAGTAATAAATGCGCTTGGTTTGCATTTGCAAGCTGTTCC
>JBBQDW010000192.1:0-3282 GCA_038320085.1 Candidatus Humimicrobiales bacterium
CAATATTGACGTTGAAAACGGGATGAAAGCTTTTAAGGGATTCTTATAATCTTTAGTTAATGCAAAAACATTATTCAAACAAATTCCAATATTTGTTGTCCACCATTTGTTTTTAGACCAATCCGGACATTTTGCTGAAAACCTTTGAAGTCAGCTCAATTATCATTGGTTTTTCTACTGCTAGCGGGAAATATGGGGGCTGATTTATTCGATGTTAGCGCGATTGCTACTGCAATGCATTAGTATTGGGTGATTAAATAAAATAAAAACTGTCACAATTTTTGCTCACCTACCATATAGTTGACAAACACAAAATTGAATATTATTATTTTTTTGATATTTATTGTTACAAATAATACAATCTATTATGTTAAGATTACCATTAAAAGAGGGTTAAAATAATAAATGTCCAGCCTATATAAGAATGCACTGCGACCCTTCCAAGCAACTTAAATGCTTTATTTGAGTAACTGTGTCCTGTTGCTGTTTTTATGCTGTATTATGAGCTGGATATGGCTTGCTAAAAATGCAATTCATTTCCGTTTTTAGATTTATATGTAATAAGTTCAACTGGTCTTTTTTTCTGCAATATCCCCTTCAACATACTGGTGGTTCATTGAAGAAATCAAAGTTTGATACGGCATACCCTTTTCCATAGCTTTTTTTTGAATTCCTCTGTAGTCATGAAAATAAAGGCCTTTAAAAGGCCTCTGTGGTGGTGCCACAAATATAAGATTATTTCTTAATGACTTTTTAAATTTTCTTTAGGGCTTCCGCCAGCTGTTCCCAAACTTTTTTAAGGTCTTCTTTTATGTCGCCCAGATCATCTCCAAGTATTTTTAATGAACCTTCGTTGGCTAAGCGGGTAATCTGGTTGAGGTTATTTCCTATTCTTTTAATTTCAATTATTAGGTCTCTGATTCCGGGAATAATTGTTATTTCTTTTTCCAGGATGCATTTTCTAATGTAGGTGCTTTGGTTAATGCTGGTTCTGGAAATTTTAACTTTAAGAGATTTCAGCGCTTCTTAGCTAAGCCATATTCCTATTGAATTATTAAATTACATAGTGTCAAAGTTAAGCAAGATTTTAAAGTTCTTTTTTATAAAAAGCTTTAAAACTTATATTTTAAATTTACCTACTTCCGTAATATTTAGTTCTAACACTTCCGCTATTTTTGATATTCTAGCAAAGCTTGTTACTGAATATTGTTGTGCTTCGTATCTTTGTATTTGCTGCTCTTTTACACCAACTAATGCTGCAAGTTTATGTTGAGATAAATTTTTTGCAATCCTTGCTTCTATAAGAATTTTTGGTAATTCTGCTAAAGTTACTCCTTTAAATACATTAACTATTCCAGATTTTAATTTTTCATATTCCAAAATCTGCTTTTCAAGATTTACCTTTTCACTTAGCAGGGCATCAATTTCAACATTTGCAAAAAACTCAGCATCCGATTTTAATTGTAATTTTTTACTTTTTAAAGAATTAATAGCTTCATTCATTTTAATGAGCTGATTTTTAGTAATTTTATACTGCCGTTCGTTTGTTATCATGGAAATCACTTTTTATATTTTATTTTTATAAATTTATTTTTATAATTCCTTTTGCTTTACCTGTATATTTATCTATTTGGAAAAAATCATTAAAAAATTGTACGCCATCTGCCAAAAAGTTATTAGGAAAAAATTCACCATAATATTTATTTTTTTGTTCTTTACGATTATTAGTAAAATCATAAAATACAGGGTCTAACAAATTTCTATCCACTCCCGTAGTATCCCAGCACACATCGTAATCTCCGGGTGTGGGCTTAGCCGTAACAAAGCTACCGTCAAGAAACACTGTTTTACACCCTGAATTACTTAACGATACAACTGCTCTTTCAAACCCAGAATAAAGATTCTTTCTGTGATCAGTCGTTGCAAAAAAAATTGCAATTTCTTCCATTGTCGCAATGTGAATACCCTGAGGCAATACCTTCCAAGGACTGCCTATCTCTTTTAAATCTGGGATCATAACACAATTTTATAGTTGTGTTTTAAAATTGTCAATTTATTTATTAATATAAAAAAAGATATTCATGCGGTAATACATGTTATCATCAATATTAAGGTTACAGATCATCCGTAACCTTGCCTAAGTCCCTTGTCCTTAAGTCCAAAAACAAGTGTCTAAAGACCTTAAAATCTTTTATATCTGTATCTTTAAAACATATTTAAATATTTCATTGATATCTTTTTGGCTGGAAAAGAGGATTCGAACCAGCATCTATAATCTGGCTAACCAATTAGTTAGAAGCAGCTATTTCCGGGAGATCCTCTAAAAAAGACAGAGGGCATATCCTGTCATTTTCATTCCAGTATTTATACTGAGCCTTGTAAAGAATTAAAGGGGAAAAAGAACGCTGGCTGATAATTAAACTGGATTGGGAAAGCCTTTTACATTCATCGGGAAGGAGGAGTTTTTTCATATAGTAGTTTTGAGGCTGGCTTTGGGAATCTTTTGAGAATAGGGTGTCATCTTTACTATGGGTGCTTTGTATTTTTATATATAACAAGCATGTATCCAATAGGAGAACATCAGCTAAATTTAAGGTTGAGAAATAAAAGGTTGATCTTAGCAACTTGACAAATACATCTAACAATTGCAATTATGATTGTTGGTTTAATTATTGTTAAACAGTTACGAATTATCTCGTAGTAAAGGTTCACTACGCGCTATTTTTTAGTAGTTAACAGAGATGAAGGTCTTACCATCCTTCCAGTAATTCATCAGATATATGCATTAAGTTTTGGTTTATCCGGCATTTATCTTTCACGCTCCCTGATTTTTTGTTTTTGCCTGGGCATATAAGGTGCGATTATTTTGCTTCGCTGCCTTATATTTTCTTTTTCAATATCCCTTGCTATTTTATGGGCAAACTTTTCTATACCTGAGCCTATGGCCTTAAGGCCCGGCAAATGGCTTTTGCTAACGGACTTTTCGCTTTTTGTCCTCTCTTTTGGCATCTTAGACTTTCTTTCAAAGTAATCGGCCATTCCTTCTCTGGTGTATGCACTGCCAAGTTTTGCCCCCCGGCAGTAATTTTTTTTGTCAGGATGAAGAAAACTTAAATTCTTATTTTGTATTTTCATCTTTATACCGAAGTTTTCGCTGAGGTGCTCCTTTAACTCAAGCAGGTTTTTAACGTTCTTTTTGGACTCCTCTATTGCCGATCTGAGCTGCTCCTTCCATATGGGAAGGCCCTTTTCCGCCAGCTTATACTCTGCCATTGAATACCT
>JBBQDW010000193.1:0-3251 GCA_038320085.1 Candidatus Humimicrobiales bacterium
TACATATCCGGATGGTACGGCAGATTATTCTAACAAATAACCCTGATGTTTATCCCGGATTTAAACATTATGCTTTTCTCGTAGTTTTTTATCCTGCATTCAACATTAATGCTTTTCCTTTTAATTTTTATCCCGGATTTATCCCGGATTTAAACATCAATGCTTTTCTCGTAGTTTTTTACCCTGCATTCAACATTAATCCTTTCCCTTTTAATTTTTATCCCGGATTTAATCATTAATGCTTTTTACTATAATTTTTGTCCCAGATTTAAACATTATTACTTTTCATTCAGTTTTTATCTTTATTAATAACTGAAATACTTTTAAAATAAACAGATGAATATTATCAGGCAAAAGTAAGGGTTGCCCTGGCGCAAATGTAAAATTGCTGTAAATAAGTATTATCAGGCAAAAGCAAGGGTTATCCTGACGCAAATGTAAAATTGCGGTAAATAAGTATTATCAGGCAAAAGTAAGGATTATCCCGGCGCAAAAAAATGTAAAATTGCTGTAAATAAGTATTATCTGGCAAAAGTAAGGGTTATCCCGACGAAAACGCAAAATTGTGATAAAAATATCGACAGAAAGTGACATAAAATGATTTTTTTAACTGCAGGCGAATCACACGGAGAGGCTTTATCAGGAATCATTAACGATTTTCCATCAGGAATAGAAATCGATGTTGATTTTATAAATTCTGAACTTGCAAGAAGGCAGATGGGGTTTGGACGCGGCCAGAGAATGTCCATTGAAAAAGATGAGATAAAGCTTCTCTCAGGCATAAGAAAGGGGATTTCAACCGGTTCCCCGATTTCCTTTGTAATATATAATATTGATTGGGAAAACCAGAAAGAAAAACTGGGCAGCGAAGAAGATATATTAAATCCGCGTCCCGGCCACGCAGATCTGCCGGGGATTTTAAAATACAGGCTAAGTTCGATAAGGGAAGTATTGGAAAGAAGCAGCGCAAGAGAGACAGCAGTAAGAGTGGCAGTAGGCGCTTTTGCAAAACTGTTTCTGTCCGGGTTTGATGTATTTATATTAAGTTATATCGAACAGATAGGAACAATAAAAATTGATGAAGATAAATTTAAAAAGGAAATAAAGAGATCATTTAATCCTTTTAAGAACAAACAGGATCTGGAGTTTTTGGAACGTATAGAAAATTCCCTGATGCGGTGTCCGGATGAAGATGCATCTGATAAAATGATAAAGCTTATTAAAAAAACTTCTGCGGAAGGCGACTCGCTCGGAGGCGCCTTCAGGGTGATTGCTTCAGGAGTTGTCCCCGGTCTGGGGTCCTACACTCAATGGGACAGAAGGATCGATGCCAAAATAGCTGCTTCAATAATGAGCGTTCCGTCTGTCAAGTCTGTAAGTTTTGGAAGCGGGCTCTCAGCTGCTCTTGAGACAGGCACAGGCTTTCATGACGAGATTTTTTATAGCAGCAGTGACGGTTTTTACAGGAATACAAATAATGCCGGGGGAGTTGAGGGCGGAATGACAAATGGCGAACCGGTTGATATCAAAGCCATCGCAAAGCCCATTCCTACAACAAATAAAGGCTTAAAAACGGTAAATATAAAAACAAAAGAAGCCGCCGTAAGCTTTAAGGAGAGGGCAGACTATTGCGCTGTTCCAAGCGTTGCGATAGTGGCTGAATCAATGCTTGCAATCGAGCTTGCAAGCGCCATGCAGGATAAATTTGGAAAAGATAATATCCTGGAGATTAACCAGAATTATAAGAATTATTTAAATTATTTAAAATGTATCTAAAATACCGGGTAAAAAATTAAAAACGCTCTTTTAAAATGGAAAATCAAATAAAGTCGCATAATATAAAAAACATATCGCTTATCGGGTTTATGGGCTCCGGCAAGACTTCCACAGGAAAGATTTTAGCTGAAAAGCTAAAATTTTTATTTATAGACCTTGATAATATTATTGAGTTGGGGCTTGATATGCCGGTTTCTGATATTTTCGAAAGGCATGGAGAAGAATATTTCAGGAACATGGAAACTGAAGCGGTAAAAAAGATATACGTTAATAAAAACTGTGTATTCGCATGTGGCGGCGGCGTAATAATCAGGCATGAAAATATGGACATTATTAAAAGCAAAAGTACTGTTATTTTTTTACATGTCTCACCGGAAAGGGCATTTGAAAGATTAAAAGATTCACAAAACAGGCCATTGCTGAAAAACTCACAAAACGGTGCACCTCTGAAAAGCGCCCCAGACAGACTAACTGTTATAACTGAGCTTATGTCCAAAAGAGATCTTTTATACAGGAAGGCTTCTGATTTTACAGTAGAGACAGATTTTAAAAACCCCGAAGAAACTGCAGAAGAAATATTACAAAGGTTGAAAGTATGAAAACTATTAAAGCAGAAACTGCATCCGGAAAGTATCCTGTTTATATTGGACGAGGTATTTTAAGTATAGCGCCCGATCTTGTCAGAAAACATTTTTTGGGTTCTGAAAAAATACTATTTATAACCAATGATGTTGTCCATAATATTTACTGTGCAGGTATTGATGATTTTCTTAAATCTTGCGGGAAAGCAGTAAAAAAGGTTATTTTAAAAGATGGTGAGGAGCAGAAGAATCTTGAAAACACGCGGCTCATATACGAAAACATGCTTGATTTTAATATGCACAGAGATGACCTTGTAATTGCTTTCGGCGGCGGCGTAATAGGGGACCTGGCAGGTTTTGCTTCCGCAACATTTCACAGGGGGATAAAACTTCTTCAAATGCCTACTACGATAATATCACAGGTTGACAGCAGCATCGGCGGTAAAACAGGGGTTAATTTTGATAAAGTAAAAAACGTCATTGGCAGTTTTTATCAGCCTCATTTAATTATCATGGATACCTTATTTTTAAAAACCCTCCAGGAAAAAGACATAATAAACGGACTGGCTGAAATTGTAAAATACGGGATTATTTTTGACAGTAAAATACTTAAGCTTTTAAACAGCCTTTCTGCAAATAAAAAAACTAACGGTGGACTTGAAGAACTGGTATCGCTCCCGCAATTTGAAGATATCACCTATAGTTGTGCAAAAATCAAGACAACAGTAGTAAAAAAGGATGAATTTGACAATGATTACAGGAATTTACTTAACTTTGGGCATACGGCCGGGCACGCAATAGAAAAAATTTCAGGGCTAAAAGGTTTAAATCACGGCCAGGCCGTAGCAATAGGCATGATTATGGCAATAGATATCTCCATAAGCCTTAAGTTGC
>JBBQDW010000194.1:0-3230 GCA_038320085.1 Candidatus Humimicrobiales bacterium
GACTTTAATGATATAGCAAAACTAAGAGTTCTTTAAAAAATAAGCCAAAGCAAATTTGTATCCACATTATATCAATATAATTTTAAAGCAATATTGACTTGTTTTATAATTAGTATATAATATGTATTAATTATGAATCAAGTCAATAAAATTAAAAAATTGGAGAATCTAAGTTATTTCAACAAGGATACCATTTCACAATATGTAAATGTTAAAACAGACTCTCTTTCTGCAGATATCAACAGATGGATAAAAAATGATGTTTTGATTCAATTGAAAAAAGGGTTTTACGTTACTTCCAATTATTATGAAAGATTGCAAAATAAAACCCTGTATCTTGAATTTATATCAAACAAATTAAGGGAACCGTCATATTTAAGTCTCGAATATGTTTTACAGAAACATAGTATATTGACAGAATCTGTTTACGCCATTACTCCCATAACAAATAAAAATAGCAGGATTTATAAAAATAAATTGGGACTTTTCATTTATAGAAATATAAAGGATATACTTTTTACAGGATTTAATATTTTAGAAAATAATGGTTTTGCAATCAAAGAAGCAACTAAAGCCAAGGCGTTATTTGACTGGCTGTATCTAAAATTATTAAGATTAAAAACATTTGATTTATCATTATTGGAATCATTCAGATTAAACCTTGAAAATTTTAAACCAAAGGATTTTAAAGAATTCGAATTATATTGTGAGCTTGCCGGGATAAAAAAATATTTGCAGCTGACTTCAATGATTAAAAAAGTATGAATATTGTGAGCGTCTCAAAATGATTTATAAGGAACTGGAAAAAATAGTAACTGAAGAAAAAACAAAGGGCTCTTTAGAAAACTATACCCTGAATTTATTGAAGGAATATCTCCAAGTATATGTTCTCTACTATATATATACAAATTCCAAATATAATAAAAATCTGATTTTTACCGGTGGTACCTGCCTCAGGCATTTTTTCAATTTACCAAGGCTTTCAGAAGACTTGGATTTTGATTTCCAGGAAAGTTTTGATTCTCAGATACTGCTCCATGATCTTGAAGAATATTTTAAAAAGCATTATAAATTTAATGAAATAGAGCTGGCTGTAAAGCAACGCGGAAATCAGGTTGTATTAAAATTTCCTGTTTTACACAAGTTAGGCCTGGCAAAAAGCAATGAAAGCAATTTACTTTATGTAAAACTTGATTTCTTAAAAAATCCATCAAAGTATTTTGACCTGCAGACCACTTCAAAATCATTATATGGATTTAATTTTGCTGCAAAACATTATGATTTACCTTCCCTCATGTCCGGCAAAATACATGCAATATTGATAAGGAAAAAATTCCAGGGTTCTGATAATATTGAGGTAGTAAAAGGCAGGGACTATTTTGATCTTCTATGG
Source organism: Candidatus Humimicrobiales bacterium (assembly GCA_038320085.1). Taxonomy (GTDB): domain Bacteria; phylum Actinomycetota; class Humimicrobiia; order Humimicrobiales; family Humimicrobiaceae; genus Fen731. Next base: position 1,394 of record JBBQDW010000194.1, read on the forward strand.
TTTTTAAAAAATTCTGTTCAGCCCAATTTAAAAAGACTGTCTGAAATGCTAAATATTGATGCAGATATTGATTTTATAGAAAAACAATTGGAGCTAAAAGTCCAGGAATTAATTACAAAACATAAATCATCTTTTGCATCTGATCTTATGCCATTAATAAGCAATCCCGGTTTTATTAAAATTTATGTTGCTAATTATTACGAGGAGTACTTAAGATTTAAGAAGCAATTATCAAAAACTTCATCGTTTACATAGTAATCGAAATTGCCTCTCCGGTAATCCCTGGAGGAGAAATAATGAAACTTGCTGTAATTTTGAGTAATAATCTTTTATCAATTGAGCAATAATCTTTTACCAATGGAGCAATACTCTCTTATAATTTGAGCAATATTAAATAATTCTATACAATAAGTTTGTTTTATGTGATAATTATCACATAATTTGGACTTATTATGTGAAGGTGATTGTTGTGGAACGATTTATACTTAAAGATCTGCTTAAATGGAAAAACAGTAAATATAGAAAACCGCTTATCTTAAGAGGCGTGCGCCAGGTAGGAAAAACATGGCTGCTTAAAGAATTCGGAAAACAGTATTATGATAATATCGCCTATTTCAATTTTGATGAATCGAAAGAACTCGCGGACTATTTTAAAACCACCAAGGACACAAAACGAATTCTTCAAAACCTTACCTTTATTAACAAAAAACCGATTACTCCCGGAAAGACACTGATTATTTTAGACGAGATACAGGAATCCAATGAGGCCCTAAATACACTTAAATATTTCTATGAAAACTCACCTGAATATCATGTAGCCTGCGCCGGTTCACTGCTTGGGGTCGCACTTTCAAAACCGGCTTCTTTTCCGGTAGGAAAGGTGGATTTAATAAATGTTTACCCTATGACTTTTACTGAATTTCTCATGGCAAATGGTGACGGCAACCTTGTGGAATATATAAAAAGCATTGATACAATTGAACCGATCCCCGATATGTTTTTTAATCCCATATACGAAAAACTTAAAATGTATCATGTGACCGGAGGTATGCCTGAGCCGGTTTTTGTGTGGGTAGAAGAAAAGGACATGTCAGCGCTGCAAACTTCACTATATAATATATTAAATGCCTATGAACTGGATTTTTCAAAGCATGCCGACTTTAATGATATAGCAAAGCTAAACTATATTTGGTCATCTGTACCCTCCCAGCTTGCTCGTGAAAATAAAAAATTCCTGTATAATGCTGTAAAAAAAGGTGCCAGGGCAAGGGAATACGAGAATGCTCTTACCTGGCTTTGTAGTGCCGGGATGACATATAAAATATACCGGACAAGCAAGCCCGGGCTTCCATTGTCGGCTTATGATGATCTTGGCGCGTTTAAACTGTACGTAGTTGATGTTGGTATTCTGCGCAGGTTGTCTCGGCTTGACCCTTCAGCTTTCCGGGAAGGCAACAGGCTGTTTACTGAATTTAAAGGGGCGCTTGCTGAAAACTATGTCCTGCAATCACTTGCTGCCGAATTTGAAGTTCTTCCCCGTTACTGGACATCAGATTCGCAGGCAGAAGTGGATTTTATTATCCAATATGGTAATGATATTTATCCTGTTGAGGTCAAATCAGACGAAAATATAAAAAGCCGCAGCCTGAAAATATATATCGACAAATATAAACCAAAACTTGGAATAAGATTGTCACTTCTAAATCTTAAATATGATAATAATATTTTAAATATCCCCTTATTCCTTTCCGAGTATATTGATAAATTAATCAACATCACACTTAAATAATTTGTCTTGCAATCTTTTCTAATGCCGGGTTTATTATAACAGGAGACA
>JBBQDW010000195.1:0-3195 GCA_038320085.1 Candidatus Humimicrobiales bacterium
TATATGTGGTGAAGAAACAGCTATGTTTGAGCCTATCTCCGGATGCCTTTTTATCAGCTCCCATTCTTTTTTATTAAGCCGGCCCTCCTTAGTAAGAATTGACTCAGGAATGGCGACTTTTCCTATATCATGCAGTGTTGCGAGAAGGGAAAGCTCGTCTATCTGATTTCCGGGAAGATTTAGCTTTTTACCCAGCTTTACTGCGAGCTTTTTTAACCTTTCGGTATGTTCCTTTGTTTCAAAGCTTTTTTCAGAAAGTGTAGCCTCAAGTGAAAGTATTATTGACCCGGAAATGCTCTTCCTCTCAAGCAATTTCCTTCTATACATGTTTTCTTCAGCTGTTTTGATTACTGAATTCATGTTTTCGTCCTGCGATACTTTTGAAGCATTACCCAGCGCAATACCGAGCGGGATCTTTTTGTAAGTATAAGCCTCGCATGCTTTTCTTATTCTTTCGATAATTGATTCTGCTGTAGTTTTGTCGGCCTTCGGCAGCAGAATAACAAATTCATCGCCGCCCCACCTTGCAATAACATCCTCATCCCGGCAATATTTTTTTATTATTTTTGCGGCCCTGGCTATCATTGCATCCCCAAAGCGATGCCCGTACGAATCATTTAGAAGCTTTAGGCTGTTTAAATCTCCAATAATAAAACTTAAAGGGAGCTGCCTTGGGGTATCCAGCCTTTTTAACTCTTCTTCAAAATAGGCTCTGTTGTAAAGCCCTGTCAGGCCATCGTGAAACGAAAGGTATTTGATTCTTTCTGCATCCTTCTTTTTGGCAGTAATATCAATGACTGATATCATTATTGCCAAAGGTTTGCCATCTTTTTTTACAAGGTTTGCATACTGCTCAATATCAAAAATTGTGCCATCCGGCTTTATACCTTTATATTCTCCGGAAGCACTGCCATTCTCAAAAAGAGCAGTTATTGCAATCTGGAAATTATCATCAAAAACTATAAACTCGGTGGCCTTCTTTCCCATTACATCATTTTTATTTTTATATCCAAATATTTTTATAAAAGATTCATTGGTGTATATGGTACTATAGCTCAAATCAAGTAGTGCAATTGCATTCATGGAGGTTTCAATTGCAGAATCTTTGAGCCTTAATTCCTCCTCCATTCTTATCTTTTCAGTCACATCTCTCGCATACAATATAGGGCCTGACGACCTGTCACTATAATCCTGCTGAAATATTTCAAGCTGCAAAAAAGCTTTCGTTCCGTCTTTTCTGGTAAAAATAAAAATGTTTTCTGCTTTATCGCTTTTTTTACCCTTTAAAAGACTCCCGGTTATATAAGCCATGGAACTTTCATCAAGAAAATCAGTTAAGGGCATCCCGGCCATTTCGTAGGTTTGGTATCCCAGCATTGCAGCCATCCGGGGATTCACAAATTTTGTAGCGAAGCCACTGTCAAGCACCCACATACCCTCAAACATTTTCTCAACGAGGGATTTATATCGCTCCTCATTTTCCCTGATGCCGGCTTCACTTCGCTTCCTTTCCGTAATATCTGCAACTGTGGCAAAAATATAGTCCTGCCCGGAAAATTTCAATAAATTTATGGCAATTTCAACGGGGAACTCTGTACCGTCTTTTTTTCTGTGTACAGATTCTATCAGCTTTACCGAACCTTCTTTTAAGTTCTCCCAAAATTCAAGCCAATATTTTTTTGTAAGCAACGGATCTATATCAAATAAATGCATTTTTAAGAGCTCTTCCTTTGTATAGCCTAATTTAATCTGGGCAGGATTGTTTACATTAATAATCTCAGCATTCTTACCCACATAGAAGAACGACTCCGCAATAGTGTCGGTCCTGTACTGCTCTTCTATATCCGAAAGAACTCTTCTTACAGGGTTTGCTGAACTTACAGGGTTTGCTGAACTTACAGGATCTGCTGAACTTACAGGGTTTGCTGAACTTACAGGATCTGCTGAACTTAAAAGGTTTGCTGCAGTTACAGGATCTGCTGAACTTAAAGGGTTTGCTGCAGTATTAATAGTATTATTACTAATTATATTGATATATTTATTAAAATTTATCATTAGATAATTATATACTAATTATAAAATTTTTTAATACTTATGATAAAAAACAGGATGAGTCAATCATAATAGATTAAAAGCAGAATATAAGCTATAGGGAATTTTTAAGGGTAATTGTCATCCTTGCGCCTGATTATAAAAAAAGCCGGGGTTATTATAATTTTAAATACTTTTACCGGCTGTTTGCTGAGCCTAAAAACTTTTACCGGCTGTTTGCTGAGCCTGTAAATTTAGCTGCCTTTGGCTTTATGTTAACAGAAACACTTTTCCAGTATACCAGTGAATATGCTGTCAGGATTTATCCGCTCTGCAGTAATAATAGACCCAGCCGCCCTGGTTGAGCTGTTCTTCATCATCTGTATTTATCCCGCCGCGGCTGTAAGATAAAATACCAATAAATCCGGACTGTGCAAGCTGTTTTTTCTGTTCTTTGGCAGTAACATAATATATGCTTGCTTTTCCATTTAAAGAATTATCATATATATTGCCTCTCCCTTCTTTCTTTAGCTTGTCTATAAAGCCTTCCATTCCTACAGCCTTGTTTAAAAGATTAAGCCGAATGACCCTGCACGCAGCTTTTGCGCCTTTATGTGCATATCTTAGCGGACTTTTGTTTTCTGAATTTGCAGATTTGCCTGAATTTAAAATCTTCTTTAAGTTATTTTTAATGGTGAAAAGGCCCTTTAGCCCGGACCAGTTTAGGTTATGGGAGGAAAAATAGAAAATCCCATCATCTCTCAACACCCTCCATACTTCTTTTAAGGCAGTTGTCCTGTCTTTATGAGAAAAACTGTCGATTCCATTGAAGCTAAACAGGACAAAATCAAAAGAATTGTCTTTAAAAATATCCATTTTCCTAACGTCGCATTCAATAAAACTAAAATCCCCTCCATATCTTTTTTTGCATTCTTCCAGCATTGCAGGAGCATAGTCTGCTCCAATATAGTGCCTGACGAGGGGCGCAAAATATTTGGTGGTCCTTCCTCCCCCTACGCCCATATCAAGCATATCCATAGCCGCAAGTCTGTCATGGCCCAGTTGTGTTATAAGGGTTTCTTCGGCAGGTTCAAGATAATCCCTCTTGCCGTAATCCCTTGAAACATACTCTGAGTTATATAAATTTTTATGGTCCATAGCCAA
>JBBQDW010000196.1:0-3163 GCA_038320085.1 Candidatus Humimicrobiales bacterium
TTTGTTTTCATATTCTGTCAGTATTCTAAAAGTCTTTAATATCTTTCTCTCATCCCAATCTTCGACTTTGGGTAAACCTTCTTTGACTCTTGCAACAAATAATTTTATAGATTCATTATCCAAATCATCAATTTCACTTCCGGGTACAGGTTCAATATCATACAGAGGCTGACCTCTGCCATCCAAATATCCCTGAACTTCATATTGTGTTAATTGTCTGTCACTGTCTGCAATTCTGATAAACGAGCCGGAAATAATTCCTGAACCCTTGTAGTAGCAAGGCTTGTCTTTATAAGAAACTTCCGGAATTTCTGCAGTAATTATAAATTTTCCATCGACTTTATGAATTTCAATAAGTGGAATAATTGGAGGTACCATTTGAGAACATAATGACGCAAGATCACTTTGATACTTGGATGGATTATCTATTCCGGTTACTAAAATACCTTCGGGTGTCTGGCTAATGCCCAAAATGATTATTCCTCCGCCAGGAGTGTTTGCAAAAGCAGATATAGTTTCCCATATCCTCTTTGGAAAACCTCCTTTACCTGACTTTATTTCTATTGATGAAGTATCATCATCAATTTCTTTTAAAGAATTTATTATTTCTTTTAATTCTTCTTCAATCATTGTATCGGCTGCTATTATTTGTTAACATGGCAATATACATGGCAACATACATGGCAATATAATTATTTTACCATGTATGTTGCCATGTATCTATTATTATTTATTATTCATAATTTATAAAACTTAATATTTTATTAATCGCGCCGCTCATAATTTTTATTTTTTACCTATCACTTAACGTCTTTGGCTTTTTAATTGTTTTTTAACTTTTCTTAATTCTCCTGCCAGTTTTATTTGGAAATTGAACTGTTTTTCATTTTTAATTTTATTCTCTAAATTTAATGCAAGAGACTCGTGTGACCGTCTGGTTATTTTATATACTAGGTGACAAACTCTTATATTTTTGAATGAATAAATACACCAAAGACTAAAAATCTATGCCAAAGCACATGAATTTTATATGCAGGATATATGCAGTTATTAACTGCTTTTGGTGGAGGCGGCGGGAATTGAACCCGCGTCCGAAAATATTGCCACAAGAACTTCTACAAGCTTAGTCTGTTTTCGTTTTTCGCTTACTCCGACCAGACAGACAAGGTTGAAATAAACTATTCTGTAAAATTTTCCCTCGCAGCGGCCCCAGAAAAACCGCCGCAAAGTATCCTGTTAATCGTCGCCCGTTACAAAGCACAGGAACCCCTGCAACAGACGTAGCAGCTTAGTTTTTTAGGCTGCTAAGGCTAACTTTGGTTCATTAGCTTTTATGTTTATACCAGTTTTTTACAAGTTCTGGAACTTGACTTGCCATCCAAGCTCAACCTATTCCCGTCGAAACCTATCGCCCCCCAAAATAGTGGTAAGTTTCAAACTCTAGTATGTTATACCTAAAACCAAAAAAAAGCAATAAATGGCCGGATACTTTTTGTGGTGAGGCAGCAGATATGCTTTCAGATACTTTTGGTGGATAAAATAATTAACATGCTTACAGGTACTTTTTTAAACAACCTTTCGCAGGCTTTTTAAGCGGCTGACATCAAACCTTTAAACGATCTTTCACAGACCTTTAAACGGCTGCCGGCGACCCCTAACCGGGACATCTTATCTGCTTCTATCTTTATAACTACTTGCTTTTAGGGCCCTCTTTACCTCAAGGTCCGAATCCCTTTTTGCAAGGTCTTCCCTCTTATCACTTTTCAGTTTGCCTTTTGCTGTGGCAATCTCGACTTTGACGAGCCCTCCCGATATATAAATTGAAACCGGCACTATAGTAAGGCTTTTATCGGTCATTTTACCATTTATTTTGGTTATCTCCCTTTTATGAAGTAGCAATTTTCTTGGTCTTACAGGATTTATATCTTCCATGCGGCTCTTGCTGTAAGCAGAGATGTGCATGTTGTAGAGAAACATCTCACCGTTTTTTATTCTTGCAAAGCTGTCTTTCAGGTTGACCCTGTGCTCACGGATTGACTTTACCTCACACCCTATAAGCGCAATGCCGGCCTCGTACCTGTCAAGAATAAAAAAGTCATGAAAAGCCTTTTTATTCTGGGCAACCTGTGTCTTACCTTCTTCTTTTGTATTTTTAGTCATTGGTTAACTTCACGGTCTTTTTTAAGATAGCCTGTCTTTGCTCTTTCTAATCTGTATTTGCTCTTTCTATTCTATTTTTAATCTTTCTATTCTGCCTTTAATCTTTTTAGTCTGTCTTTAATCTTTCCAATCTGTATTCGCTTATTCCTATTTATTTCCACTGGCCGCCATCTTTTTTATTTCCTCTACGGCCTTATTAAGCTGCAAATCTTCCGTATCTTCAGGCTTTAAAACAACTATAATATCTGGCTGGATGCCGGTTCCGTCTATCGTTACTCCCGACGGCAGGTAATATTTTGCCGTAGTAAATTTTACGCCCGATCCATCAGGAAGCATTTCAAGTATCTGCACTGTTCCTTTCCCATAGCTCTTTTCCCCGATAAGCTCGGCTCTTCCCAGATCCTTTAAGGCCCCGGCTGCAAGCTCTGATGCGCTTGCAGAATAGCCGTTAATAAGTACCACCATTGGTATTTTTGTAAAACCGCCCTTGGTTGCTTTAAATTCTTCAAAGCTGTCCTGGTTATTGCTCCTGCCTTTGACAGTTACAATTGAGCCGCTTTCAAGAAACAGGTCACTCAGTCCGACAGCATCGTTAAGGATTCCCCCCAGATTGTTTCTTAAATCAAGTATTATACCTGTGATTTGGTCGTTTATCAGGGTTTTTAGTTTTTCCTCAAGCTTCTGCGCGCCCTTTTCCTGAAAATCAGCGTATGATATATAGACTATACTTTCCTCCAGGATGCTGGTATAAAAATTAGGGACATAAAACCTTCTTCTTTCTATATTAAAATCAATGCTTTTATTTTCAGATGGCCTGAAAATAGTTAGATTGACTTTTGTCTTCTCTTCGCCTTTTATCATTGCCACGACTTTCTCAAGGGCCATTCCTTCAACACTCGTACCGTTGACTCCTTTTATAATATCTCCTGCTTTCAATCCTTCCTCGAACGCTGATGTCTCTTCTATGGTGTTTACGATGACCACCTCTTGTTTGTCATTAACT
>JBBQDW010000197.1:0-3103 GCA_038320085.1 Candidatus Humimicrobiales bacterium
TAATTTAACTATTTCATATAGATAGATATTTAGTTATATTTAAATTGTAACAACACCCATTAAGACATATTTTAGACTAAAAAACTTGAGAATACTAATGTTGAAGACATTCAGGGGTCGCTATGTCTTTAGAAACATACAAGCTTTGCAGCAATGGATACTGGCGGATATCAGGCAAAGCCATTAATTTAAAGAAAATACCAGTTGCGTCATCTAAAAATGTATCTGAAAACTTATTGCTTTTTATTTTAAAGCATATAATATCGTTATTATGTTAATTGAAACTAAAAAATTAAAGGGTGGCTTTGAGCTTCCGCTTTTTGGCTTTGGTACATGGAGCATGGGCGGACGGGACACCAGGGATGAAACTAATGATGACAGGGCTGATGTTTATGCTATTAAAACGGCGCTCGATATGGGCATTTCCCACATCGATACTGCGGAGTGGTACTCGGAAGGCCGGGCAGAAGAACTTGTTGGGGAAGCTATTAAGGGTTTTGACAGATCAAAACTTATTATTACAACAAAAGTAACCCCTATGCATCTGCATTATAATGACCTTATAAATGCTGCGGCGCAGAGTTTGAAAAGACTTAAGGCAGATTATATTGATGTCTATCTGATCCATAACCCAAATCCGTATATTGACATAAAAGAATCCATGGAAGCTATGGATCTCCTTGTGCAAAAGGGTTATACAAAATATATCGGACTGAGCAATTTTAATGTTCCTCAATTTGTACAGGCCCAGGAGTGCAGTGAAAATAAAATGACCTGCAACCATCTTCATTACAATCTTAAGCACAGGGGCCCTTTAATTGACGGTTCCGTAAAATATGCGCAGGATAATGATGTAATGATAGTTGCCTGGCGGCCCACCCAAAAGGGCCTTTTTTCAAAAGAACCGGTTGGAATAGTAGATAAGATTTGTGCCAAATATGGAAAAACTGCCAACCAGGTTGCAATAAACTGGCTTATCTCCCAAAAAAATGTCGTCACAATATCAAAAACACGAAAAATCGAGCATTTGAAAGAAAACCTGGGCGCCCTGGGATGGTCAATGGAGAAATCTGATATTGAGCTTTTAATGAATCATTTTCCAGGTACTGTCGATATTGTTGAAAACATCAGCCTTGCAAAGCTTATAAAACCCGAGTAAAAATTCTTTAAATTGTAAGTAAAATGCCTGGCTGTTCTCTGGTGGTTAACCCCTCTATTTATGGTCCAATGGTTAAATTTTAGAAACGGTTTCTATTGGCAGCGACGTATTTCTGATTCCTGCTTGTTGGCTTATCGGGAACAGTCATTTTTATCAAATCCTTCTCAAGCAGTTTTAATAAATAAGCCTCTTTTAGATACCTTAAGCTGCTGATTCCCAAGTACTCGGAAATTTCTTTTTTGGTTCTTGGAATTGCCAAAAACAATAATAATTTATCTTGTTTACCGACTTGTTCACTATCTTGTTCACTGACTTGTTCACTATCTTGTTTATTCTCTCCAAAAAATGCTACAATAAAATTTCCTCTTATATCTTCAAAAACCAGAGCTTTTAAGCCATGTTGGTGCATTTCATCAATCATGGTCGGTATTCCGGATCCTCTGTTTTCTACAATCTCCATATCTTCAAGAATCCTTATAATATTGGGATTTCTCGCATCATAGTTTTTCTTTTTACCAAGTAAATCGATGCTGATTCTGCCAAATAAACCACCCGGATTCTGAATCTCGATACGGTCCTTATACATGCGTATCTGAACATAGACACCTTCGGAATGTATACTGTAGTCTCTGTGAATAAGTGCATTCAATACGCCCTCTCGAATAGCCTTCACAGGATACTCAGTCTTGTCCTCACGCTTTCCGGTCTTGCCGCTGATAATAGTCTTTACAGACATATTTTTAAGTACAAAGGAAATACAACCTTCAATCATTTCAGGAATTGTGCCTTCAATCTTTTTATTATCAATAAAACGCTCTCCTGACCCGCCAATTTCTCCTATTTCATAACCCGGTACAGAAATACAGGTTACCATCCACTGTGGAAAAAAACTTTGCGGATATAAACCAAAACAAAGCAGTCCTGTCACTGTTGGCTTTAATACTCCATTATCTTCCTGCGAAATAATGCCAAGGTCTAAAAGCATCCTGTCTTTGCCAAGCCTTGCAAAATTGGGCTTCCTGCGTGTCTGTATTTTGACATATGCCTCCACCTTTTCCATGTCCAGATCCAACATTCCCGCCCGCTTAACAATCCTCAGCTCGTCGTGAGTATTTTTTTTAAAAGCCATAAGACTATATATCTCACTATCAGTCATATGCATATCCGCATCTCCAACGCGGATATACGAGCCTTTTTGAATACCGGCACCCGAGTAGTAAACAGGTTTATCTTGAATAGAAGCTTCCTGAATTTCTGCAGTAATTACTAGTTTCCCGTCACACATAAGTGTACTGAAGACAGGGCGTACAATCGGTATCATTTGAAGACATTGCTCAACAACCTTCTTTTGCAAATCAGCAGCATCATATACACCGCTTACATAATACTTTTTTTCTTCATCAACCCCAAAGATAACTACCCCGCCTGATTTGTTGGAAAAAGAAGAAATGGTATCATACAGCTTTTTTGGGCAGCCCTCTCTTGCCGCTTTTGCTTCAATATCGTTGATTTCAGCCTTTGCTGTTTGCAATACAGTAATAATGTCCATGATTTCGATATCAAGCATTGGGCCCTTACCTTCTTTCAATAATTTTTAAAACCATTATCTCCCAGTAACTATCTTTACGTATTCATCCATCATACTCAATAATTCATATTTATTGTCCGACAATAAATTTCTATCACAAAGCAGGTCAGTTTTCAAATATTTTTTGTCCGACATTAAAAAACCAAGACTATGTCCAGACTATTTGTAGACATTCTTAAATTAGTCAGGACCAAATTTAGATATATTTAATGTTAGCCACATATCCTGTCTTTTCTGCTGCGAAGAGTTTAGGTGAGACTGTAGAGCTTTTAAATAATTATTGTTTTCATCCCGGCCAGGCGCCCGAATTTTTTAATGGCTTCCATGTCTGCTTCATTTCCGTAGACCAGGGCAGA
>JBBQDW010000198.1:0-3046 GCA_038320085.1 Candidatus Humimicrobiales bacterium
TTTGATACCATAGCCCTATTTAACCTGTTCGATGCCATGGCTTTATTTAACTTATTCGATGCCATGGCTTTATTTAATCTGTTGTTTTTTGAATTCTTCAATATATCTTCTAAAATTCTTAAATATATATCTTGAGTCATATGGTCCCGGGCCCGCTTCAGGATGATGTTGGACGCTGTATGCAAAGATTTCAGGATATTCTATACCTTCGATGGTGTTATCGTTTAAATTCATGTGCGTTATTTTAAAGGATGATTTATTTATCAGGCTTAAAGAATCCGGGTCCACAGCAAATCCATGATTTTGTGTTGTAATCTCAACCCGGTCGTTTTCCAGGTTTTTAACAGGATGATTCCCGCCATGGTGGCCAAACTTTAGTTTATAAGTTTTTGCCCCAAGCGCAAGAGCCATCAGCTGATGTCCCAGGCATATCCCGAATATAGGTATTTGGCCGAGCATTTCAGCTATGCTGCTAACTGCATACCCTACAGCAGATGGATCACCGGGACCATTAGACAGAAAAATTCCATCCGGCTTAAGAGCCAAAATATTTTTTACACTTGTATCGGCAGGCAGGACATGGATTTTAAAACCTGCCATATCAAGACATTTTAAAATATTGAATTTTATACCAAAATCCAGTGCGGCTATTGTAAATACGGGATTGCAAATATTATTGCTTAAACCATTATATATATTATTATGTATTTTATTTTCTACTGTATTATCAATGGAATTGTATTTAGTGACATCAGAAGGATTATCAGAAGGATTATCTATAAGACGGTATGACGGGCTGTCTGCAGAATTATGTGCCGGACTGGCGCTTTTAGAGTTACTGCCAGCCCTGTATATGTAGCCGATTTTGCATGTTACATATTTTACAAGATCGCTTCCCACCATATCAGGATGGTTTTTAAGTTTGTCGGCAAGTATACTAATATCGTCAGTCTCTGTAGAAATAATGCCTTTCATGGCCCCCGCTGACCTTATCCGCCTGGTAAGCATCCTGGTATCGATTTCTGAAATTCCGGTTATCCTGTTCTTCTTTAGATATGAGCTTATACTTGCTTTGGCCCTGAAGTTACTGTAATTATCAAAAAATTCCCTGACAATAAACCCTGAAACATGGACATTGGATGATTCAACATCTTCTTCATTAACACCATAATTGCCTATCTGTGTATATGTCATAGTGACTATCTGCCCATAATATGAAGGGTCAGTAAGTATTTCCTGGTAACCTGTCATTGAAGTGTTAAAAACAACTTCCCCTATTACCTCTCCTTCGGCTCCAAAGCTAAAACCCCGAAACAATGTGCCGTCTTCCAAATATAAAACTGCCTTCAATTAAATTTTCCTTTTTATGTTTTATTTTTTATTATTTAAACTAATATTGTATTTTTTAAACCTATATTTACCCTTTCAAGCTTGGTGTTTACATTCGACACCATAACCTCAAGATAAATATTTAAAATTTTTATTATACCCTTAATAAATGGAGTAACTTAAAGGTTAATATTTACAAAAATAGTACACAATAAATTTACTAGTATCTATGGTCGGCCCTGCATTCTTCTATAGTACATACTTATATACACAGCCCTACATTCTTCTATGACCGGTTTTGCATGCTTATGTAGCCTATCTCTCCACCATTTATAGTGCATGCCACCTCGCCGGCCAGTTTTTGGCCCATAAAGGGGCTGTTTAAGCTTTTTGAAAAAAAGAAATCCCTGTTTATAATGTTTTCTTTTTTCAGATTAATGATTACGAGGTCAGCAGTATTGCCCGGCTTTATTTCCGGCGGTTTTAAACCTAAAATCTTATAAGGAGAATGAGCCAGATGTGATAAAAACTTATAAAAGGCATATCCTCTTTTAACTACAAGTTCGGTATATGATGCTGTAAATAATGTCTCCATGCCTGTTACGCCGAATGGGGCGTCCTTAAGTGTGGTATTTTTTTCCAGTTCACTATGCGGGGCATGGTCACTTGCAATAGCGTCAATGACTCCGGAACATAAGGCTTTTACCAATGCTTCCCGGTCCTCTTTTGCCCTTAGAGGAGGGTTGACCTTAAAATTTGTATCATAATGCTCAAGAAAGCTGTCGTCAAAACAAAGATGATGAGGTGTAACATCACAGGTTACATTGACCCCGTCTTCTTTTGCCGAGCGAATAAGCTCAACTGAGTCCATTGAGCTTATATGTGTAAAATGTATCCTTGCTTTCGTTTTTTTTGCAAGCATTATATCCCTTGCAATCATTGTTGTCTCTGAAAGTGAAGAAATTCCTTCCAGTCCGAGTTTTGCAGAAAAATAGCCTTCATGCATGATTCCGGATCTTGAGAAGCTGCGGTCTTCTTCGTGAAGTACAAGCAGCGCGTCAAACTGTTTTGCATATCTCATTATTTCATACATCAGTTTTGCATCCTGGACGCAAAATCCGTCGTCGGAAAAAGCAGCTGCGCCGTTTTCTTTTAAGATCCCGATTTCTGTGAGTTCCAGGCCCTCAAGATTTTTTGTCATTGCTGCAACAGGGTAGATTTTAAATCCTTTCTTTGCTGACCTGTCCAAAATATACCTGATAAAATATTGACTGTCGACCGGAGGCTTTGTATTGGGCATACAGCAGACAGAAGTTATACCACCATGTAAAGCCGCTGAAATACCGCTCTCAATATCTTCTTCGTCTTCATTGCCCGGTTCCCTCAAGTGGACGTGCATATCCATAAAAGACGGACAGACAACCATTCCTGCAGCATCTATCAAAACCCTGCCAGCCGCATCCACTGAAACCCTGCCAGCCGCATCCACTGAAACGTCATTACCTGTTTTTTCCTTTTTACTGCCGTTGCCGGCCGTTATCTTTTTACTGTCGTGGACCTGGCTGAAGGCCCCAACATCATCAACAGGCAAATCCCTGCCTACCGATTTTATTATCCCGTTTTCTATCTTTATGTCAGCTTCATATTCAGAAGCATTTCCGGGGGAAATTATTTTGGCATTCCTTATCATAAGGTTTTTAATTTCCAAATGCTTTTT
>JBBQDW010000199.1:0-3033 GCA_038320085.1 Candidatus Humimicrobiales bacterium
CCTGGCAGAGGAATTAAATATCAGCTTTAAAAAGTATGCTGAAGTTATAAGGGCGGCAGTCTGGGGCTCAAAGGTCAGCCCACCGATTTTTGAGACAATTGAAGTGCTGGGTATAAAAACAACAATTGACAGAATGGTCCGGTTTATAAGTATATTAAGAAATGAATCTTAATTTTTTCTGCAAGCTGGAAGCGTTTTTACCTTAAAGTATTATCCTGCGTCAGCGTCATTCCTTATTGCATTTATATTGAAAGGAAAACCTTCGTTTAAAGTGTACTTTTTTCTTTAGGATTTTAGCTTAAGGTTCGAATCCTCTCTCCCCAGCCACTTCAGAAATAAAAAAGATGACACTTTTTTATTTAAAGACACATACTGGAGACTATTCTTATTCTACTTTATAACTTTTTCCAGTAGTCTTTTGAACCATTACTTACTAAAGAAGCTCCAGAAGGTACATATATAAGAATAGTAATTAAAGATAAAATGTCTACTGAAGAACTTGCAGCATTTGCTAATACTATTAATTTTATAAATGGAGTTAATAAGCCAAAAAAACTTAATATTATCGGTAGTATTATTGAAATAATAAAAAATGGTGCAATACCTATAATAATGAGTCTTATTTTAGTTACTATCTCTTCGCTATAGGCATACCCCCCAAAATAGGTAAGTCCTATATATGTTTTTTTGGATTTAATAAAATTGGGCATAAAAATTAAATGCATAAGCTCGTGACTTATTATTAGTATTAGTATAAAGCCTAATACATAAACTAAATTAATGGAAAAACCCATAGAATCTGGGCTTATTCCAAATTCTTCAAAGGTAATACTATCAAATATTTTTATAATCAAAAAAGCAATAAAAGCATTTAAAAACATTATTGGAATGGACAGCAAAATAGTCAGAATAATACCCTTTGGTCCTTTCACTAAAGTCCATTGATTGTCAAGCAAGTATTGATTCCTCTCACTACTTACTCTTGGAAATCTATTTCTTATTCTCATAGTTCTTTTCTGGTATTAACTCAAAACAAGTTTTTTTATAAATTATTCCCGTCAGAATATCAGGTTTCTTCGTTTAAATCTAATATTTATCTTAAGAGTTTAAAGTAATGCAATATCTTGGAGATATTAAAAAATAATTCAAGAGATTAATTAAAAACTTAATTTTGGTATAAAAATATCTCTAGCTGAATACATTATTCTGGTTCTAACTTCGTTCGCTATGGCCAGCCAGACTTGACACACTTTCAAATATAAGGAGCTCTTCATGGTACAATTACTTTTAGCATATTAATCTTTGACATTAATAACGCAAAGCGTTAATATATACATATGATTATTTCATTTCGTGACAAGGAAACAGAAAAGATCTGGAATCAGCAATACTCAAGGAAATTTCCTAGAGATATACAAAGAATTGGACTTAGAAAGCTAATAATCATAAGTAGAGCAAAAGACTTAAATGATTTAAATGTTCCACCAGGAAATAAGCTTGAGCAGCTATCAGGTAAAAGACAGGGGCAATATAGTATAAGAATAAATGATCAGTTCAGGATTTGCTTTTACTGGGAAAATGGGATAGCTAGCTCTGTTGAAATAACTGATTATCATTAAGGAGAAAAGAATATGGAAAAAATAATTAATATAATACCGGGGGAAATTCTATTGGAAGAATTTCTTAAACCATTAAAAATCACTGCTTACAAGTTATCCCAGGATACTGGTATGCCTGCAACAAGAGTGTCGCAAATCCTTAAAGGAAAGCGAAGGATAACTGCGGATACTGCTTTAAGATTATCTAAATATTTTGGTAACTCTGCGGATTTTTGGATGGGCATTCAGGATGAGTTTGATTTAAGGGAAGAGGTACAAAAAATTAAGGCTGAATTAAATAGAATACCAAAATTTACTAATATGCATGTTTTGCAAAACTAGTTAAAATTTATCTTTACTCTGATTGTCTTATGAGACTGTAGGACTGCCTCCTGCTGAACATACCAGCCTAAGCTGGACATACAAAATGGTTCAAAATTTTAAACCTTGGGACATCAAAAATTAAACAATTTATGAAATCGGAACTATATCACAAAAAATATTTCAGGAAACCCTCAGCCATCTGACTTCTTGCAGAATTGCCCGTGCAGATAACCGGTATTTTCAGCAAGCCTTTTTTCTGCATATACCCTCCCTGTTTATTTTTTTTGCATTTTCCTCATCTATTTTTATTTGCATGTCATTTTTTAAATTTTTATACAATACCTCTATAAATTCAGAAGAAAAAGAATCAAGAAAACTGCGAATATTATAATTTACCCACAGTCCGTCCTTAAATGATTCGATAAAGCTTGCGTTTTCAAGTATTTTTAAATGGCTTGATATGGTAGGCTGAGCGAGCCCTATAATTTCAGTGATCTCACATACGCAAAGGTCTTTTTTATTTTTTAACAGACATAATATTCTTATCCTGTTTTCATCTGCAAGCGCTTTTATTATCTTTGTTGTTTGTTTTAATTTCTGTTCTTTCATTTTTATTCACCTTTTATAGCTGATACCTTTATGCTTAAAATTGATTTTTCCAATTCTGACTCAACAATATCATCAGGCTTATCATTATTCTATTTATACTCTTTCTTATAATACACTTTTCCAGGATAACTTTCGTTGGAAATAAAGCCCTACGTTTACCAGTAAAAGGAGCACCGGCACCTCAACCAGCGGACCGATAACAGCCGTAAATGCCTGCCCCGAGTTAATACCAAACACTGCTATAGCCACAGCTATTGCCAGCTCAAAGTTATTCCCTGAGGCATGGAAGGCAATAGTTACCGTCTTACCATAGTCGCCGCTAAGCTTTCTGCCCATAAAGAATGATACGAACCACATGATTACAAAATAGATAACCAGAGGAATAGCTATCCGTACTACGTCCAGCGGTAATTGGACAATGATTTCGCCCTTAAGAGAGAACATGACAATAATGGTAAAAAGCAGTGCAATCAACGTAATGGGGCTGATTTTTGGAACGAAC
>JBBQDW010000200.1:0-3031 GCA_038320085.1 Candidatus Humimicrobiales bacterium
TCATCATCGCCCTTATTGGGAAACGATGATTTTATCTGGTTCTCAAGTTCAATTTCTAAAAGGTACGATTTTGTTTTTATATTGGCAATGCCAGCGGCTTCAAATAATTTTATAAATTCATCGATATTAAGTGCCTTGGTATGAGAAGGATCTCTAAGTGTTTCAAAATGATTATAATATTTCTGCTTTTCTGAAGGCGCACAAACATCTATTACGACAATCTTACCATTTATCTTGCATACTCTTTTTATTTCTTTTAATGCATTTTGGGGATTTAAAAGATGATGAAATGAATATCTTGTTATTATCATAGAGAAACTATTGTGAAGCGAACCCACTCCCTTGGGTATATTGTATATTAAAAAATAAATAGACAACACCTTAAAAATGGGGGAGATTATGATCTTATGGTTACTGCAGTTAATTCAGTTGGAGCAGCAATAAAGCATATAAAATAATATTTTTATCTGGTCAGATATGCAAGAAAAACTGAAAGAAACGTGATAATAACTCCAAGCACAGGATTTATTATTGAGATGACCATCATTTGCTTTTTTGTTTTTTGAGCCTAAGCGATACTCCCTTAATCTCAGTAAAGAATCAAACTTTATTTTATTAGTAAATAAAAAACTAAGTTAGATAGATTTTCTTTAAATCCTTAAGCCAGCCATGATATTCTTCATGTTTGCCCTCACCAATTACATCTCTCTCCAGTGTTTCAAACTTTTCTTCTATTATAAGCTGAACATTATCAGGGATTTGTTTTTCGACAATAGGGAAAAGTAATTTACTTTCTTTTTTAATATGTTCAGTTAATAACGAAATGTATCCTTCCATATTTATAGCTATATGGTATGCATCAGGGTTACCTGTATCATAATATTTTAATGATTCAGCTATACCACGGATATAATCACGTCCAGTTTTATGTTCACCTAAAAGCTCATTTACCAAAGCTAAATTTGATACATCTTTAACAACTTCAGGAAATAAAATTCCTTCTTCTTTTCCATGATGGCATTTATCTGCAAAGTTACTGAGAAATTCAACTATTTTTTCCAGGTGTTCTTTTTTTACTATTTGTCTATTTTTTAATTTTTTTTCTACTTTTGCCATAACATCAAGCATTAAAGTAATTCCATCATGCTCGTCTTTTAAATCTTGAACTGGTCTTTTTTGCATAGTATTTTCTCCTTTCAGAAATAATTATATCATGTAATGAACTCAGACAAGATTATTTTTATACCAGAATTAATTTTTTAAGATGACTTATTTATACTGCCATGCCACCTTTATTTAGGGGGTCTTTCCATAAACCAATTCATTACGTGGATTACCTGTTGTTCCAGCTTCACTGTAAATCCATACTTATTGTAGAAAGCGACATTTTGGGGATAATCAGTCTCCAGATAACCGGTAGCATTCGCATAATCTACAATCTTGCAGTATTCTCGCATGAGCATTCCTCCAAGTCCCAGCCCACGGTATGCTCTGCTGACGGCGAATGGCCCTAAATGCCAGTGATCACCATTCGGATGAACCTTGCCCCAGGTTATTAACCATTCTGCTATCCTCAGCCCAGCTTCTCCAAGACTTTCACTCATGATATGGCCTAATTCTCTCTGGACTTCAGGGGGTGGACTGCAATAGGGAGAAACAGCATAATGTAATAAACCGACAATTTTTATACCATCTTTTATACAAAGTATTGTTCCGCTCAACATCCCTATGTCAATAGCTAATTTAAAAAATTTTAGGTTACATTCAAGACGCACTTTTTCATCTTCAGAAAATGCCGCCATTACAAGAGGGCTTTCAAGATAGGCATCAGCTAAAAATTCGACAACATCCAATCCTGGTTCCTCTGTAATTTCTTCAACTTTAAATTCCATCCGATATCATTCCTAATTAAAATCAGTAATAATCTGAAATTATTAATTTTGCTTCAATCAATTTTATATTATCTTACATATTCCAATATCTATAAAGAGCTTCAAATCACAGGAATTATATTATAGTTTGGTTTTTAAGACTTATTTTAAATTACTTGGCTGGCTATAGCAAACGAAGTTAAAACCAGAATTATAAGGTCAGACAAGATTATTTTTATACCTGAACTGTGTATTTAAGATTTTTTACCCTACCGCGTCACTCACTACTTCATTTAAGAATTGTGATAAAATACTCAAGTGCCATATTTATTTTTTTAAAAGACGCAGAATTTTGATAATTTGCAAATGCCAAATATTTTATATAGAACAGATGGTTAAATCGTTTGTTGTAGAGGCGAAGAGCCGAAGCCATATTGACATAACTGACACAGTTACAACAAGAATTTTAACCCTATAAAAAAATGTTTTTATGTCCTAATTTAAATAATTTGAGTAAAATATCAAAATAATTGTTTAATATTTAACGCAAGAAGAGCATACGAAAGAACTGCGTAACCAAATATGTCATCAATAAAAAAACCAGTAAAAATATTAATTTTAATTGTCTGCATCTACATATTTATTGGATTTGCATACAGTATAATGTCCCTAATCCTATATAACTTAAGAAATTGGGAAATCCTTGGTGGTTTTTCATTTCCGCCACTTTATTTGTTGGGCTTTGTTTTTGATTTATTTTTATGGCCTGTTTATATCAGAGCTGATTATATAAACAAAGTTGGCATTTTTGCGTCCAATTTACTGATCTTGTAATATATCTTTATGCAAGTCATTTTTAATAATCCATAAATCAGCAAGATAAAGATGCTAATATACAATCATATTGCTGAAATAACAGCAGATCAGTTTGTTATAATTGCATTATATGAAATTATAATCATAGGTATTGTTACCTTTGTTTTTAAAAAGAAACTTACTATAAGAATTTATTTCCTTACAATATTACTGGCATTAATACTGTCAGTAATATCTATGATTATTGCCAGGGGCAATTATGGTGGCACTGCTTATCATGAAAGATTTGGCTGGCCTGTGCAGTATTATATTGTATCCAGGAATATAGAAATTGGAACAAATAT
>JBBQDW010000201.1:0-3019 GCA_038320085.1 Candidatus Humimicrobiales bacterium
TTAAATCCTTAGCCTGATAGCATTGACAGGGCATGAATTCTCACACAAACCGCAGAGGATGCATTTATTTTTATCAAAAACAAGCTCGAAGCTGGTTTTATCCATTTCCAGGGCCTGCGTAATGCAAAGAGAAGGGCAAACACCGCAATTTACGCATGCTGCCTTGTCCAGGATAATATCTCTGGATGCATCCTGGATTGTTATGCCTTCACTCTGCAGGTAGGCGATTCCTCCTTCAAGCTGCTCTTTTGAACCCTTTATTTCTATGAGTATCTTGCCCTCGATATCAGCAGTTATTTCTGCCCTGAGAATATTGAAGGCAAGGTCGTAGTCTTTTACCAGCCTGTAAGTGATAGGCTTGGTCACAATTTTTTCAGGAAAAGTAAGAACCAGTCTTTTTGTTATCATTAAAGATTACTCCATTAAAATTACTGCATTAGAAGTTTTTTAAATTTATTGCCTGCCTGCTTTTTTAAAATGCACGACTGTTTTTTTAAATTTCTTCCCTGCTTACTATATTAAGCGGATTTATTTTTTCTTCCGAGGGCAAGGGAGCAACTGGATTGGTAAGAGTAAAGTTTCCCTCAATTATCCATTGCTTTAACAGCCCGGCGATCTCTCTTGCCATACTGTAGCTTGAAAGTGAACCTGTAAGGGCCTTTTTGCCATTGATGATTACAGAACCGCTCCTAAGCTGCTTGTAGTTTACCTTTCCATATGATGGCTTGCTCCGCCGCGCCACAGAATAATCATATATTTCTGTATAGATATCTTCGTCTGATACTCTAAGGGATTCCACCATTTCTTCATCGATAACAGGGATGCCTATCCCAATGCCGACATACATTGTGATGCCGTAGCCATGGAATGTTGCCGCTCTTAGGTATCTTGAATCCATGTTTTTAAGATCCCCAATTAAAGCAAGTGTACCTGCAGGGCCGGAAGGGGTGCCGTTAACAAGTCTTTCTTTTCCGGGATTGTTCTGGGTGCCCTGCCATACAACATAGCCCTGCGTCCCTCCAAAAAATATCCTTGTGCCGACCCCAATTGTTCTGCAGTAAGGATCATTTAAAAGCGGGCTTAACTGCCCTGCGCTTGAATATGTCACATTGCCAAAATTAGGCATAAGTTTTCCCATATAAGTATAAATTGTCCTGCCGGAAGAGTTAGTCGCGGCTGCATAATTCTGGTAAGCATTTCTTGGATTAAAAAGAAAAGCCTGATTTAAATTTTCCAGGCTGATGTAAGTCTCTATTTCTTTTCTCGGGTAACAATCGGTACCATAAGATATTGCCTTAAGCTTTATTGCTTTGCCATCTATTAAATCCTGTATAACATATGCGCCGCCATATTTCATATCCTCTGCTTCTGAAAGCTCTGTTACCCCGATATAAGCATCTACCGCTGCAATGCCGGAATACGCAGGCACATCATTTAACCATACTTTTTGCATCCTGATGGGCGGGTCGGAGTGCCCGAAATTTAAAAATGCGCCGCTTGAGCACATGGGGCCAAAAGTAGCAGTTGTGACCACGTCAACATTCCTGGCCGTCTTTTTAACTCCATGCTCTGCCGTGTAACCGATTATTTCTTCAGCGCTTAAAACGACCACGTCGCCTTTTTTTATTTTTTCATTAATTTCTTCAATTGTTTTTGCCATGGTATTTATAATACTATTCTTTTGTATTTTTTCAATACAGCAATTCCTAATTCGGCAAGTAATCATCTTCCGAATCTTGATTTTTGGCTTCTTGATTTTTGACATTTAAATACAGCAATTCCGCATCCGGCAATTAATAATCTTCCGAATATTGATTTTTGTCGCCCAAGAAAACATATCTGGTTAATTTTTGGTACCTGACTTATAATCTATTAAGGGAATATTCTTATCAAAAATTGGAGGAGCTAAAAAAAATGTCAATGAACCCTAAAGTTAAAAACCCTCTTATAATGACAGTAGTGTCAACTGTTTTTCTGATACCGGTGCTTATTCTTACGCATTTTCTTTTCAGGGAGTCAGTAGTCAGCGCATGGTTAATAATGGCAGTAACTGTTGTGATATACTTTGTTCTTATTTTCCTGGTTTTTTTATATTATGGAAATATCGGAAAAAAATAATACGGAAGAAAACATCAGGAAAGAAAACAGCAGGAAAGAAAACAGCAGGAAAGAAAACAGCAGCCTGTTTCCTGATTCTGAAAGGAACATTTACAGGAAAAATGTTAAATCCGGGGAAAAGTATCACTGGAAGGTGGTATACGAACATTCTGATTTACTGATAAGCAGTGATAAAAACATCAGTATGCTTACCGAGGACACATTAAAGGAAATTTACGGATACCTGTACAGATGTTTTAAAGAGGATCCTGTATTTTTAAAAAGCCTTTCACCTGTCTGCCTTAAATCCGGCTATCCTGAAATAATAAAAAAAATGTGCATGCTGTCTGCTGAGTTTAATGTCGGTCCGATGGCTGCTGTTGCAGGGACAGTAAATGAGTTTCTGGCAGAAAAACTTGGCCGGAATTGCGAAAGCCTGATCATTGAAAATGGTGGGGACCTTTATTTAAAATCAAACACTGACCGGATACTTGGGATTTATGTAAAAAACAATTATTTCAAAGAAAGCATCTCTGTAAAGATAAAAGCCGAAGATATGCCTTGCGGGGTTTGCTCATCTTCAGGTACTTTCGGACATTCTTTGAGCCTTGGCAAATGCGATCTTGCTGTAGTGCTGTCAAAGTCAGCCATAACTGCAGATGCAGCCGCAACCGCAGTTGCAAACAGTGTTACAAGCAAGGATGATATTTTGACAAGCATACAGCATTTCAGGAATTATCGGGGAATTGAGGGCCTTCTTTTAATAAAAGACGATAAAATTGGGATTTGGGGGAGTATTGAGCTGGTATAAAACCATAAAACCATAATATTTACTAAAGTGTTAAAATGTTTGTAAATAAAACTTATATAAACTAAAATAGCTTTTTTAAAGTTCAATATTTCCATTATGCAGTTTTTTTGA
>JBBQDW010000202.1:0-2985 GCA_038320085.1 Candidatus Humimicrobiales bacterium
CATAGAATGTGGTCGCATTGTAGGATACAACGGTTTTGGTCCTCTTGCTATCCCTGGCGCTTGCGGTGAGCTCGTAATTAGTTATCTTACCTTCAGCCAAAACCTTTTTGATACTCGCCTCTGCCCGTTCCGGATCAGTGAAGTAGTTCTTGACCGGTGCTCCGATTAGCTCGTCACGGGTGCAGCCAGTGAGCAACTCCATTTGCTTATTAATATCGGTGATGATGCCTTGCGGATCTGTAGTCATTATCGCGTCAATATTGGATTCAAAGAGAGAACGTGTGTAGAACTGCTGGTCACGCAGGCGCTGATCGAGTTTCATTCTCTCCTCTTCCACTTGCTTGCGGGCAGTGTTATCGGTGCCGATCAACAGGTAGCCGATGATTTTACCGGTATCGTCGCGCAGCGCCGTAACTGACACCACTGCGGGGAAGCGACTCCCATCTTTTCTGATATAGGTCAACTCGTATATGTCTTCAATCCCACGCGAGGCCTTAAACACCAATGCCTCAAAGCCTGGCGCAATCGGTGTTGATAGTTCGACACTTAGCGCTTTGGCGCGCGCAACCACTTCCTGCGGATCAGAGATTTCTGCCGGGGTTATCTTATCCATAACTTCAGCGGCTGTATAGCCCAACATCCTCTCGGCACCTACGTTAAATATTTGAATGACGCCCTTGGCATCAGTGGCAATGCTTGAGAAGTTGGCGCTGTTAAAAATCGCGCTCTGTAATGCCCCAGCCCTAAGAAGAGCCTCTTCCGCCCTGTTGTTTGATGTAATTACATTCACTGTTCCAGCAGCCTTATTAATAGCGACGGAGCTGAGATTTTTCTTAGACATATATTCCCTCCTTAGGGGAGAATTTTCCTATTAAATAATCTTATAAATAATTAATAAAAATATTTACCAGCTTAGGATCAAACTGAGTTCCCGAACATCTTTTTAATTCCTTTATAGCTTCTTTTTTTGTAACTGCCTTTTTATAAGTTCTACCGCTTATCATAACATCATAAGCATCAACTATTGATATAATGCGGGATGTAATTGGAATATCATCACCCCTTAAACCATGCGGATATCCGCCTCCATTCCACCACTCGTGATGTCCCAGGATACCTTCGGAGATATGTGCAAGTTGTGGGCATTTTATACAAATATTATAACCAATCTGCGGGTGCTTTTTTACTAAAACCCATTCCTTTTCTGTTAACTTTCGTCCATTTGTAAGTATTTCTTCAGGTATTGCAATTTTACCAATATCATGAAGAGTAGAAAGGAGGGAAAGTTCATCTAATTTACTATCTGGAAGGTTTAGAGCTGTCCCAATTTCCTGTGACATTTTTTTTAGGCGTTCTGCATGATCTGTAGTTTCTAGGCTTTTTTCATGCAATGTTCTCTCAAGTGATAATAATATTGAACTATGAATACTTTTTCTTTCAACTAGCTTATGCCTGTACATATGGTCTTCTGCTTCTTTTATTACATCCAGGATATCTTGATCTATTCTTTCTTTTGTTGCATGACCTAAAGATATGCTTATGGGTATTCCATTTTTACTTGTTACAATAAACTTCTTATTAATTCTATTTACAATTTCTTCTGCTTCTTCATTTTTAGTTTGGGGAAGTATAATTGTAAACTCGTCTCCTCCCCATCTTGCAACAATATCTTCTGTTCTAAAAAAAGCTTTTAGCCCTTCTGCCACTTTTACAATTACTTCATCACCTTGAAAATGGCCGAAAGCATCATTTACAAGCTTTAGGCTGTTTATATCTGCAATTATAAAACTTAGGGGAAGCTGTCTTTTTGTATCCAGTCTTTTTAGTTCTTCTTCAAAATAAGCTCTGTTATAGAGTCCGGTAAGATTGTCATGTAAAGTTAGGTATATAATTTTTTCTTCTGTTTTTTTACGCTCTGTTATGTTTCTTACTATTCCTTCGCAGTAGACTGGCTTTTCTTGATCATAAATTACCCTGGAGCTAACCTCTACCCATATTAGAGTTCCATCTTTTTTCTTAAATTGAGTTTCAAATAATTTACTTCTTTCCTTTGGAGTTGGTCTATCTTTTTTAGAAACATAAAGCTGTTCCGGAATATTTACGGAAAGTAGTTTTTCTTTGCTGCCATATCCTAACATTTTTACCAGCGCCGGGTTCGCATCAACATAATTTCCACCTAGAGTACTTTTATATATACCGTCAAGGGAGTTTTCAAAAAAGGACTTGTAGTATTTTGTATTTTTTTTAAAAAGTTCCTCTGTCTTTTTTTGCATATCAGACAATCCTAAAAGTTTCAATTCCATAGTTTTATATGAACTGTTTGCCTCATTTTTATCATTTATTGCTGTATTATTTGAAACTTTTTTAAAAGGAGGAAGATGTTTGTTTAATTCCATGTGTTTATTTAAGTTAGTATTTATTGTCATATCATTGAAATAATTAAAAAACAAATAATAATTTTTTTAAAACTTTATAAATATATTTACTGTAGTTTATATATGTTAATAATAAAATATATTTTTATTTAATAGATTGTATTATTATATAGTATATTATAAAAATGTCAATTATTATATCTATTATATAGGCAACAGGTAGAAAAAAAATATTTTGTTATAAAAGATACTGATAGTTTCAATCAATTACTGGCTACAATACTTATTTATCACGACAGCGAAAAAAGCATTGTTTCTGTGTTTATTCCGGTGAAATCGGACACCTTTCAACAAGTCTTGCAAGTATCTTAGGGATAAAGTATTAATTATCCTTCAATATGCTTTCCTTAAAACACGAAATAGTATTGAAATTCTAAAAACATTGTATTAGAGTCGTCACAGTATTCTGAAAAAATTATTTATTTAAAGATGATCCTGATGATGATAAAATACTTGAATGTCCCGTTGCTTCTGGGTGTATCTATATTGTTTCTGGTGATAAACATTTTATAAGATTGAATGCATTTCGAAATATTAATATATTAAATCC
>JBBQDW010000203.1:0-2939 GCA_038320085.1 Candidatus Humimicrobiales bacterium
ACGGCAATTTTGTTCCAAATGAAATAAGCGAAAGGGTTACAAACATATTTCCTATCGAACTTATGAAGCTTACAAAGAATGTCATTGGAATTGCCTATGGTGCCAGGAAAGCCAGGATACTTCGCGCAGTTTTAAAAGGAAACCTGGTTAATACACTGCTGACAGATATTGATGCCGCAACTGAAGTAATGAAATTAAACTGATATTTTAATATACTCCATTTTCCGGTGGCGAAAGCAAGTATTTGCGATGTTTTTATTACAGATTCTGTAACCGCCGAAGCAATATTGGAAAAATAATATAAGTACCTGCAGAATATACGATACCTCTTGGCAAGGCCAGACTGTTATTTTAAGATGTAATACTTGGTCGGATCATTTACGCTTTTTGCAACTTCAGCAAGAATGTTTTTTAAAACAAGCTACTTAGCCTTGCTTCTTGCTGTTCTGACAGACTTGCTGATTAATCTTGATATTTCACTATTGTTAAGAGTTTTTTTCACTTTCAGACTATCCAATATTATTCTGTGATAATGTCTTTCTCTCACCCCTGTATTACTCTGCAATTACTCTGCAATTACTCTGAAATACTAATACTATTAATTTTCAGAGTAGGCAACATGAATTTTTGCACGCGAAATCTATTTAAATAATAAAAGATGCAGTAACAAGGCTGAACAATCATAAAGGAAATAATTGGTATAGACAAAACAACAAGAAATACCTTATTATATAACCTGTAAATTCATAAAAACATTATTTTAAATTAGGGAGTAGATAAAAATGATGCCAAAACTGATTCTCATGTTCACACTTAATGATATGACTGTGCCTGACGCAATTGATTACTTTGAGCAGATAAAAGATCTGCCGGATGAATAAAGAAACCTTAGGGTGGCAATGTGTCTAATTTATGGCTCGATACATTTCTGGGTGTAATAGGCAGGTATATTATCATATTTATTGATAAGTACTATTTGTACCTGGTTCCAGTGGCCCTTGCCTATGGAATATTTATGACTCTGTCTTCCTTTAATTTAAAACGAGTAGAAAAAGGGGTGTCAAAGGAAATAATCAGGCAGTCCAAAGAGGTATTAAAAGAAAAACCCAATATTAACTATGCGGACCTTACAATGCTGGTACGGATTGATTGGGAGAAGATAATAAAAAAATATTCTTTTTTTCCTTTTATTGCGCAGGAATCCGGTTTATGGGTTCGTCTCTCAAGCCTTGCAAATATACGCAACCAGATAATGCAAAATGAAAGAAAGATTCATTTAACTCTTGAAAGGCAAGGGATAGTATTGCTTCAGGAGAGAAGGCTTGTCAGAAGGAATCTATACCTTGACAGCTTTCATCACATATCAAAAAAATAGGTGCAAGTTTGGGGCCGCTTAGGCTATGTAAACAAATGCAGTATGGGTTTGATTATCTGCAGAAGTATCCATAGTATCCAGCTTGAACCGCTGCTATAGCTTGAGAAGTTTTTTAAACCTTCGGTAACTGCTATGTTATATTTCTGGAAATAATTCGTAAAAAGTACAGCCATATCGCTTGAGATCCACAAAGTCAAAGGAATAATAATAACCGATGAAATAAAGCTCCTAAAAATGTCACCCCTCGCAGTCGCCACTGCCCACATAAGGATAAACGGGATTACTACAAGGTCCGCAGAAGGCAGTATGTTATTGCCGGGAAGGATCGTGGCAATATAAACAGAAAGCGGGATTATTATTATTGAAAGCGCAATTACTGAAGGATGCCCGACAAACAGTACAGAGTCCAGCCCGATATATAAGTCCCTTTTTGTTATTCGTCTGCTTAAGAAACTTTTTATATCTTCCATTGCGGGATTGAGCCCTTTAAAAATCAGGTTAACAAGTCTTGGCATAAGAATCATAATTATTGAGAGCTGCAGGCCCATTCCAAGGGCAAATAATATGTCAGGCCCCAAATTTGCCGAAATACTTTTGTATTTTGTAATGATTCCTGCAATAAATCCGAGGATAAAGCCCATAATCATTGGTTCGCCAAAAAAACCTAATTTATACATTATCTCTTCATAAAATACCTGGACCCTGCGAATCCCCGGTATCCTGTTAAAAACAAGGCTTATTATATGGGCAACTGGGGCCCAGGTGACAAACTGGGGCTGTGGGCCGGAAACACCTTTAATCCCGTAATATTGTTCCAAAAATGGAGCATAGATATCTGCAATTACAAGAGTGATTATATAGATAATAACTGCTACTAAAATACCCAGCCATTTGATTTCCGTTATTGCAGTTATTATTGAACCTGTAAGCAAAAAGATCCACCAGTTCCATAAGTCGATATTGATTGTCCTTGTTAACCTTAATAATAGCATAATAAGGTTAACTGCCATGATTGCTATTAAAATGTAAAGTGTGACAGGCGAGTTTAAGATAATCTGCTTTGAAACCACCCAACCCATGTCGGCAATAAGGAATTTCTTTGGGGAGCCCAAGAGGATTGTTTCTATCAGTGGTTTGAAAAAATTTATAAAAAGTGTAAAGACAATAGAAAAACCTACCATCCCGACAAATATATATAAACTGTTTAAGAGGTTCTTTAAAGGTCTTCTTGTAGTAATAAATCCAATTAGTAAAAGTAAAGCCGGAATTATTGCTACGGGCCCGATTTCAATTATTTTACTTATTATCTGGTTTGTTAGGGACATTTCCTAAATATTTTTAATCTTTTAAATAGTCATAAAATTCGGGTAAACCTTTTATGCATTTCTATTATTTTTAACGTGGCATAACTATAATTATTTATTGGTCATATTGTCCGATTCTTAACATGCCGGCATTGCAATATTTAATCTTGCAACACTATAATATTTAATCTACTCCGGCTATTTTATAAACTAATTTTATTATTTGCAATTTTTGAAGTTTTTCTATATTATTAATGCAT
>JBBQDW010000204.1:0-2918 GCA_038320085.1 Candidatus Humimicrobiales bacterium
ATAAATAAGCAAAATGGAGTCGATAAAAATATCGGCTTCACTTAAATTAAAAAACATGAAACAGATTACAATTGCAATTTTACTCGTATTTGTTAGCCTAATGGCTTTTACACAAACCAAATTCCCTGTTGGGGTTTATGCAGAGGGAGGCTACTTCTTCCCTAAAAACGATTATAATCAGGATATTGAAAACAAACTTGCCACGGGAGGTGGAGTTTTTGTGGGGTATAATTTCTTGCCTAAATTTTCAGCATCGTTACAGGCTGGTTATCGGTTCAAATCGAATAATGCCACTTCAATGGTCTTTCCTGACGATGGATTTGGAGGATATGGACATGAGTACGAAACCATCAATCATACTTATAAGCAGCACTATTTTGTTTTGCCCATAAAAATTAACTATTTGCTTTCTGAAAAACTGTTTGTTGAAGCCGGAATTGAAACAGCATGGATACTTAATTATGACAAAATTAAAAAAGGCGGAATATCAATTGAAGGAAATGCAGATTATATCAATTTTGTAAATAAAAATCCCGAATTCGATTGGATTATTGGCTTTGGATACAAATTGAGCCCCAAATAAAAAGCATCAGTAAGCTACACGCAAGGATTTAAAGGACAAGGAATGGGCTCTTTTAAAAGTCCGGATGATGTTTTTGCACAGACGTACAAAAACCGGATGCTTATGCTAAACCTCTCGTATTCCATTTTCGATTAAAATTTCGTTGTTTATTCATCTCCCGACTTCGGTTCGGGTGATGAATACGTGAAAGTTGTATCTTTAGGCTCTTAATTTTTAAGAGATGAGGAAAGGAATAATCTACTTTACGTATTTGGTTTTATTGTTTACAGGTATTTCTTGTACAATGCAATCGGCGAAAGTTGAGCCGATACTACAAAAATTGGAAATCCTTGTAGAGCAATACCCTGATAGTGCTTTGGTTTTACTGAACGAAATCCCTGAAGCTCATAAATTAAAAAAATCTGTGTATTACCAATATTACCTTTTACTAATACAGGCCAAAGACAAAAGCTATAAAGACATCACTTCTGACACCTTAATTTTTACTGTCCGCGATTACTACTCCAATAAAAAAGAAATAGAAAAAGCTGCATTGTCCTCTTTTTATTGCGGGCGGGTTTATCAGGAACAAAAGAACTATGAAAAAGCATTACAGCAGTTTTTAGCGGCTGAAAAGTATTTGGAACAAAGTAATAACTTTAACTTGAAGGGTTTGTGCCAGAGTGGCATTGGGGAAATCTATTACAAGCAACTTTTTAAAGAAAAAGCGGTAACTCGCTACAAGCTGGCTAAGGGTTATTTTCACCAAGCTGAGAATCATAAAAATGAGATTAGTGTTGGGAATATGATTGGGAACTGTTTATTAATGCTGGAAAAAACAGACAGTGCCTTTACCTATTACAATGAGGCATTATCTTTAGCCAAAAAATACGAGTACAGCAGTCTGCACACTTCAATCCTTATGGGAATAGGTGTGGCTTACAAAGAAACAGGAAATTGGGATCAAACAGAAATCTATTATAAAAAAGCGATGGAGTTTATTACCGATTCTATAAGTAATGCAAAGCTAGCTATTAACTTTGCCAGACTTTTTGAGCAGCAAGGTAAAAACGATTCAGCTATCGTTTATTTACAAAAAGCATTAAACTATTTGCCACATGAGCAAAACAATTCCACGGCTACCGCTATATATAAAACATGGTCGGCCATTGAAGAAAATGATAGTAACTATAAGAATGCACTTGACAAGTATCGACTTTACAATAAACACCTCGCACAAATTATAAGCGATAACAGGAACAGTGCAGTTTTGGAAATTGAAGCAAAATATAATTTTCAACTTTTTGAAAACAAAAACAAACAGCTTTTGATAGAACGACAAAGGTTTCTTCTGCTTTCTTTGGGGATCTTGCTGATTCTTGTTGTACTTATTCTTCTATTTTTAAGCCGTGCAATAAGGCGCGAAAGGAAATTGAAAGAAACTGAACAAAAAATTCGTCAACTAACAAAGCTGGCTCGAAGTTTTGATGATAAAGAAGAATCGTTCCGAAATGTTTTAATCCGGCATTTCGATATAATAAAAAAAGCTGCTTTAATAGAAGGATACCTAAAAAAGGACGAACGAAAAATGGGAGAACCCTTTTTACGGAAATTCAATCAGGTGGTTTATGGCAATAAAAATTTGGATTGGGATGTATTATATCAAACATTGAACAATTTAAGCAATGGCTTTTTCGAGCAATTCAAAAATACATTTTCTCAACTCGATGATTCAGAATTTCGCATCTGCTGTTTGCTATATGTTGATTTTAATAATAAAGAGATTGCCATTCTCTTAAACTACAGCATTAATACAATTCAAGCTAAAAAGAGCGTGATAAGAAAAAAACTCGGATTATAAACCTATGGAAAAATCTATGATTTTATGAAGTTGGCTGACAATAATTAGACATATCAGCTATTATTTCGAACAACAATCTTCATAAAAAGCTATATATTTCGAGCTTGAATTTCTTGTAAGTGACAATTTTTGAGCCTTTTAGAGTTTTTACTGTATTGTAAAAAGCTATATATTGCTCCAATATCCTTTCGCATTTTAAAATGTATATTTAAATTCGCTCCATCAATTTCTAACAAACATAAACTCTATTACGTGATATGATTAAAAACCGTTTACTGATTAATAAACTTTAAAACTTTTAACCATGAAAAATTATTTTTTACTTTTTTTGTTTTTTGTAGCTGCTCTTAGTATAAAGGCTCAAATGACCGCAGTGATACAATGTAATAGTAGTAGTAATTGTGATAATGTATGTCCCAATGAGTTGGAAGAATATAAGCTTTATACGAACTACGGTAGCTACATCATCACATGTGACGAATGGGTAATTTCTGG
>JBBQDW010000205.1:0-2831 GCA_038320085.1 Candidatus Humimicrobiales bacterium
CATCCTGTCTAAACAGTCTATAAAGTTTTCTTATAATTTTTATTGATATTGCTTCAATTACGGGCTTTTACTATGCCTTAAGTCCGGTTTTATTGATTTTTATGGTATGCTAACTATATAATAAAAAAAGTTATGACGCAAACGGACAGGGTAGGCCAGGGCTAAGTATTGGAAGAAACTGCAGCAGAAAAAACTGATTTACTAAGACCCAAAAGAATATTTCTCTTGGGAATGAGCCCTATGCCTTTTGAAAATGACAGGAAAGTTTACGGAACAGGTATAAGGACATGGCAGCTTGCAGAGCCGCTGATATCAAAAGGACATAAGCTTTGCGTATGCAATTACGCAATTCCTTCTGCATACCCTGAAGATTTCAGCTCCCAATTTTTTAAAGACTTTAGGGGATGCTCCTCCGGGAAAAATGGCACTTACGGCAAAAACAGCCCGGGAGAAAAGGTTGGGCACAGCGAAATAAACATTGCCGAAGAAATAAACAGCACCGTAGGCAAAAATGGTCCCGGTGGAAAAGGCGATAAAGCCGGCCACAGCGAAATGGACGGCCCAGGCGAGACAAGCGGCCCCGTTTTCGGTTTTGAATATAATATTCTGGCAAAGCCTGATTTTGAAAACCTTCAGACTTTATCACTGCTGCTTAAAGAATTTAATCCTGATTGTATTATAGGCGCTACATTTTATCCTGCCCGCATGGCTGCCAGGCTTGTAAACAGCCTTGAAAAAGGGGTTCCTTTCTGGGCGGACCTTTTTGGCCACGTCATGGCTGAGGCCCAGGCTAGGGCCTTTATGGATGATGATGACGGGTGCCTTTTCCACTACTGGAACAGCGAGTATGCAATAATCACCTCTGCCGATATTTTTTCATGTGTCTCAAAACGGCAGGAGTATGCGCTTGTCGGTGAGCTTGGTGCTGCAGGAAGATTAAACAAATATACATCCGGTTATGATTTTTCAACTGTCATACCCTGCGGTATGCCGCAGGCAGATTTTGAACACAAAAAGAATGTTATAAGGGGACTAAACGGGATTTCCGATGAGGATTTTGTTGTTTTGTGGACCGGCGGCTATAATACCTGGACCGATGTGGACACGCTGTTTAAGGGGCTCGAAATAGCTATTTCGAGCAACAGCCGGATAAAGTTTGTATCGACGGGCGGCGAGATTCCTGAGCAGGATATAAATACTTATCCGAGGTTTCTTGAGATGATAGCCGATTCGAAATTTAAGGATAATTTTGTCATGAATGGCTGGATTGCAGGGGAAGACGTCCCTAACTATTATTTCGAAGCTGATATAGGAATAAATATTGACAAGAATATATATGAAGTCAAACTTGGAAGTAAAAGCCGGATTTTGGACTGGATGCGTGCCGGGTTGTGTGTTTTGTCTTCAAATGTTTGCGAACTTACAGAAATAATGCAAAATGAAAGAGCCGGCTATACTTTTCTGCCGCAAGACCCTAATGACCTGGCTGAAAAAATACTTTATCTCGCATCGGACCCGGAGGCCGTAAAAAATACAGCGGAACTGGGCAGGCAATTTGGAATGGAAAACTTTAATTTTAATGTTTCCACAAAAAAACTGCAGGACTGGGCAAACATGCCGGTATTTTCGCCTGATTGCGGGAAAACCCGGCAGCTTTTATTTGACAGGGAAGAAGCATTAAAAAATCTTGACAGCATAAGCCAAAAGCAGGCAGAAATGATAAGCGCAAGGGATGAAAGGATAATCGAGCTTGAAGGAGTACTAAAGAAAGGCCCGGCTTACAGGATTTATGGTTATTTTAAGATTTTAAAGCGGAAATTACTTAAAAAATAAATTGATATAATTTTTAAATTGTATCAAGAAGGACTCTTCAGGCGGTTTTATTGAATAGATTGTTTCCGGCTTTTGGGGTTTACATCATTACAAACTTAATGACTTGACAATCTAATAGCTCAATACAACCTAATGACCTAATGACCTGATGACTTATTATGACTTAATGGCTTTATGACTTAATATAATTTAATGGATATTGAAAACTTAATTGTTATTGTCACATATAACAGCCAGGATTTTATTGAGGACTGCATAAGATCTGTTGCGTCTTCCGATATTAAAAAATGGTTTCTGGCGGTAATTGACAATAATTCAAGTGATGGGACATTAAAAAAGCTGTCTGATGCTGAGGATTTTTTAAAAATGCTGCGGGGAAACCCTTCCGGTGAGCATAATTTTAAATATATAAGCCTTAATAAAAATATAGGGTTTGCCGCAGCCGTAAATCATTGTGTTTTTAAATTTTTTTTAAAAGAATATCCTGAGGCAGCAAAAAGTACGCAATTTTTAGTATTGGTAAATCCTGATGTTTGGTTAGAAAAAAACACTCTTTCAAACCTTATTTTGACTTTCGATAAAGTACAGGATGCCGCAGACATCTCTGCACGCGGCGCGGCCGACACCTCAGTAAGCGTCGCAGCCGGCGCAGCCGGAAGCCTAATCTATGATTATGCCGGTAAGAATGTGAGCCACGCAGGGGGAATCATCCAGGATAACTTTATTACGAGCCATATTGAAAAAATTCCTTCCGGAAACAACGGGCTGATTGAAGCTGATTATGCTACAGGGGCCGTTTTTGCCACAAAGTTTAAATACTTCTTAAATTTAAGAGGGTTTGATACCGGATACCGCCCTGTTTACTTTGAGGAAGTAGATTTCTGTTTAAAGCTTCAAAGACTAAAGCTTAAAGTATTTATTAATACCGGTTCTGTCGCAAGGCATTACGAAGGGGCCTCTGTGGGAAAGTTCAGCGCCAATTTTTACAGATACTATCA
>JBBQDW010000206.1:0-2830 GCA_038320085.1 Candidatus Humimicrobiales bacterium
TCCAATGTAGTTGTTTATCTTAAAAAGAAGCTGCCCCGACATCATGGTAAGCTCATTTGCCCAAGTGGAGTTTGTCACTGAAATATACAGTATGGCCCTGGAAATTTTTTCGGGTTTTGTCCTGCTGCTAATACCGGCGCCAACAATCTCTTCCCAATGGTTAAAAATGCTGTATTTTTTTAATTTGGCGGCAATATCGGAATCGGAAACAAATCGCTGTATCACCGAACCGATATCCTGGGACTTTTCCTCCGGCCGTCGTGGCGGGGGCTCGTTTAATTCATCGTCAGAAGGCGCTGGTTTAACTGCCATGGCTCTACCGTGCTCCAGTTACTGACATCAATATCAATTCAGAAATATCCATGACCTTTATTTTGGAGTTTTCTTTTTTAAGTCCCGCCATAATCGTCCTTACGCATTGCTGGCATGCAGTTACAGCAATATCTGCTCCTGTTTCAATAATGGCTCTGGCTTTCATGGCGGCAATATCTTCAGATAACTGTTTGTCAACAGCTTCGACGTTTCCGCCGCCGCCGCAGCATACAGCATCTTCACGATTAGTGGCAAGCTCGACAAACTTCACTTTCGGGATAAGCTTTATAAGCTTTCTTGGTTCTTCATAGATACCGGAATTTCTTCCAAGGTCACAGGGATCATGGTAGGTGACCCTTGCGTTTATAGGAAACAGCTTTATTTCTCTGTCGGAAGCCAGTTTGTACAGGTATTGGACAAGGTGAAGCACTTTAAAGTTCATTTTCACCGAAGTATCCGCAGCAGTATATATGTGGCTCCACATATGATAGCAGGAAGGACATGATGTGACTAAAAATTTTGCCCCCGTATTATTTATTTTCTCTATATTATGTCTTGCAAACTCTAAAAACTCAGACTTATACCCCGAAGAAAGAAGCGGAAAACCGCAGCACCACTCCTGGTCCCCGAGGAGGCCGAAGTCCACTTTTGCAGATTTAAAAATCTGTACAACTGAGCGGGGAATCTTAAAGACCCTGGGTGAAAACGATGAAACACAGCCGACAAAATAAATCACTTCAGCTTTCTCTTTTATATACCTGTCCTTTGGTATATCCGGGACCTGGTTTATCCAGTCGGCCCTGCCCTGATTTGTATCAAAAGAAATATTACGGGAATTAAGCAGCCGCTCTTTCAGAATATTTAAAACTTCGGGGCCCTTAGCCTCATCTGCAAGATCTGCGCGAAGCGATACCCACAGCTTTTGAAGGTCTATGTTTATCGGACACTGGACCTCGCAGCGTGAACATAATGTGCACTCGTAAGCCGCCCTGGCGAGCTCATCAAAATCCTTATCGGAAAAATATTTTTTTCCCAGCATCCTGCCCCAGATAGTCTTGCTCCTTATTCTTTTACGAAGCAGCTCGATTTTCTTTGCGGGCGAGACCTTGAGGTCATTGTTGGCATTATATGCTGAACAAAGAACTGTGCACTGGCCGCACCTTGTGCATGCTTCAACATTAAAGAGCTGTTTTACTGTATATTTATCTATTCCCATTCTTTTTTTCCGTCTGTATTTTCATTATAAAATAATAATTTCCTAAAGGACCTTTTACCGGTTATGGCTGTCTTGCGACTTGCTTTTTTCCATTATATTAATAACATTTGCAACAGGGCTAAGAATTGCATGCGCAAATTTACTAAACGGTATGTAGACAAATGCGAGCCATATCGCAGTTACATGTGTATGCCAGAAAAATTTATAAACATTTATCCAGCCTTCTTCAGTGATATTGGGGAACCCGTTATTTAAGAGCCTGCCAAGATAAAAACCAAAAAAACCGGTTTTCCCGATATATTCCGGCGTCCTCTCAAATATATATCTGACGGCTTCAGTAAACCAGCCGCTGATAAGGATGACAAAGACAAAAATTATAAGGAAAATATCCTGGAACATCATCATGCCGATTTTTTTCTTCGATATAAATCCCCTGATAAAAGCAATAATTACTCCTATTAAAATTACAGTATTAAGAATTTCATTTAAGACCGATGTGAGCCAGTGGTCCTTGTTTGCAAGCGCGTCAAGGAACACGGATGTTCCGGTCTTATAGCCTAAGAGCGGGGCGAATTCAACTGCAATCCCAGAAAGTACCGACAGGATAAAAAGCACCAAAATTCCCCAAAAAACACATGTATGGGCGATCCATTTGAGCCTGTTTTCCTTAAATAATTTGACATGCAGAATACTGTCAAAAATAATCGCTTTGACTATCGGCCCAAACTGCCTTGAGAAAAATGTCTTAAAAAATTTTGCCACGAAATACCAGAATTTTCCCCACCTGTTTAGCTTGCCGGTTTTTGAGGCGGCGTCGCCATATTCACTCACTGAACCCTGTAAGATGGTGGAGACCCTGTATAAAAGCCCACCGATAATCCCGAAAGTAAAAATTATATGCAGTATCCAGAAATGAATGTCTACAAGTTCTATTTCCATTAATATTCCCTACCCAAGTCTAAAGTTTTTGCCAGATAACCAGTTAAGTATTATAAATAATTAATTTTAAATAATCTACAGTCATTTTGGATTTTTCATTTTGGATTTTCTCCATTATTTTTTACATTAACCCGGTGTGTATTTATGTTTGATTATACATTGTTTTTCCCCCGCTTAGCCGGTCTTTATTTGGATAAGATTTTACATTAGAGGGTAAGGCGAAACATTTTTTAGATTTTTAACATTTTTTAAAGTTTTTATAAAGGCGGCCTTATTTTTCAACTTCAAAAACATTATTATCCTTCACTATCAATTCCTGTATCTTGTCTTTTTCAATCTCTTTTATATGCGAAACGTAGTTTA
>JBBQDW010000207.1:0-2782 GCA_038320085.1 Candidatus Humimicrobiales bacterium
AACTGGGTCCTGAAAGGGTTTTCTCCATACCTTCCGTCTGTGGGCCTCCTGCTTGGTTAAACGTAAGCGACACTGTAAGGCTCCGGTCCGAGACATCGAAGAAATGTGTCGGCATTAAAGGTCCCTGCGCCTTTTTCCAAATCAAGGGGCTGCCTTATTACACATCCCCTGTCGGACCAATACTTCTGTAAATTAAATATAATATCCTGGAAATTCATAATTTTCTAATTTTAATGATATTGGCTATATTAGTCAATTTGCTTTTTTTGCTTTTTTTGTTTTTTGGTTTTGCTTTTTGGTTTTTGCTTTTTG
The DNA here is from genome assembly GCA_038320085.1 of Candidatus Humimicrobiales bacterium. Lineage (GTDB taxonomy): Bacteria > Actinomycetota > Humimicrobiia > Humimicrobiales > Humimicrobiaceae > Fen731. The sequence goes on from JBBQDW010000207.1 coordinate 313, forward strand.
GTTTTGCTTTTTGGTTTTTGCTTTCGTTTTTGCTTTTTGGTTTTTGCTTTCCTACAGCGGCTATTAAGAAATCCCCCAAAGCTAACCAGTCAGAAATGTCTTATTATCAGCCATTTAGAAAGGTCCTAAAATATATTAAATCTTTTTTGCTTCTTCTATAACTTTTATATAGATTTCTTCCTTTAACCTGAAACCTGAGTCTATGAGCTCATTTAAAATATTTAAAAAATCATCAAAATTAATTTCTTTAGACTTTAAATTTTTTAAAAGAACATATAAGGTCCCCTTTGGAACCAGCCCAATCATTTTGGCAGCGGTACGGCCAATAGTTTCGTCTATTAAAACTTCATCTATTTTTAATTCTTTAGCCAGTGATAACGTTGATAATTCCCCAAGCTGGAGCTCAAGGGTTGTTTCCATTAGCTTGCCGACTTTCTTAACATTGATAAAACCATCAACTATCTCTTTTTCAATTACCAAAGCATCCGGTTTTTTTAATTTTTTCCCTTCATCGACTATTTCTATTTTTACTTCCTGAGAAATAATAATATTGTCGTATACAGACTTTAAAAGGTCGTATCTTTTAATTTTAGCAAGATAAATAAGCGGAGTTGCATCCGATACTATACTACTCATTTGCTGCCCTCAAATCATCTTTCAGATCCTCAACAGTATAAGGAAAATAAATTTTTCTATTCTTGGCCTCTTCTATTGCTTCCCAAAGTGATAACTCAGAAATTTTTGCAGCCTGTCTTAATGTTAACCTCCCATCCTGGTAGTCTTTTAGAGATTTATCAATAAGCCAATTTTTTGCAGACTGCTCAAGAAATCTTCTTAAGACTGTAGATCTGTCCATTCCTTCCTTTTGCGCTATTTTATCTATCAACTTTGCAAGATTATCATTAACTCTTGTAGTAATTGTAACCGGCATCTTATACCCCCGTATTAAATTGATTCATTTTAATACAAAAATATAACAAATTAACAGTTAAATAGCAATCAAAGGTTTGACATCAAAGGTTTGGTCAACCTGAGTCATCTGCCACTTATTGAAATACAATCTGTCTTTTTGACATAAGGAAATAATGGTAGTACAATAAGTATACAATAAGCATATAATATTACTATAATGAGGAGTTATGATATGAATATAAAACCATCTGCAGCAATTCGAAAAAACTATAATGAAATATCTTCTCTCTGCAGGCAGTCCGGGGAACCGGTCTATCTGACTAAAAATGGTGTGGGTGATTTGGTCGTTATAGATATCGCAGTATTTACACGCCGTGAAAGCATGCTTCGTCTCAGGGAAACTCTCGTTGCAATCCAGGAGGACAGGCTGGCGGGTAAGGCAGGCCTTTCCATTGATGATGTTGACGAGATGATGAAGAAAATCATTATGGAGGCTGCTGGTGGACAACACAAATAAATTGTATAAAGTTATTGTTTCTGATAGAGCCGCAGACATGCTGATACATCATGTGCGCTTTATGGCGCAGGTAAGTCTTCAGGCTGCAGAAAAACTCCGAATAGAAATAATAGAAGCAGCGAGATCTTTAGAAAACTTCCCTGAGAGAAACTCGTGGCTTTCAGATCCGGTATTACCTGCCATTAAATACAGAAAAATGATAATAAATAAGCGGTATTTGCTTATTTATCAGATAAAGAATGATTTGGTATATATTGAGTATATTTTAGACTGCCGCCAGGATTATCAGTGGTTGCTGTGATAAGGAATAGTAAGAATTCGTATTAAATAATACTGATTTTTTTCTAAAAAAGGTTATCGTAATCTCTTGGATATCATAATACACCTATATCCACAGTAAATAATTGAATTTTGGGAGTTTGTCTGCTCAAATGTTACTCATACTCACAGGAATTCTTAGCCAGATTTTTTCAGGGCAGGATTTTATTTAAGTATAGGGATATATCGATGTTGCATTCAGCATGGTAGCGGGCATAATTGCAAATTATTTTTAATACATTATCCGTGTCCTGCGCTTTTGTGTTTAAAAGCCGATAATTCTTTAAATCAATGGTAAAAAGCTGGCATATAAATTCAAATTCTTCTTTCGATATAAGTTTTTTTACCTCCGAATAGTTCTCCAGTGCGGCAAAGCAACACTGGCATAACATCCCTCCAAGCTTGATCGAGAAAGCATGGCTGCCACCCGATAAATCAATTTTTATTCCGCATTTGCAGCAGCTTTCAAGAAGTGGTGTATACCCGGTTATTTTTAAATATTTGGCAATAAAAAATGCTGCAGTTTTTTCAAGTAAATTCAGGTCCCCTATTGCTGCACTGTCAATTTCATCTATGCTGACGTATAGTAATTTAAAAAGAAGTGAAGCGGTTTTGTGTGAAGAATCGGACTCATAGGGATGGGTTTTTAAAATAATCTCACATATCAGCTGGCAAAATAGGAATTTATTAAAATCAGACGAGATATTTTTAAAATTTCTTACG
>JBBQDW010000208.1:0-2775 GCA_038320085.1 Candidatus Humimicrobiales bacterium
TATTATTTATTTTATACTGGGAAAGCTAGAAGATGCCCTGATGCTGGTTTCCTTTATTGTCGTTGTTGTCGGGATAACGATTTACCAGGAAAGGAAAACAGAAAAGGCGCTGGATGCTTTGAAGAATCTTTCAAGCCCCAGGGCGCTTGTAATAAGGGAAGGCACACAGGTTAACATTCCGGGAAGAGAAGTGGTTACTGAAGACATAATTGTTTTAAAAGAAGGCAACAGGGTACCGGCTGACGCAATTGTATTTTCATGCGCAAACCTTTTGATAGACGAAAGCATGCTGACAGGTGAATCAGTGCCGGTCAGGAAACAGGAAATTGAAGAAGGCAGAAGTGAAGTGGAAATGCGTCCCGGGGGAGACGATCTTCCTTATGTATATTCAGGGACAATGATTATCCAGGGTCATGGACTGGCCCGGGTCATTTCAACAGGTGGCGGCACCGAAATGGGTAAAATCGGTAAAGCCCTAAAGTCCATAAAGGATGAGCCCACAATCCTTCAAAAGGAAACAAGCAGGATAATCAAAAACCTTCTTATTATCGGTGTCATCCTTTGCGTGGTTATCGTAATAGTTTATGGGTTAACCAGGGTCACAATAATCAATGGTTTGCCCAAACCTGACTGGTTAAATGGATTTTTAGCCGGGCTTTCGTTAAGTATGGCAATGCTGCCGGAAGAATTTTCAGTAGTGCTGCTTATTTTCCTGACTCTTGGGGCATGGAGAATATCAAAAAGACAGGTGCTTGCCAGAAAGATGAGCGCAATAGAGACACTTGGTTCAGCATCGGTCCTTTGTGTTGATAAAACAGGTACCCTGACCATGAACAGGATGAGCCTTAAAAAAATTTATACCGAAAATGAATATCTTGATTTTGACAGGGATAATTCAGAAAACGTTGCAGAAAAATTCCACAATCTGCTTGAATACGGAATTTTAGCCAGCCAGAGAGATCCGTTCGACCCGATTGAAAGCGCTATAAAGTCAGTTGGGGAAAAATGTCTTGAGAATTCAGAACATATTCATAAAAACTGGAAATTGATAAAAGAATATCCGTTATCAAAAAAAATAACTGCACTTTCCCATATATGGGAGTCACCGGATAAAAACCATTTTGTTATTGCTGCCAAAGGGGCCCCGGAATCTGTGATTGAATTATGCCATCTGGAAGACAGTAAAAAAGAGGGCCTGCTTCAAATCGTCACAGGGCTGGCTGATGAAGGATACCGGGTTCTTGGTGTTGCCAAGGCCTCATTTGACAAAGCAGGTCTTCCTGACAGCCAGCATGAATTTGATTTTGAATTTATAGGTTTTTTAAGCTTTACAGATCCTGTCCGTAATAATGTGCCGGAAACGGTTAGCGAATGTTACAACGCCGGTATAAGGATAATAATGATAACCGGTGATTATCCCGGTACAGCACAGAGTATTGCAAGAAAAATTGGGCTGAAAAATCCTGAAAATTATATTCTCGGAACTGATCTTGACATGATGAATCCTGAAGAATTAAAAGAAAAAATAAAAAATACCAATATTTTTGCAAGAGTGGTACCTGAGCAAAAACTTGTTATTGTCAACGCCCTTAAAGCTAACGGTGAAGTAGTTGCAATGACCGGAGACGGAGTTAATGATGCCCCGGCCCTTAAATCAGCACATATAGGAATTGCAATGGGAAGCAGGGGTACAGATGTTGCAAGAGAATCTGCCGCTATTGTACTTTTGGATGATGATTTTTCTTCAATAGTCTCAGCAATAAGATTGGGCCGAAGGATTTACAATAATCTTAAAAAAGCAATGTCCTATATTTTCTCAATCCATATTCCTATAGCGCTTATGTCCCTGATACCGGTTTTGTTTAAACTGCCGCTTGTCCTGCTGCCTGCGCATATAGCATTTATGGAACTCATAATAGACCCTGCATGTTCAACAGTATTTGAGGCCCAGCCGGAAGGTGAGAATATAATGAAGCATAAACCCAGGAATATAAAAGAACCGATGTTTAACAGGCCCACTATGCTAAACAGTCTGTTAAATGGTTTGAGCCTCTTTGCAGTAATGCTTGCAGTATATTTGGTTGCATTACTGGTATTAAATCGTGGTGAAGACGAAGCAAGGACCATTGCATTTACTACTCTCGTTTTTGGAAATCTTGCGCTTATAGCAACAAACGCCTCCTGGACCAAAAATATATTAAGAATATTTAAAGATAAAAATAAGGCGCTATACCTGGTTTTGTCATTTGGAGTGATTTTTTTAGGAGCTGTGCTATATATTCCGTTTTTCCGAAATATATTCCATTTTTCCTTATTAGGCACATATGAACTTCTTTTATGCATTGCCCTCGGGCTTGTGACGGTTTTATGGTTTGAATTTTTAAAATTTTTAAACCGAAAAAGAAAAGTTGTCTAAAAAAGAAGAATAGCTTAAATTATTAGTAAGAAAATATAATCACATTATGAGTGTTTCAAAAACGGAGATAAAGACTTTCAGGATACTTATATCCGGCAGGGTACAGGGCGTAGGATTTAGGTACTTTGCGCACGACAAGGCCGTACAATTTAAAATTAGTGGGTATGCGCAAAACACCCATGACGATAAGGTAGAAATAGTTTGCCAGGGCCAAAAAGATGACCTGGACATGTTTATAATCTCAGTTAAAACAGGTCCCGCTCTTGCATATATATCGGGATTTATACTTGAAGAGATAGCAGACTTTAGTCTATATGATTTATTTGAAATCAAACATTAAAAAAACACATAGAAAATCT
>JBBQDW010000209.1:0-2774 GCA_038320085.1 Candidatus Humimicrobiales bacterium
GCCTGCTATTTGCTTACCCTTGTTATGTATTCACCGCTTCTTGTGTCTATCTTTATTACATCGCCTTCATTAATAAACAAGGGAACCTGTATTTTGGCGCCTGTTACTATTTCAGCAGGCTTAAAAGTGTTGCTGACAGTATCTCCTTTGACACCCGGTTCAGCCTTTATGATTTTGGATTCTATGGCAAGCGGCAGCTCTATGGAAATCGGTTCACCTTTATGAAAGACTATCGTAACTTCAAGATTTTCAAGAAGAAATTTTTTCCTGTCGCCAATGTTATCATCAGCTATAGCTATCTGTTCAAATGATTCAGTGTCCATAAAGTTATAATGCTCATCTTTATATAAAAACTGCATTTTTTTTGTTTCAAGTATGGCCTGCTCAATTTTTTCCCCGGCTCTGAACGTTTTTTCAATATTTGCCCCTGTAATAAGATTTTTTAGTTTTGTCCTTACAAAGGCCCCGCCCTTCCCGGGTTTTACATGCTGAAAGTAAATCACTTCAAAAAGTGAATCCTCATAATTTATTGCCATGCCATTTTTCAAATCATTTGTTGATATCATAAAACTGCCTCCTTATTTTTATTGTTTAGTTCTTTATTTAAGGATCGTCAATGCTTTTGAATCGCTGTAAAAGTTTTCACATCCCCCGTCTTTTACTGCCACAACGTCTTCTATTCTTACACCGCCGATACCTTCAAGGTATATTCCGGGCTCAAGTGTAATAACCATGCCTTCTTTAAGAATTGTATCAGAAATATACGAGACTGTCGGAAGTTCATGTATCTCCAGCCCTACACCGTGTCCCAGGCCATGGCCGTAAAATTCCCCATACCCTTTTTCTTCAATATATTTCCTGGAAATATTGTCAAGATCTTTGCACGATATCCCTGCCCGGCATGCTTTTACTGCCCTTACCTGAGCCTGCAATACTATATCATATATTTGCTTTATTTTTTCTATTTTATCCCGGTTTTTGGAGTCTTTCAGGTTATTTATAAATATTGTCCTTGTAAAATCAGAGCAATAGTACTCATATTTACAACCCATATCAAATAACAATATACCCTCATTTATTATTTTTCTTGACGGATTATAATGGGGCAAAGAAGACGCCTCGTTATTTGCTATCACTAAATCAAAGGACCGCCCTGACGCTCCCTTTTTTATCATGTCTGCTTCAATTTCAAAAGCAAGCCCGATTTCAGAAAGTTCCATGATATTGGCAGGACTTTTTTTTAATACAAGCTCAAAAACTTCCCGGGTTATTTCACAGGATTTTTTAATTGTCTCGATTTCATATTTGTCTTTGATGAGTCTTAGGCCCTCAACCAGCCCCGGGGTGTTGATAATTTCAATACCGGCTTCTTTTAAAACTACTTGGATCTTAAGGAAATTATCATGGCTTATATTATTACCTTCCACGCCGCAATATTTTAAATCCATCCCAAGCAATATTTCAGACAGCTTGTTAAATTTTTGGCTGAGGAACTTTATAATCCTGGTGTCTTTGGCTGACACTGCCCTGCCTGCCTGTTCGAAATGAATAAAGTGTGTAAAAAGCAATGTTTCCTTTTCAGTAATTACAACAATACTTCCGGAATCCTTACCGTAAAAGCCGGTAAGATAAAATATATTTTCATCTTTAAAAATAATTAATCCGTTGATTTTATTTTCTTTTAATTTTTTTCTTAAATTTTCCTGTCTGTTTTCAAAAATATTGTCCATTTTTTATTCTTTGCAGCTCTTTTAATGTTTTAAGCTTGTCTGGTAATTTTGTGCATCCATGCTTTAGAGAAGGCAGTATTCAGAAATATAAACCAGTGCTATTTTATAAACTTCTATCCCTAACCCGCTTAAGACTCCTTTTACGGCCGGCGATATCACTGATTTCTGCCTCCACTGTTCCCTTGCAAAAATATTGGATATGTGGACCTCTATTGCAGGGATTTTTACTGCAATTAATGCGTCATGGATGCTGTAACTGTAATGCGTGAGGGCGCCCGGATTTATTATTATAAAATCTGTTTTGCCCGCACAGGAATGCAGGGTGTCTATGATATCCCCTTCACTGTTTGATTGAAAATACTCAAGTTCAATATTTTTTTGAGTTGAATATTCTTTTAAATCAGCAAGGATTGTTTCAAAACTCTTTTCACCGTAAATGCTTTTCTCCCTTTCGCCAAGGAGGTTAAGATTCGGTCCGTTTATTATAATAACTTTTTTCATTTTTATAACCATTCCTTTCAATTCGCTTAAGGTACAAACCGGGATGGAAACTGTTGACCTTAAGCCTGTTGTTTTTTATAAATTTTGCCAATTTGTTTTCTTTTTTAAGACTTTATTTCCCTTTCGGTTACCGGGTAAATTTTTAAATTTTAATTGATATATTTTTTAAAATTGCGTCTTTAATGACCTTCGCTTCAACATTATAATAAAAAACCGGCTTGTTTATACCCTTTAAAAGGATAAACTTATTTGTAGATGCGGAAAACTTTTTATCAAATTTCATGGCATCAAAAACATCGTCTGCAAGTTTTTCGCGGGATAGCCCTTCGCTTAAATCAAGCTTATGTGGTAATTTTAATTTTTCATAAAGGCTGATAATCTCCTGCTTTAAAGAATCTTTCAGCAACTTAAGGCTTATGGAGATATCTATTGCCATAATCATGCCTATTGCTACGGCCTGGCCGTGATTTAAACCTTTTAGCCCTGAAATTTTTTCTATTGCGTGCCCGGCCGTATGCCCAAAGTTAAGTAAATTCCTGTAAT
>JBBQDW010000210.1:0-2761 GCA_038320085.1 Candidatus Humimicrobiales bacterium
TTCCATGCAGAAACATATTGGCGGTTCCAGTTTTCGTAGTACTGCTGTGAACGATACGTTGCCGGACTTTTATGCAACTGATACCACGTTTCAAATCTTCCATCAAAAGTTTCCAATTCATATTCTAAACTGTCTTCAACAATACTTTCCACATTGTTGCTTTTCACTTTAACCACCCCTTTTTGTGTTGAACAAGCTACAATAAAAATTATTATCACCGACCAAAATATTATCTGTTTCATCTGTTTTGCTGTTTTAACTCTTACTTGTTTTTGATACGAATTTTACAATAATATTGTTTTTAAATTATGGAATTTTATGCTTTGATTTTGTATATGAGCAAGCCAATAATCATCATCTAACTTAATTAATAGTCCTGCTTTTTTTTACATGTTCAACTGCTTATTGTTTGAACTCCCTGTATTACTTTTTTCGATTCTGTTTCATAAATGTAAATTTAAGTTTTTCTATCTTAACTTACTTTCCTGTCAAATGTAGCAAAATAAATAAGATTTATTTCACCCCTCTGTCCAGATTACCCGGGACATCTCCCCTGATTTTCAGGGGAGAGAATATGGAATCCTGAGGCAATTATTTGATTAAAAAAAGTAAAGCACAGGCACGTGCATCAGAAAGCGCTTCATGGTGATTCAGGTCAATCTCCATAATTCTGCAACAGGCATCTAAACTGGCCGGTCGAAAGCCTTTTGAACGGTAAATTTTTACGGTACATTCCCACCTGTCTGAAATATTCAGGTCGGAATAATCCAATCCGTAATCGGCCATCGTTTTCTTTAAAACATTCCTGTCGAATGCCTCGTTGTGCGCAACAACAGTTCTCCCGAAAAGTCGTTTTTTAATTTCAGGATACAATTCAACAAAAAAGGGAGCGTTGGCCGTATCTTTTTCTGTGATACCATGAACCTGGATATTATACCAGTTGTACCTGTTATTTGGCGGCTGAATCAATGCATGATATTCATCGACTATCCGACCATTTTCAACAGTAACAATACCAACCGCACAAATGTGGTGGTTGATAGCAGTTTCAAAATCTATGGCGGTGAATGTCATTTATGCACTTTTAAGTTGACTGTAAAAAAAGGAAAAATGAAGCAATTTATTCGCATGTCATTTTCAAAAATAACAAAGAATGTGTTTTGGCAATGTCAAAACATGTCGGTTCAATTGTATTTTTTCAATGCGCGTTTTAAATTCTCCTTTACTTTTTTTGCCAGTTCTTTTGGTTCAATTACTTTAACTGTATCACCGTGCATTAAAATTTGCTGTGATTAATGCAAAGGCAGTGTTTTTATGTATTTACCCTGCCCGGGAGTAAAGGATAAAATTACTTTCTGAATATTTTGAATCTATACAAAGCCATCCAAATTAGATAGAAGATTTACTGTTGCTTGCACTTATCCTTGCTGTACTATAAATAAAATCAAAGGAAACATTATTCCATTTTCTTCGTAAAGTGAATCAAATTATCAAAAATCTGTAATAATAGATTCTTTTGATTTGATAAAATTTAATTTTCAAAAAGAGTTTTACATAATATAACAATAACTATGGCTAAAATTACCCTTATAGTATCTTTAATTATCTGTTTAATAATAGATATAAGTGCACAGAAATTAATTCCCAAATTTGACGGAGAGGTTATCAAACACAAATATTATACTTTATCATATAATGAAAATCACGAACTACCAAACTGGGTATTTTACTTCCTTACCGATGATTTGGCATTTGGAGCAGTTGACCGTAAAGATGCTTTCCGTCCCGACCCTATGGTTTCAACAGGAACCGCAATAAAGGCAGATTATGAAGGTTCAGGTTACGATCGTGGTCACATGTGCCCGGCAGAAGCCATGAGTTTTGACAGTCTTGCTATGTCCGAATCCTTCTATTTCTCAAATATGTCACCTCAATCTGGCTCTCTTAATAGGGGTAAATGGAAATCTTTGGAAACATCAGTCCGAAACTGGGCAAAAGAGAAAGGGGGAATATATGTTGTTACCGGTCCAATTTTTAAAAATATTATTGGAGTAATCGGTCCTAACGCAGTTACTGTTCCCGGATATTATTATAAAATTATTTATAATCCAGGTGATGAAGGAGCAATGATAGCTTTTTCATTCCCTAATGAAAAAGCTAATAAATCTCTGGAAAATTATATAGTTGCAGTTAATTGGATTGAGGATTTAACAGGTATTGATTTTTTTGAATCAATGGATGATGATAAAGAAGAAATTCTTGAATCAATTAGTGATCCTGCTTTATGGGGATTATCAGGTCAAATAGTAACTTTTGCACAAGTCTCTGAATCCAAAAATGTCCAATGTAACGCTATAACCAAAAAAGGGGAAAGGTGTAAACGTAAATCTAAAGAAGGTTCCGATTATTGCTGGCAACATCAAAAGTAAGTTAAACAATTATTGAAATTCAATCTGCAATTATTTGTACTAAAACTAAAGCCGGGACTGCGACAAAGCGTAACGGACAAAAAATAAATGAGATTTATTTCACCCCTCTGCCCTATTAAAAAGCTTTTTTAGCTTTTTACTCAAATAAATTGTATAAATTTAAATAATCATATGTTGAGAAAGCTTTCGAAATAAACCTAAAGATCAATGAAAAATTCAATTATAATAGAGTTAATTCAAAACGCAGCCATATTATTGGCTTTTGCAATGCTATACGAGAACTTCTGGATTAAAAATGAAAACTCTAAAAGTATAGGCGCAAAAATACTTAT
>JBBQDW010000211.1:0-2661 GCA_038320085.1 Candidatus Humimicrobiales bacterium
GCTAAAATTTCTCTACATGGTGTGGAGAACAGCCGCACAGCTTGCCGGTAGAGACTTCATACCTTCAGGGATACCCGCTTATGATGACAGCTGCCTTAAAAATGAACGGAAAAGTCTCCCTGCACTTACTGGGACAGCGCAGGATTTTAACTTTCAACTTCAGGTACTGTCAAATCTGCTGGATACTGTTAATATTAACCCTGAGATAAACCAGGTCTCCATAGCTACTATTAACGAACACCAGGAAGGAACCTCTGTGGAACCTTCTGAAGATTGGGGATTTTCACGGATTGAGCAGATACCCCTGGTTTTTGGCGCCAATTAAAAACATTAAAAAAACATTAAAAAACAATAAAAAAACAATAAAAAAAATAATACTGAAAGAAATGAGACAGGAGAAGTCTAAAAGAAATGAGGCAGGAGAAGTCTTAAAAGAAAACAAATTGGCAAAATTTATTATAGACAAGAGGCTTAAGGTCAACAGTTTTCATCCAGTTTTGTGCCTTGAGCGAAGTGAAAGGAATGGTTATAAAGATGAAAGAAATATTTGAAAGAAGAAGCATAAGAAAATACACCGATAAAGATGTTTCAGGTGAATCTGTAAAGGAAATACTAAAAGCAGCAATGGCTGCCCCGTCTGCAGGAAATCAGCAGCCATGGGATTTTATTGTAGTAAAAGACAGGGCTATTTTAAATGAAATACCAAAAATCCACCCGTATGCCCAAATGCTTAAGGAAGCGCCTGTTGCAATAATAGTATGCGGTTCGCTTGAAAGGGAAAAGCATGTGGGCTACTGGGTGCAGGATTGCGCCGCTGCAGTAGAGAATATCCTGATAGAGGCGCAGTATCTTGGCCTCGGCGCAGTATGGCTTGGAGTATACCCCAGGGAAGACAGGGTTTCAGGCTTAAAAAAACTTCTTAACATCCCTGAAAACGTAATGCCTCTTGCAATTATTTCTATAGGCTATCCTGCTGAAAGTAAAGAAGCTTCACAGAGGTATGATGAGCAAAAAATACATAGCAATAAATGGTAATCCTATAATTTAAGGTTTTGCTTTTTCGTGTTACTGTTGCCGTTGCCGGTAAAAAGCTTATATATAAATATATTTGTTTTATAACGATTAATATTTTATACCGACTATTGCTTTTGCAGTTTGCAGGTTTTTAAATTTTTTTTGATAACTTTTTAATAATTTTATAAAAAAAGTTAATTTAAATCCGTTACTAATCTATAATAAGACCTATAATGAGATAAGATACAAATACTTTTTTAGAATGATATCGTTTTAGCAACTTTATATAAATTAGGAGGTTTTCATGACCGTCCATCCTGAACCCTTAAGAAAAGACAGGAAAATAATCAACCGGAATAATATCAGGGATGGAAAAATAATATGCGTCATTGATAACTGCCCCATTGAGTCACCAAGCGATGTTGAATATCATCACGTGCGCCCTTATCTTTTTGAGGAAAAACTTGATAATGAAAATATAGCCACTGTATGCAGGAAGCATCACAGGGAAATCGGCCATCTCTCAATTACAGAATATAAAGCATTGAAAGCCATGGAAGCCTTTTTTAGTGACAGCTCTCTTAAAAAACTTGATGACGTCCTTTTAACGGTGCTGGACGAAACAAAAAAAGGCAGGTCCTTTGATTTTTCTCTGAAAGATGGAGGTAATTCGATAACAGTAAACTGGAAAAACGGTTTGAGTAAAAATCCTTCACAGGACACCATAGTCCCGGCGCCTGATGCTGAAGCTCTTGGGGCCAAAACCATAGTCCCGGCGCCTGATGCTGAGGACCCGACTTCAGTTACCGAATTTGAGCCTAAAATTACTTCCTGGACGCTTCCCTTATCTGTCTGCCCGTCTACAGGTTTTAAGTATTTTTATATTGTCCTGCCTGTGGAATTTTTAAATAATGATATCGAACTTCAGCCAAGACCCCTTGAATTTAAAAGATTATGGGAGCTTTACCGTCACCTTCTGGTAAACAGCCAGCTTACACCATCGATTTGCAGGCTGTCTCAAAACAAGGTACTGTTGTTTGACGGACAACACAAGGCAGCCGCCCAGATATGGGCCGGCAGAAAAAATGTTGAGTGCAAGATATACATCGACCCTTCAATTAAGGTCCTAAAAGAAACAAACCTGGTTGCGCACGATAAATTAAGACAGATGCCGTTTTTTACATCTGTTTTGATAAATAAGTGGGCAAGTATTTTTGCAGAGGAATGGAAAGATTATATGGAGCAAAAAGGCGATAAATCTGAAGCAGGTTTTGTTTCCTCCCTTGTAAGCAGGGGCAAGAAAAAGCCTGAAGCAATTCATATGCTGGAAAGCAATATTTATGACAGCATACTCGAAGATAATGAAAATCATTTAAAAAAATATATTGAAGAATACGGCACAGAAGAGAAAAAACCAATTACCGTAAACAGGCTAAGGCAGACATTGCTCAAAAAGTTTATTGTCAACCCGCCGCTTGCAATCGATCTTGAAGAATCTGATATACTTCGTGAATTTGAAAGGAAAAATGTAATCAGGCTGTTAAATCTCATATCCGACTACACTTTGCAGGGCAAATGGAACCTTGGAGAGGATAGCAGGCAACAAAAAATAGCGGAAAAGATATTTCTTAACGGTTCTTTTAAAGC
>JBBQDW010000212.1:0-2656 GCA_038320085.1 Candidatus Humimicrobiales bacterium
TAATCCTGTTTTGGAAAGTGCCATATTGGCGAAGACTGAGGTGATCCTTATAGACTGCATCACCAATCTTCTTTTCAGGATTGTGTACAAACACAGGGTTGAGGACCTGGAAATTATAGACAATGCCTTTGAAAGAAAAATTGAGGCAGAGGTCATGGATTTTTTTGAGCGATTCCTGTCGGCCCTCAAATCAGTAAGGGATGATAACAAATTAAATGTAATAATAGTATCAAACGAGGTGGGGCTGGGGCTGGTGCCGTCGTATCCTTTTGGAAGGGTTTTCAGGGATTTATTGGGGCTTGTAAATAAAAAAATTGCATCAGCAAGCGATGAAGTGTATTTTTTTGTGGCCGGCCTGAAGATGAAGATGAAATGATAAAGTGACTTTGAAATTCAAAAAAGGTTTTATATGAGATTCTTAAACGCCCTGGGTTTTTTAACGATAATAAAAATCCCCCAAAGGTTTTACCTTAAACAACAGGAGTACCCAAAAACACTTGTCTATTTTCCGGCAGCGGGCCTTCTTATCGGTGTTTTTAATGCAGCTGTTTTTACAGCTTTAAATTTTTTTATGCCTCTTTTTTTGAGCGTCCTGATTATTGCAGGCCTGGAGATAGTGCTGAGTGGGGGTATACACATTGACGGGGTTGCCGATGTCTTTGACGGCGTGTTCTCGGGTGAAAAAGACAAAAGTCGGATAATGGAAATCATGAAGAAGGGCGATATCGGGGTTTTTGGAGGCCTGGCAATCCTGTTTTCAACAGCATTAAAGACTTCGCTGCTGTATTTTATTGCCAGGTCCGTTAACCTGGCCAATTTTCTTGTCTTTGACCTGAGATCTGTTCCTCCGGTTTTAAATCTTGATTTTCAACTTGCGAGCTTTCTCATTTTTATACTGGCCGTAGTTTTTATGCCCGTATTTGGAAGACTTTCCATGCTTTATCTATTTTCAAGGCATAAACCCGCTGCAGCTAAAACCAGCCTTTCCAGCATATTTATAGATAAAAGCAATAGCGAGGTATTTTGGCTGTCGGCTGTATATATATCCATACTTTTTGCGGGTTTATATGTTTTTACACAAATAGGGTTATTTAACCAGGCTGTTCAGGCAGCCGCGGCAATTCAGGCGGGACAGTCAATGCAAGGCGCTGCTGCTCAATTTGGAAGTGATTTTAACCAGCTTTGTTCATTTTTTCTCTATTCGCGATTTAATATAAGCCTGGAAATACTTGCGGCATTTTTTGCTTTAAAATCATTTATTGCAATTATTTTTACATTCCTGTTTTGCGCCGGTATCAGCAGGTTTTTTACAAAAAGGACAGGCGGCTTAAGCGGAGACATAATAGGGGCCGTCTGCGTACTTACAGAGATATTCTTTCTTCTGCTTTATTATATTTTTTTAAGGTTAATATAAATATGCATATTCGAAGGACGTCAAAATATATAATTTTACTGATAATAATCCTTTTGGTCCTTATAGTAATTGCGGCATCGGTAGGTTCAGCAAAGCTTTCCGTTAAGGAGACCGGCCTTATAATTGCAAGCTTTATACCCGGTATAAATTATTTTGTTGATGCCGGTTCACTTAATCCGCAGAGCGTTAAGATTATTTCTCAAATAAGGCTTCCAAGAATTTTTCTTGCAATATTTGTCGGTATTGCACTTGCGTGCGCCGGAGTTATATACCAGGGTATTTTTAGAAATCCGATGGCTGACCCATACATAATCGGGGTATCGGCCGGAGCATCGCTTGGGGCAACGATAGGGCTCATACTGGTTTCAGGCATAAGACTCTTAAGTCTTTCAACAGCAAGCCTTTTGGCGTTTGCAGGCGCAATCGGTGTGACTTTTCTTGTCTATAATATTTCGCGCATAAGAAGCAAAATATCCATAGTGACCTTACTGCTTGCCGGTGTTGCAATAAGTGCTTTTATAAATTCCATAAACTCCTTTATACTGATTTTCAGGTCCCAGGATCTTGCCAAAGTCATATTCTGGCTGCTTGGCGGGCTCACCTCTGCGTCGTGGCAGCAATTCTTCATAATAGCGCCGATAATTGTTGTCCTTCTTGTAATAAGCAGTTTTTTCATGAGTGATTTAAATCTCATATCGTTAAGCGACGAGAGGGCATCTCAGCTGGGTGTTGATACTGAAAAAGTAAAAAAGATTCTTCTCGTTCTTGCATCGCTTATTGCTGCTGCAGCTGTTTCAGTAAGCGGGATAATCGGCTTTGTGGGGCTCATTACACCCCATATAATGAGGCTCATATCGGGCCCTGACCATAAATCCCTATTTCCGGCTTCGGCAGTAATGGGAGGCATTATTCTTCTTTTTTCAGACACCATTGCCAGGACATTGCTCGAACCCAGGGAAATCCCTGTAGGAATTATAACGTCAATAATCGGCGTTCCATTTTTCATATACCTGTTATTAAAATCAAAAAAAGAAGTATTTTAGAAATGAAAAAAGAAGTATTTTAGAAATGAAAAAAGAAGTATTTTAGAAATGGAAAAAGAAGTATTTTAGAAATGGAAAAAGAAGTATTTTAGAAATTAAGAATTATTTATTTTATTAAATAATTGCTGTGGTACTTTTAACAAAATAACTAAAGAAGTTTATTATGAAGATTAAATTAAAAATATTAAGACGCTGCCCT
>JBBQDW010000213.1:0-2639 GCA_038320085.1 Candidatus Humimicrobiales bacterium
ATCATCGGCACGAAACATTTCCATAAGCCTGCCGCGTTCATCCGGTATGACTTTTAATTTTTTAACTTTAACGCCCTCTATCAAGACAAAACCTCCAGATATGATTTATTAATTATTTGTGTATAATAATTTCACTTATAATTTCACTTTTTTTATTAAGCTTTTTTCAATTAAGATTTCCAATTAAAAAATTTTTACTATTTCCTGCCATCAATTTAAAATTGATTAAATGTTAATATCAAAACCTAAATTATTAAATTTTTGATTTAAACCATCTTATTGTCTTTTTTAATCCTTCTTCCAGCTTTATTTTCGGTTCCCAGTCCAGTAATTTTTTTGCTCTGGAAATATCAGGCATCCTGACCTTTGGGTCATCTTCGGGAAGGGGATTAAATACAATTTTGCTGTTGGAATCTGTCATCCTTTTTACAATTTCAGCAAGCTGCAATACCGTAAATTCATCGGGATTTCCCAGATTAACGGGCATGCTGTATTTAATCTGTGTCAGCTTGTAAAGGCCCTCTACAAGATCGTCTACATAGCAGAAACTTCTTGTCTGGCTGCCCTTGCCATAAGCAGTTATGTCGTTTCCTTTAAGGCACTGCATTATAAAATTAGGTATCACCCTTCCATCATTTATGCGCATATGGGGACCGTATGTATTAAATATCCTTGCAATCCTTGTATTGACTCCCTGCTGCCTGCTGTAAGCCATTGTTATTGCTTCAGAAAATCTTTTTGCTTCATCGTATACTCCCCTCGGGCCGATTGGATTTACATTTCCCCAGTATTCTTCTTTTTGCGGATGTTCAAGGGGATCTCCGTAAACTTCTGATGTGGAGGCAATAAGCATTGTGGATCTTTTGGATTTTGCAAGTCCAAGGACATTGTGGGTGCCGAGAGCCCCGACTTTTAGGGTCTGGATTGGAAGCTGAAGATAGTCTATAGGGCTTGCGGGAGATGCCATGTGGAATATCAGGTCCACTTTTTCCTTAATATCAATGTAGTCTATAATATTGTGGTTTATAAACTCAAAATCGCTGCTTGTTATATCTTCGATGTTTTTAAGCGTGCCGGTAATAAGGTTATCTACACAAATTACCCTGTATTCTTTTTCAATAAGGTATTTGCATAAATGGCTGCCAATAAAACCTGCGCCGCCTGTCACCAAAGCTGTCTTTTTTGAAATGGCCATATAAAACCCCTGTTTATTTTAATAAAGCAATCTAAAATGTTGTCTTTGTTTGTTTTTTACTTCTATTAATATTATCTTTTATAAAGTAACGGAAATCACTTTTTTTCTAATACTTGCTTTTGTTGCCCTTGCATATCAAGCCCTGGATTTATCCAACAATATTTATATCCCAATGCCGGTGTATTTAAATCCGCAACTTATCATTTTCTCTTTTGGGATGAAGTTCCTGCCGTCTATGAAATTCTTTTCCCGCATTAAATCACCATATTTTTTATAATCTATACTCTTAAATTCTTCCCATTCTGTCGCAAGTATTACAAGGTCAGAGCCTGCAAATATTTCTTCTATGCTGCCGCTTAAGATTACTTTCTGGTTTAATGAATCAGGGAATTCTTTTACGACAGTATCGTATGCTTTTACTTTTGCGCCAAGATTGACAAGATTATTCATGATTGTTACAGCAGGAGCATCTCTTGTATCGTCAGTGTTTGGCTTAAACGATATACCAAGAACACCGATTACCTTGCCTTTGACAATCTTTAATGTTTCCTGCACCTTCTGCACCATTTTCAGCCTCTGCTGGTTATTTACATTTATTACGGAGTTAAGAAGCTGGGTAGTAATGCCGTACTCGGCAGCTATTTTTGTAAGAGCTGAGACATCCTTTGGAAAACATGAACCGCCCCACCCGATTCCTGCATTTAAGAATTTGCGCCCTATGCGGCTGTCAAGCCCGATGCCTTCTGCAATTTTTAAAATATCTGCGCCTGCTTTCTCACAAATATTGGCTATCTCATTTATAAATGAGATTTTTGTTGCAAGAAAAGAATTTGCAGCATATTTTATCATTTCTGCGCTTACAAGGTCGGTTTTTACTACAGGAATTGTTTTGGTGCCTGCGGGGTCCAAAGAATCATCAACAGGTTCAAAATTCCTATTAATTATTTTTTCATATAGCTTTTCCATATTCTCTATGGCTTTTTTACTTGCAGAGCCTATGACTATCCTGTCCGGGAAAAAAGTATCATATATTGCTGTTCCTTCCCTTAGAAATTCGGGGTTGGATACAACATCAAACAGTACATTATTATTCCCGGTCTGGTTGTTGTTTACGATGTGGCCGTTGCTGCCTGTGTGGTTGTTGCTGCCTGTGTGGCCGTTGCTGCCTGTTCCGGTCTGGCTGGTGTTATCGGTTCCGCTGGTGTTACTGGTCCGATCGTTTTTTCCAGTCTGGCTGGTGCTGGCAGCATTATTGGATTCCAGGAACATGTTGTCATTTATAATCATTGAGACCCAGTCACCTGAACCTATAGGCACTGTGCTTTTATTTACAATTATCTTGTATGCATTTAAATTACTTCCTATGTCTCTTGCAACCTCTTCTACAAATCTAAGATCGGCGCTGCCGTCAGGAAGCGGCGGGGTGCCGACACAAATAAAGATT
>JBBQDW010000214.1:0-2603 GCA_038320085.1 Candidatus Humimicrobiales bacterium
TGTGGAAAAACCAGGTACGAATGATTCAAGTACCGGCGCAGGCAAACTGTAATCGCGGACCTTTCCCTCTATGCCCGATTTTTTTGGCTGGGTAAATAGTTGCAATTAAATGGGCCCTTCTGAATAATTCAATAAAAATTATCGGGAATTTTAATTTTGCAGGCATGGATTTTTGTATAGACTGACCCCTACTGATTCTTTTTCAAGATAAAAACCAATACAAATAATTTGAGAAAAAGTAGGTGCGTGTGGGGACTATAGTATTTTTTATATGCAGCGCTCTGCAGAGCTGCGGGGATACCGATAAAATACATTGCCGGTTTACCGGTAATGTCAATTTCAAAGGAAGCCGACGATGAGCTGGAGTCGAGTCACGCATGGAACGAAATATATATTAAAGGCACTGAATGGATCCCGGTTGATGCAACATCAGAGATACCGTTTTTGTCAACAAATTCTCTTTTAAACTTAAAAACGTATTCAGAACTTCATCCTGATATCCTTGGATACACCTGGACCTATGAAAACAGTCAGCCGGGATACAGCCAGCAATATTTTTACAGGGTCGGCGGTCTTAATGACACAGGTATGGTTGCCATTACATTTGAAGAATACCGGAAGATGAAAGAAGAAATGTCTGCCGGCAAGTAGAATATTAAAAAAGCTTCCAGAGTTACCAGCTGGCCGCTTTTAAATTAATCCTTTTAATCAAACCAGCTGTTTTATATGCTTCCCCGGCAACATTTCAATTTCAATATAATAATCATCGAAGTTTGATTTTTATTAGTCATCCATAATGTAAAAAACTATTACATTATATTGACAAAAATACATACATTAGTATAATTAGTAAATACAATGGATTAAATCTTCAAATTTACACTATAAACTAAGTTCATATGAGGTGATTAAAATTATTACAAACGAAAAGAATAATACAGGGGACAGTGCAATTTCTTCTGGAAGATTTATAAAAGTACAGAGGAACAAAAGATTTTTAACTCAGGAAGAAATAGCAAAAGCTATAGGGATAACCAGGCAGACTTTAAATAAAATTGAATCCGATACTGCAAATCTTGATTTACCGCAGGCAAAAAAATTGGCGCAGATCTTCAATATTTCTCTCGATGATTTATATGAATGCAAGGGGATATCCGATACTCCGTTTGAAATAGTAGAAGATGGCAAATTTATAGTTTCAGAAAGTAATGAAATTAGAATTTCTATTCCAAAATCCAATATTTTTAAATTAAAAGAAACGCTTGTATATATATTAAACAAAGTCGGGGCAAAACCAAACATTGGTGAAACAGTAATCTATAAATTACTCTATTTTATTGATTTTGATTACTTCGAAAAATATGAGGAACAAATCATTGGATGTACCTATATAAAGAACTATCACGGGCCCACTCCGGTAGAATTTATAAAAGTCATGGAACTTATGATTAAAGATAGGGAAGTAGAGAAAGTAAAAAGTGAATATTTTAAATATCCACAAACCAAATACCTTGCTTTAAGAAATCCAAACCTGGAGGTTTTAAAGGCAAATGAACTGGCACTTATTGATGAAGTTCTGAGCCGGCTTTCTGATAAAAATGCAAAGCAAATAAGCGACTATTCCCATAATGACGTGCCGTGGATCACTGCTGATAATGGCAAACCAATAAATTATGAATCTGTTTTTTACAGAACGAAAGAATATTCGGTTAGGAGCTATGATTAAACAGATTGAGTATTTCGAAACAACCTTATTTAATAAAGATCTCAAAAAGCTTTTAAAAAAATTCCGGACTTTAAAAGACGATCTTTGAAATTTGAAAAAAAATCAGATTGGATTATTGCATGTTTATAATATTGATAACCAGGGGATTTTCGAAATTAAAAATTTTTTAAATTCTGAATTTGAAGTATATAAAGTTAAAAAGTTTGCATGCATGAGTTTAAAAGGACGTGGCTGTGATTCAGGGCTTAGACTTATTTATGCAATAAGCAAAATTAACAAATCTGTGTTCTTCCTGGAAATTTATTTTAAAGGCGATAAGGAAAATGAAAACAGCCTAAGGGTTGCTGATTTTTTAAAGCAGTAATTATCAGTTATTCCAGATAATAAAAATGTAAAAATACAAAAGCATTGACAATTCTTTGTTTCTTTGTTATAACACAAACAAAGAAAATGAGAATAATATTTTAGATTTTAAGTATACCATAAAAGGGGGAAAGTTCATGCCGCAAACAGTCAAAACGGAGGTGAACACTGAAGTTAAAAAACGTATTTCTGTATCACAAAAACGCCAGATAACTATTCCTATTGAGTTTTTTAATAGAATTGGCATCGATAAAGAAGTTGATTGCTGCTTACAAAACAATGTAATTGTCATACGTCCAGTGCGAGAGGATGTTGGAGAGTTTGACGAACAAATTTTATCTGACCTGATCTCGCAAGGATTTTCAGGACAGGAGCTTCTATCCAGGTTTAAGGATACGCGTCGTCAAATTCGCCCAGCTATAGAAAGTCTGCTTAAAGAAGCGCATTTTGCTGCCGAAGGAAAAGCACCATTTTCGACATATGATGATGTTTTTAATACAGAGCATAAGTGATG
>JBBQDW010000215.1:0-2561 GCA_038320085.1 Candidatus Humimicrobiales bacterium
ATCCAAATGTTTTCCATGCAATCAGGTAATTGTCAAAATGCAGGTCTTTTGTAAAAAACATCGCAGACAATGCCTCTTTTTTACTTCTTAAAGACAGGGAAAAAACCCAGATTACCGGAGTTAAAAATAATATTCCCAGCAGATAAATAAAAATGCTTTTTATAACTCTTTTAGCCATTTACTCTCCAAATTATTGTAATAGTATCAATTTTTGTGTTCATATTATTCTAAATATTAATAATTTATTATGTGCGCTTGCGTTTCAATAAAACTATTTTTTTTATATTTCACGGTTTGTCAGTCTCAGTCTTATAACAGATACAATCAGCGAAATAAAAACTATAACCATTGCTATTACTGAAGAGAAACCCATATTGTTAAACCTGAAAGCCTGCTGGAAAAGATATGTTGCTAAAACTTCACTTCCATGATTTGGGCCTCCCGCGGTCATTACGTATACTATATCAAATACCTTAAAACCTCCGATTATATTAAGAAGCATGGTTATTGTTATAACCGGGCTTAAGGTTGGGATAATAATTCTGGTTGTAACCTGGAACTCAGTTGCGCCATCAATCCTTGCCGCTTCAATCTGGTGATTCTCTATACCCTGAAGGCCTGCATAATATAAAAGCATATCGTATCCAGTAAATTGCCAGAGAGTGGCGACAATAACTGTATACAAAGCAATTTTTGAACTGCCAAGAAATAAAATAGGTAATTTGGTAATACCGGCGGCCTGAATAATTTTGTTTACAACTCCAAATGCATCAAGCATCCTCGACCACATGATACCTATTATAATCGGGGAAAGAAGAACTGGCATAAAAATTGTATTTTTAAGAAACCTTGCACCGGCTATTTTCTGATCTATTATCAGTGCCCCCAGAAATCCGAATAAATTTAAAAATAAAGTGGTAAAACCAACAAAAATTGTAGTGTTTAAAAATGACTTTAAAAATATTTTATCTTTAAAAACGTCTGCAAAGTTAGCAAAACCAATAAATTTTATCTGGTTTAAATCATAACCCTTCCAATCCGCAAAAGTCAGAATAATGGTAAAAATAACTGGAATTGAAATAAAAAAAACAAAAAATAATATTGTTGGTAATGAGAAAAGAAATCCTATTTTGCCTAGTTTTTTATTTATCATATTTTTTAAACTAATTATTATTTCCGGAAATTAATTATCCTAATGCACTTAAAAAATCTTTTCGCCAGGCTCATACCTTAAAAATATGAGCCATAAAATATTCTGGCTTGATCTTCTTGTTTGATGCTTTATTTTCCTGTTCTAAGTATTTATTTTGTGCAGGTACCAAACCTTTAAAGTACCTGCACGTCTGTTTTAAGCTAAAGCAATTAAATATTTTTAATTATTTGGCTGCTTCAACAAGTGATGCTATAAAATCTTCCGGTTTAAGCTCTGCACCGAAAATTCCCTGCATGCCGTTCATTATTGCAGTATAAACCTTTGTATTGTAAACGACCCTGCTTTGAGTTTTAGACTGTGCATTTAGCATGTTCTGATACAATTCACTTTTATTGGCAAGATCTCCAGCATAAGTACTTGACGGTATGAAATCATTTGCAACAAGTGCATCTTTTCCCTTATCATTAGTCAGGTATCGCATGAATTCTACAGCCATATCAACATTGGCGCTGTCTTTTGATATAACAAACATTTCAGCTACTCCACCTGTTGGGAGGAATTCATCCCCAGCTTTTAATGGCGGTGTCGGGAATAAACTATATTCAAAAGCACCTGCTATATCCGCAGTTATGCCACCGGTAATAAAGTTTCCAACCGGATAAAACATTGCTGATTGCTGTTGTACAAACAGGTCTTTTGCACCAACAAAAGCATCCATAGAATTTGCACCGGGTGCATATACTCCTGCGGCAACGAGGTCCGCCATATTTTTAGCAGCATGTAAAAATACAGGATCGTCCCAGCCGATTTTCCCAGCGTCCGCATCCATCATTTTTGTGTGTGTGGGGTCGGTATATGCAACCTGTGCAAAAAATGAATCTGCTGCGGTCCAAAGATCTTTTGTTCCCTGAGCTATACCGAATTTACCTGCATCAGCAAGTTTTTTTGCAAGGGCTTTTAATTCATCCTGGGATTTAGGGATTTCGAGGCCCATTTCTTTAAACATATTCATATTGTAAGCAATCTGAAGCGTGTTCAGATCAAGCGGTACGGCCCAAGCATCCCCATCTACAGAAATAGCATTCATGACTGACGGAAAAAATTCAGGAAAGTTATCTTTCAGTTTGTCGGTCAATGGTAAAAGCTTACCTGATCTTGCAAGTTCTGTATATTCTCCTGCCCACGGGATTTGGAAAACATCAGGAGCGGCTTCTCCGGAAAGTACAGCTTTTAACTTTACAAGATAATCTGTATAGCTGATGTATTCCCTTTTTATTGTTACATTCGGATAATCTGCCATAAATCTTTTTTCGGCATCTTCATGGACTATTGGATATGAACCTTCGTTATTCCATGACCAGAACTCCAGAGTAATCGGTTCTGCGGAAGCTGTTGTTGCAGCGGCTGT
>JBBQDW010000216.1:0-2558 GCA_038320085.1 Candidatus Humimicrobiales bacterium
AGGGACACAGGCAGGGCAGGAGCTCCTTTTTATTCTGACTCTATATTTTGCTGTGACAGCATTCGGTTTTTCCGGAATAGACCTTTTTATTTATCCAATATTTTTCGAAATCGACAGCAAGATTCATGACAAATCACAATCTTTTTTACTATGTTTTTGGCAAACGATAAAAAAAATAGCCAAGAAGATAATAAACGGTCTCTGGCAACTTCCCATATATCTTCTAATTGCATGGCCCAGGGTACTCCTGGGGATCAGTTCGTCTATCCGCATTCATTTATCCGGTATAGATCATTCAGTTAACTGGGGCAAGATGAGTAATGCAGGAATTTCAGCAGAAGAAACCAGTGAAAAAGGGATACCACTTAAAAAATTTTTCAGGTTTTACCTGGGCTGCATGGTTGCGGGAATACTACTTCTAGGGATAATGATTGCTCTTATTTTAAATGGGAATGTATTCAATTCGATTCTTATGCCCTTAAATATGGGTCTAATAATTATCAGTCTTTTATTTGGCCCATTTGTTTCATATGCAATATCCAGAAAAATAAAGATAAAGTAATCCAGAATGGTGCCATGCAGAAATAAGCTTTATTTCTTGAAAGCAAACAATAATAATATGTTAATTTTTTTATTGTTTAATTGCTATAATATTGCAGTGAATAATTATCAAATTTGGTTTTAAGGGGAAAATGGATATTTATATCTGGCTGCTTATTGCAACAATATTGATAGCGGGAAGCAATGCATTTGTAACTTTCAGGAGAAGGAATTACCCGGGAGCAAAAATTATTTTTTTACTCATGCTTGCAGTTGCTGTCTATGCATTTGGATATATTTTTGAAATAATCTCAAAGTCCCTGGAAATAAAACTTATATGGTACAGCATTGAATACTTTGGAATTGCGTTTTTCCCCTTTTTATGGTTCTTTTTTGCGCTGGAATTCTCCGACAGAGACAAACTTATAATAAACAAAAAAATATATATCTTTGCGGTTATACCTGTTATTACAATAATCATGGTTTGGACAAACAGATATCACGGGCTTATGCTGAAGGATATCAGCATTGCTGCAGGCGCTATTCATGAAATTACCAAGACACCGGGCGCATGGTATTATATAAATATTATTTACAGTTATCTTCTTACTGCGGCAGGTTCGGTGTTGCTCATAAGTACTGTGGTTAATTTGCCTTCGCCCCATGTAAGGCAGGGGATAACAATGTCAATTGGCGCGTTGATACCGATAGTAGGAAGTATACTGTATGTCTTTAAACTGACTCCTATTAAAAATTTTGACCTGACACCCGTATCGTTAGCTATTTCCGGCATAATTTTATCCTGGAGCATTTTCAAATTAAAGGCACTGCAAGTGGCGCCGATTGCAAGAGCGAAAGTCTTTGACAGCATTGAAGATGCTGTTATTGTCATCAATCATGAAAGTAAAATAATAGACTTAAACTTAAGAACGCAGTCAATGTTTGATACAGAAGCCAGCGAAGAAATCGGGCAGGACATTGACTTGTTTTTTAAAATACACAATATAGATATCA
Organism: Candidatus Humimicrobiales bacterium; assembly: GCA_038320085.1. Taxonomy (GTDB): domain Bacteria; phylum Actinomycetota; class Humimicrobiia; order Humimicrobiales; family Humimicrobiaceae; genus Fen731. The sequence continues at coordinate 1,555 of JBBQDW010000216.1, forward strand.
GGGTAAGTGACTTAATTAAAAGCAGGAAATCTGAGCTGGTATTTGAGTCGGGCAGAACAAGGCTGTATTATAGCATAAGAAGCACACCTTTTGAAAAAAAATAGGCATAACTGCCGGCTACATCCTTGTTTTTCATGATATAACAGCAATTAAAGAGAATGAACTTTTTCTTTCAAGTTCCAAACAAAAAATCGAGGGTTTGAACAAACTTGCATTTGAGCTGGATGTCAGTGAGGATGAAGAGGAAGTCTGCCGGAAAAGCTCGAAAGCTGTAAAAAACATCCTGGGTATTGCCTACTGTAGTTTTTTTATCTTTAAGGACAATAAGCTTGTAAATCATTACAACTCGAATAGTATAATTGAGGATATAGTTGCCGGTAAGTATTTCCTGAAAAATTTTTTATCCAAATCCTTCTCAGATAATGTTTTTAAGATAATAAAAATATCAGAATTTGAAGAAGGAGCAAAGAAAAAACTGTTAAAAAAGCTGAGGATCTCTACTTTTTTATGTGCCCCTATATTAAATATTGGAGCAGCAGTATTGTTTAGTGAAAACAGAGATTCATTTAACCAGGAATATATCAGGATGTCCAAGCTCCTGCTAGGGCATATTGCAGGAGCACTTAAGAGGATTTCGCTGCAGAAATCTTTAAGGGAACAGGCAGAAAAGGATTCTTTGACCGGTGTTTATAACAGGAGATATTTCAATAATTTCATTGATAAAGAGATTGAAAGGTAAAAAAGGTATAAATATTTTATTACTTTTATTATGATAGATATATATAGGTTTAAAGAGATAAATGACAGGTTTGGCCACCAGACAGGAGATGAAGTGTTGAAAGGCATAGGCCATATACTTGAAGAACAGATAAGGAAAATTGACACCTTGGTAAGATACGGGGGAGATGAATTTTTAATAATCCTGCTTGAGACAGACGATAAAAACATTAACGAATTTATTTCAAGATTGAAAAAGACTGTTTTTAACTGGTATGAGAAAACCA
>JBBQDW010000217.1:0-2490 GCA_038320085.1 Candidatus Humimicrobiales bacterium
GGGATTTGGGGGAGTATTGAGCTGGTATAAAACCATAAAACCATAATATTTACTAAAGTGTTAAAATGTTTGTAAATAAAACTTATATAAACTAAAATAGCTTTTTTAAAGTTCAATATTTCCATTATGCAGTTTTTTTGATTTCTTCCAATGAAAGGAATTTTAAATGCTATCAAAAAATAGAACAGAGGCGCATGGCAGCAAGACCTTAACGATTATCGCTGAAGGCGTAAAAATTGAAGGGAAACTCTATTCAAAAGGGTCGACTCGTGTAGACGGGGAAGTTTTTGGGGAGATTGTTTCAGAAAATGAATTTATAATAGGCCGGGAGGGCAAGGTAGAGGCGCATATAAGGACCAATAATGCAGTGATTGCCGGAAGTTTTAAGGGCGAGATGATCGCTGCCGGTGAAATAGAGATTACCGCCACAGGCAAATTTGTCGGCAACATCACACAGAAAGATGCGCTGCTTACAGTTGCCAAGGGAGGTCTGTTCAAGGGACAGATAACTATTTCTGAGGACCAGGAACTTTTTAAGTTTGCATCAGATAATGTGTTTACCGAGCCCTTGCAGACCAAGACACAAACCCAAGACGCTACATATGCATCCTATTCACAATCCCAGATAAATCCGAATTCCGGAGCAAGAATGCCGATTAAAGAAACTGAAAAATAATAGAAATTTATTAAAGATTATGTTAAATATTAAACTGTTTTTGCATAATTTTTCTTTTTATTTTAGTATTCGCAGTTTGAATTTATTAAATTACCCTTTTTGGCGGTAATAAAATGAAAAAAAATAATTGCTGCAGCATGGCACTTATACTGATGCTGGCCCTGGCTGTTACCTACTGTACCGGCTGCTGCGGTATTTTTAATGATTTTTTAAACCCGGTTTCCCAAAACGGTAAAATAAATAACCCGGAAGACACACCGGCCGGCTCATCAGAAACCAGTGCGGGTAATGCGGCAGACACAAAAGAAACCGGTGCCCGGGAACCGATGAGGCTGAAGATATACGCCGACCCTAAAATTCCTGCCCAAACAGCCAAACAGGTCATTAGTTATTTTAAGAAAAGTATAAATGAATACAATGAGGGCGTCGGTGCGGACAAGAACGCAAACAGCGCTGCAATTGACGGCTTTGATGCGGACAGCAGTAAGGAAGATACTGCAATTGGCGGTGTTGACGAAGACAAAGGCCCGGGTGATACTTCAATTGGAAGTGTCGGCGAAGACAAGAGCGCGAACGGTACTGCAATTGACGGCTTTGATGCTGTCTACGAAAAAAGCAGCGCAGACTTTGCATTTGAATTTGTAAGCGCAGAAGAAAGTGGCAACCTGAAAGGGCCAGTGTATTTTGCGCCTGTGGTATCATTTTATTCATTAGCAGAAGAAATTTCCTGGTCCGACTTAAAGGACCTCTGGAAAGGCAAAAGAGAAACCATAAAGGATATTGAAGGAAACGAAATCGCGATAAACCTTGTTCTTGACAGTGAAACCCTAAAAGTTTTATTGATGATTCTGGGAGAATGCAATGTTAAAAACCTGTCCATAAAAGGCCCGGATGAAATAAAGGCGTCAGTCGCCGCAGATGTTAATGTTTTATCAATAGTCCCCTTTGACCAAATAGTGAAAGAATACAAAGTATTAAGCATTGATGGAAAATCCATCCTTGATAAAAATATTACCTTTGAGCAATACCCTTTGTCCGGTGGTATCGAAATAAGTGTGTCAAATAATGTAACAAATAATGTAATTTACAATAATTTTAAAAAGATTTTAGACCGCAATTTTGACAACAGTGAACTTTCAAACAGGTCGCAAGACGATATGGTTTCAATCCTTATTACTGGAGTAACTGCGCTGACACGCCAGGTAGCCGACAGGATGGACAGGAAGGGCATATTATATCCGGCAGAAAAAATACTGGATACATTGCTTGACGCTGACATCACCCATATTAGCAATGAAGTATCTTTTGTCGAGGATTGCTATGCAGCCAAACCCAATACCATGGTTTTCTGCAGCAAGCCTGAATATATGCAGCTTTTGGAATATATAGATACGGATGTGCTTGAACTTACCGGAAACCATATGAATGATTATGGTTCCAAATGGTTTGATTACACTCTTGATATTTATGATATGGCAGGCATTGACTATTTTGGAGGCGGGCGAAATCTTGAAGATGCGCAAAAGGCGGCAACTTTTGATATCGGTGGATATAAGTTTGCTTTTTTAGGCGCCAATACTTTTGGGCCCTCTTCTGTATGGGCAACAGACAGTACTTCAGGGGCCGCCCCGATAAATACACTGGATGCGGCGCAACAGGAGAAGGATATGCAAAAATATGAAGAAATGATAAAAAAGTTAAAGTCTGAAGGTTATAATGTAATTTTTACATTCCAGTATCTGGAGACATATAGTTACTCACCTACCGGGCAGCAGGTTAAAGATTTTGAAAGAATGGCGGATGCGGGAGCTGTG
>JBBQDW010000218.1:0-2475 GCA_038320085.1 Candidatus Humimicrobiales bacterium
TTTTTCACATTTACTGTTTTTAAAAAATAAAAATTAACAAAACAGACAAAATAATATTTCCAATATATACAATTATAGTATTAGTATGCATATTAATATTATTAATATTATTAATAATACTCTGTCTATTTTATTTGTCAAGAAATATTCATTTTTATTTTCATTTTTATATATATTCATTCAATCTTTATATCTTATGTAATTTATGATATTTTCAACTATATGGAATCAATTACAGAAAAAAGAATATTTAATAGATTAAAAACAGCCGGCTTATTTTTTGGCATCTTTTTACTGTGCACTCTTATTATCTTTTCCGGATGCAGTAAAAATACAGCACAGTCTGCAAATACCGATAATACCGGTACCGCTGTCCAAACTGAAAGCAGCCAGGATAGCGCCACCGGGCAGGACAGCAGCCGGGATAATGCCGGAAGCGGGACTGAAACTCTCCAGGATGATAATAATAGCCAAACCGGCAGCAATAATGAGATCACAGTTGAATCCGGTGACAATAATGCGAGTACAACAGTAATTGAAAAAGAAACTGCAATTGATAAAAACAGCGTATTGTTTACATTTGCTGTTGCCGGGGATAACAGGCCATCAAATGATATAAAACCTCAGCCCGAAGTGTTTGTCAAACTGCTGAAATACATGAAACAGCAAAATCCATATTTTTATATTAGCACGGGTGACCTGATAATGGGCAACACTGTCAATACAGGTGTCATTAAAAGACAGTTTTCAGAGTACCTTGATGCAGTAAAGAATCTGGGTGCAATAAATTTTGTTGCGCCGGGCAATCACGATGTTGCAAATGGCACTTCATGGAAGTATTTCGCAGAAATGATAAACACCTCTGTTTTTAATAATGCCGGCCCGTTGGGAATAAAGATCAATTCAGACTTGCAGGGTTTAGAAAATACCGGTAGTAGTGAAGTACTGAAAGATAATAATAATCCAAACAGCAGCCTATATTATTATTTTGAATATAAGGGAGTATATTTTGTAATGTTAAATGCCTATGAAAAAGGGCACTGGGGACTTATTGAAGCTGACCAGCTTTTCTGGCTCGAGCAGATTTTAAGCAAACTTAAGGACGAAAAAGTCTTTATTTTTCTTCACCCTCCGGTTTATTCAGTTTTAAATCCGGACTGCATAACAGATGGCAGTGTACATGTCTCATTCTCAAGTAAAGAAAACCAGGATTACATAAGAGCCTTGTTTGCACAATTTAAGGTTGATGCGGTTTTCAGCGGCCATGAACATCTATATAACAAACAGGTGCATGACGGCGTCCAGTATATAATATCGGGATGCAGCGGCGCTTCACCTTATGCACCGGCAGATGAGGGTGGAATCTATCACTTTATTAAGGTCCGGATAAAGCCGGAAAGCTGGATAATGGAAGCAATAGACAGTTCCGGCAACAATGTATATACAGAAGAGATATTATTTAATTAGATTAATTTATTGGTTTTCCAATAATTTTTTAAATTCAAGCAGAAAGTTTCTTCCTTCAACGGTTTTATCAAATTCTTTTAACCATTTTTCAACATATCTGACATCAATATCCGGATTTTTTAAATAAACAATTCTTGCATCTTCAATATCTCTTGGGCGCCCTGCAAATATTTTATGTATAAGCAGATCTTCTATTGAAACAAAATTAATTATATTATCTTTTATGGTGATTTTGTTTGCCCTGCCAATCGCCTGCCTTTCATAGGGTGTTTGTGTAAAAATAAAATCTACCCTTATTTTTAAGTCCAGGTCCTCTGCAGGTAAAACATAAGTTTTTTTAACAAATTCAGAAGGATTTTCAGGAAGAGCCGTAAAATTATAAAACGATAATTCTTTTAAAATTAATTCAATTTTATCAATATCAATGCCCAGTGTTATATCAATATCCCTGGTTAAGCGGGGCTCACCATATAAAAGTACCGCCTGTCCGCCAATAACCATATATGGGACAGACAGACTATCTAAGAAATTTGCAACCTTTACTAAAGTTTCTTCGAACATGAATTTAGAATTTTTGCCAGTTTTATATTATTTTCAATACCTTCCATAGGGTTTCCCCCAGGGATGGCTTTGAGCAAGATAGCCTCATTATACAGGCTTTCATATATTTTAATCTTCTCACTATAAGTAAGGTTTCTATTTTTCATATAATTATTTTCAAAATTTTGAAAATCTTTTTGGTTTTTTATCATTTCTGTAAAACCAGCCTTAATATAAAATTAAAATTGTTAATGATATTTACATAATACAATAAATAGAAATATTTACATATTTTCTCTATTTTAAGATTAATTTGTATATAAACCCCGCGTTTTGCCTGTAATTGTATTCAAGCTTTACTTTTACATCCTCCAACATTTTTTTATCAGTTTCCGACAGAATAACTATATATCCATAATCACCGGGGCGGCTATTATTATTTAATGAGACGGCACTATCAATTGTATT
>JBBQDW010000219.1:0-2450 GCA_038320085.1 Candidatus Humimicrobiales bacterium
GCAGTTGATATTTATTGGGCAATAAAGAAAATAAAGTCATTTCCCGACCCAATATCCAAAGCCAGTTAAGTGCTTAACTCTGAGGGTCTTGCCGGCTTCCTGTTTCCTCTACCTGCTAAATTAAAGATAAATTATTTGATAGAAATGTAAAAATTATCAGTCGTATATATTTTAGATAAAGCGGTCAATCTCTTCAGTCAGATAAAAGGGGATGGAAATTAAAGAATATTCTGCCGCGCTGCCGGTACTGATATTCACATTCACCTTGGTAACAGTGGGTTTCTCAGAATTGATGCGCACTGCTGTTTTAAAGTTCCTTTCCTCCATAAATTGATGAAGGGACTTTAGGCTGCCGGTAGCTCCTGACTTTACTTCAATAGGAATAATACTTGCATCATGCTGGATTAAGTAATCAATTTCTGCTTCTGAACCTTTTCTGTCTCTAATGTAATAATTTAAATGCGGGTCCATAAATTTCATGGGTCTTGTTCGGAGTAATTGCCCGACTGCCTGCTCAGAGATCCCTCCATTATTTATCCGGATTAACTCCCGGATTTCTTTTGCGGATTTAACCACGATACCCTGAAGTGCCGAGACCAGGCCGGTATCTAAAAAAATCACCTTAAATATCTTTTCATTTTCCTGGGCGGCTAAAGGGACTCCCCTGCCGGCGCTATGATTTATCCTGTGGCATATTCTGGCCAGAAATAATAATTCCAGTGCAGTTTTTAAGGCCTTGGCGGTATCTGCGCGGTCTATATTGCTGAACATAAACTTTTGCCCGATAAGGCGAGGAACTGCCATCATTACTTTGTGCAGCCGCTCCGGTGGTACTCTTTGTCGGTATTTATTAAAATCATCAATAAAAGTATTGATGAGATTCTGATGTATCTCTGCAACAGCAACCGGGGATTTAGTCTCTACCCATTCCTTAACTGCATCAGGCATCCCCCCAACTATTAAATAATCACTAAAATAATTTAAAAGCTTGCTGTGGATAAGCTCAGCAAAAGAGGAGTTTATTTTAACTTCTTCTATAAATTCAACAAGAAGTTCTTCTTTATTGGCCAATAAAAATTCTTTAAATGACATGGGTTCCATAAACAAATAGGATATCCTGCCTACAGGCATGGAGAATTGATGATCTTTTAGGACAAAATCAAGCAATGGACCTGTTGCAATAACCGGAAGTTTTGGGCACTCTTCATAAAACCACCTTAAGTTTGCCAACAGGTGAGGCGCTTTCTGTATTTCATCCAGAAACAGCAGGGATTCTGTTTTATTGATTCGAGTTCCTTTTATGCGTTCAAGAGATGCAATGACATTTTCAGGTGATTTTTCTTCAAAAATTTCAGCAAGCTTTGGTTCCCTTTCAAAATTAAGTTCAATTAGTTTTAGATTGGTGGATTTTGCAAAATCCCTGACGAGCCAGGTCTTGCCCACCTGTCTTGCGCCTCTGAGAACCAGGGGTTTCCTGTCACTTTTATTAAACCAGTTTTGTAAATTTTCAGAAATGTATCTTTTCATAATAAAATATTATAGCCGGTATTTATAAAAATACAAGCAAATGTAATATTATAGACGGTTGTTTTATTATCAAGAGTGACATTGTAGACGGTTGTTTTATTATGTTAAGTAATATTATAGACGATTGTTTTAGGCACCGCTTGATGCCGCATGATTTTTTATTTCCTGCGGCAATCTTGTTACCCTCTTTGGAATTGCAATAATTTAAAACTTATAAAGCATTGAATTAAAAAGCCTGTTGGAAAAAGATAAAGAAACCACTATTGTCCGGATTCTTAATTATGGGGATGCCGGAAGAATTAAATGGCCCTATCTGATAAACAACTTATTTGATTTTAAAATCCCCTATTTTTTATTTAAACTGCATAAATTTGGATAAAACCACATAAAAAACGATATATATACAAGGGAAAACCCCTTAAAATTCTTAAGCTTTGCACAATTGAAAACAAAATAGACATTTCAATATCTCCTGAACTTTTAGCTGAGCTCATCGGAAAATTAAAGTATAAATTCGGAATACAAAGTCAAACTTTGGAAAAACTTCAGCATGAACTCGAAACAAACCTCAAATATGTACTGCCTGAATATACGACCCGCATTTGCAGAGATGCTGATGATAATAAAATAATTGATCTTGCAATCTTTTCTAATGCCGGGTTTATCATGACAGGAGACAAGGATCTGCGCGATATAAAAACTTATAAGGGTTAGAATCTTAACGGCTGCTGAATTTTTAGAAATAGAATTTTGATAAAGGAAGACGCATATAAATTTCAGCCGACTTTAATGATATAGCAAAACTAAGAGTTCTTTAAAAAATAAGCCAAAGCAAATTTGTATCCACATTATATCAATATAATTTTAAAGCAATATTGACTTGTTTTATAATTAGTATATAATATGTATTAATTATGAATCAA
>JBBQDW010000220.1:0-2439 GCA_038320085.1 Candidatus Humimicrobiales bacterium
TTTAACCCTTCAGACAAATTATATAAACCAGAGAAAGTATTTAATTTTTCGATTTGTGCTCCGTTTTTTTCATCATAAAATTTTGAGTTATAATAAAATTGTTCCGAAGCATCTTTAAAATAATTATTTATCAATATAACCTCTTTTATATTTTTCTTTTTTCTCTTTCTATATTTTTTCTACTGAGCATTGCTTTGTATGTATTTCTAAATATTTATGTTGTTTAAATTTTTGAAAAGATTTTATTTTTTAAGTATAGTCTTGCAGAACAATGAAAGTAACAGTATTTTGGACAGTTTTATCCTGGCTGTTAGATTAGTTTTTCTTTAAAGAATAGGTAATCAATGAAACATTGGTACTGTAAGTCAAGCGAACAAATACTTTAGAAATTGTAAGATACTTAGATTTCACAGAATATATTTACTTTAGCTAGAGAAAAAAATGTATTGGGATTTAACGAATCTATTATTGTTAAAATTTATAACAAACTTTTAACAAAGGAAAATTACTTTCTTTAGAAACTAAATTTAAGAACTTTTAATTTGAACAAGTTTCCAAACTGTGGCAGATTCATAAAAAAAGTTGCTGCTCTTTGTCCTAATTGTGGAGTTTCACCCGTTAAACTACCCACGGAACACATTTGTAAAAATTGTGGATATAGTATTCCACCAAAAAAAATTAAGCCCAGCAAGGATAACAATAAGAAAATAGTATCTCACTGTCCTAATTGCGGTTCAAATATTTAATCAAATTTTTCTTGTTTATTACAAACAATTTTTACATTTTTACAAATTTCTTCAAGTGACCTATAGGTTTTAGTTGTAATATAATTTTATAAATTAAATCATTCATTATTATAAAATTAAATATCTTATTATAAAATCTATTATAAAATAATTATTTAATGCTACGCATGCTTATTTGCTTAATTTTTCTTTCCTGTTTTTCAAAATATCTTTAATATAATTTTTTAGATCATTATTAAAATCATCAACATCTTTATTTATCTTGGCTGTTTCATTTTTAATAACTTCTAAAATCTCATCAATCTCGTCTTTAAAATCTGCCAAACCCTTACTATAGGTCCTTTTTTCAAAACAAAAAAAGTCATTATTTAGATAAACCCTTAAGGTCCATCCAATTATCCCATTTGTCGGGTTATATTGTAGAATCTCCGGATTGCCCTTATATTTTTTTATATCTAATAGTAATAATACGCATATACTTTTCTAAAAAAAATAAATCAGGTGTTTAACGCATGAATCATTCCAAATACTATATGAGTTACAATAGAAATTGCAAGAATTAGCCAGTAGAAGACATGATATTTATAAAATTTTTTGTATATTCTGTTATTAAGCAAACTTTTGGACCTAAAAAAATTAAACATACTAACCATGGTTCGGCAAGAAAAAAATATGGTTAAAACCAGAGCAAAGTTAATGATAGAAGAATAAAAGACAAACAGATGTGAAGTGTTAAAAGGCGCTCCGTTTGCAGGTAAACGGACATGAGTAATAGTGACCATAAGATGCACTAGCAGCAAGTTAAGAAAAACAATCCAATATATGGAATGATATCTAAAGTACTGCTTATAAATTTTGTTTAATGCCTGATTTTTTGTATAAGGAAGATTAAAGAAACTTGCAAAACTGCGGCAAGAGGTAAATATTGCAATACCTGATAATAAAACACCTATTCCAAGCAGCAAAACTAGCCAGTGTATATAAATGTCCTGAATTGATCCTTTAAATATACCCATGTATTTATTAATACTTTGACATTAATTTTTTTAAATTTATCATTTTCTATTAATTTCAAGAATAGCTGTGAAGTCCGCTAAAAATATAGTTTCCAAAAAAAGTAAAAACAACAGCTGCAAAACCGATGATTAGGAATAAAGCAGTTTTTTTCCCACGCCAATTCATAATGATCCTTGAATGTAGATAGCCGGCATAAATAAGCCATGTCACAAGGCTGGCAGTCTCTTTCGGATCCCAACTCCAATATCTGCCCCAGGATATATCGGCCCACAGTGCACCAAGGACTATGACCAATGTCATTGCCGGAAATCCGATTATTACGGTATTGTAGCTGATCTTTTCTAAAGATTGAGATGTTGGCAGCCAGCCAAGATTTTCCTTTCTCTGGAACATATAGAAAACTGCGGCAATAAAACCTACTGTAAAAGCTCCATAAGCAACCACAGCTGAGGCAACGTGTGCTGTGAGCAAAAAACTTTGCTGTAATGCAGGCACAAGAGGAGTTGCTTTAGATGGTAAAGTACCGGCAAACAGAAGCAGTCCGAATGTTATCGCAGTTCCTGCAGCATTAATGGCAACACTTCGATATTTAAAAGAGAATATTATTGTCATCAACAATATGCCCCAGGAAAAGGCGATTGCAAATTCATACATATTAGAGAATGGACCATGACCG
>JBBQDW010000221.1:0-2394 GCA_038320085.1 Candidatus Humimicrobiales bacterium
TTTTCCCAACGCCTCCCTTGTGATTTACTATGCCTATTTTATACATATATTATATGTCCTTTATGTATTTATTAATAATAAATTATCATGCATTAACACTTATGATATGTCTATTTTATATAATAGTCAACTTTTTAATCCATACTCATTAAAAAACTGCTTCCCTGGCCAACGCTAAGGCCTTAAAATTATTTGGGTAATGGTTTACCTTGTCTATATTAGCCGCATATCCCGAAGGTCTTCTTACAAATTCAACATACCCGACAGCCAATGCCGTTTTGCTGTAAAAAAATTACATTTCTGCTTCATGTTTCCCACGCTTGGGCCATATTCTTTTTAAAGCAAAAGGGCGTTTTGTTTTTATTGAAATTGATTTAACTGAAGACACCCTTACTATTTGGAAGCATTTGAAACCCATTTGGCTCATTTATAAATATTAAATAGCGCCTGATGTAGTCAGCAATGACTGAAATGGAAAATTAACTCTAAATGTGATACTATTCGTTCAGAAGAGGGGAGGAAATAATATGATTGCATACAAAGAAGAAAAAATTAATAATGCTATATGCTATTTTGCCTCTGAATATAAAAAAAGGGCTGAAAGAAATATTTGCCAGACAATATTATATAAAATGTTGGCTTTTTTGGATTTTATAATTTTAGAAAGAACAGGAAAGCCTGCCCTGGAATTAGAATATAAAGCAATGCAAAAAGGCCCTGTGCCAAGAGAAATATATGATAATAGAGGCATTCCTTACGAAACAGAATGTTTTAAATTCGTACGGATCGGTCCCCAAAATTATATTATTGAACATAAACAAGAACCAGATATGGATTATTTTTCAAATTATGAAAAAGAAACAATGGAAGAGATTATTTCCAGATACAGCAATAAAAATGTAACACAGAAAGAAATAACAGAAACAATTTGCGATGATAGTCATAAGGAAATAAAAGCATGGGAACTCGCATGGAATAAAAAGAAAAACAGCATAATAGACTATGACTATGTTTTCGGTAATATATCTTTTAAACCGGAATCTGAATTATCTCAGGCAGAGAGCATGTATTTAACATACAGGTCTTTTGCTAAAAAGAATTAATGGGCACAGGTCAACTTTTTTCCTGGAACAATTCCCCGCACATTAAAGACGAAAATCTAAAACCCCGATTATTTATTCTTTTAGGGAAAAGTAATATTTTTTTCCCGCCGGTTGTCGTCTATTTAGTTACTTTTACTTCACAAATACAACATTATGAGCCAAATAACTATAGAGAAAAAAATACAATTGTCAGGTTTAAAAAAGGTGAATTTAATTTGGCCATGGAATCAGTTATTGATTTAGATCATGATGTATATGATTTTATCCCGGAATCAGAAATCCAAAATAATAAAGATATAAAAATAATTGACCAAATTTCAAATGAAAAACTTAAACTTATATATGAAAAATTATTATTAACAGGTATTTCCAAAAAGATAAAAAAGGATATTCATGACCATTTCAATAATATAGGAGTAACCGGTTTAAAAAAACCATAATTTTCCTCTTGCTAAATTGTCTTTATTTTCCCACCCACGCACTCTGTGTAGCGAATCTGAGGAAATCAAAGAATCAAAAATTCGACACACGGTGTGTGTCGAATTGCCTGAAGATAGGGGTACTGAGAAATCGTACACAGAGGCTATCCAACTTGACAAACACTGTTTAAGTATAATAGTATACAACCACTAAACTCTCCTGCAAGGCGCAAGCATTTGCAGGATTTTTTTGCACAGTTACTTGGTGGATTCTTTAACTTGAGGTTTAATAAAAGGTAAAAGATCCTCTTTCTTGAGCAAGTGCGATTCATTACAACGAGCTACCACCCCACCCTCTTTTTCAAATTACGCCACCGCTTCAGAACCTTTCATTCTTCAAGGCTCTGCCCATATGCCCGGTAAGGCACAAGGGCGCTTTGTTTTTAGTAAAAAACAATGGGTAATTTCAAAAAGCCCCCAAGATAAAATACTTACAAAAATACTAAAATACTATATAATCAAAATATATCGATATATAAAAACAGCACAACAATTCAGAATGGCAAGATATGCAAGTGTATAACACTTGCCGCCGTAAACGGCTTTACAATGTATTTGGGGTGTCCCCAAACCCCTTAATTTAACACTTAAAAGCAGGATTAAAAATATGGGCAGGAAACGAAAAATATTAGTGGCTTTCTGGCTTGACGATAGTGAATTTTTATCACTGAAAAATAAAATATCGACTACCGGCTTTACCCGCAGTGATTACCTTAGAAAAAGCTCACTGGATAAAAACATAACAGTTATCCCCGGCATAAGGGATTTAACTATTCAGTTAAAGAGAATAGGAAACAATCTAAATCAGATTA
>JBBQDW010000222.1:0-2342 GCA_038320085.1 Candidatus Humimicrobiales bacterium
TATTTAGCTATCTCATCAGCATATTTTTTTATTATTGATGCTTCCGTTTTAGTAACATAATATTCAGGCGTTAAGCATATTTTCTCAAATAATTCAGAGCCCTTGATATCATAAAAATATTTTGGGAGCAAATATTTATTTGAGGCGGTTAAACCTGACTTAACATCTTCAGCAAATGAGCTGATATCATTACTCCCGTTGGAATAATATATACTTAACCTGCTGCTTATAATTTCTTTTCTGTGTGCGACCGTGCTTACTTTTTCCAAATGATTATAATTTTTCTGCGGGATAAACCTTTATTGCAGAGCCTTCTGCAAAGGTAACATTAAAAGGTTTTGAATAGTTCAGCATTTTCCACTTTTCCCTATAAATCTTTCCAAAGTCAAATCTGCAGTCAGGAACGGTTTTTTACTCATACAGACGTACTTACCTTTTTATATCTCAATCTATGCAGTTCGATTAATGCCGAAGAAACTAATATAGCAATCATAGCACCTGCCAGAACATCTGAAAACCAATGCTGGTTATGATATATCCTGCTGAAGCAGGTTATTACTGCGGGAATATAATAAAGTATTTTTAAATATTTATTTTTAGTTGTAGAAGCCAGTACCATTGAAAGTGCAAAAGCAACGTTAGCATGTCCTGATGAAAATGAAAAATGTGCATTATCCGAAAAATCAAACCCGTAAAATGCAAGGTCACCGTGATTTGTATAAGGCCTGAATCTCCCGAACACAGACTTAAAAATTAATGTAACAAGCCCTGCAAATGCGTATGCTTCACCTATCATCAATCCTGTTTCTCTTATCTTTTGTTTGTTAAAAAAATATCCTAATATATACAGTGACAAAAAAAGGTAAAGCGTGGGTGCTCCATTACCATACCACCTGCCAAACGAAAACACTGCATCCCAGAACGGTGATGCTATACTTATAACAATATCCCTGACAGCCTCATCAAGGTAAAATGCAGAGAACAAGGCTAATATACACAAGGTTGATATCTGCCATTTTTTCACCAATAAGCTGAAAGAATTGGGATAAATCCATTTTAAATCAAACCAGAATTGCTTTAGGTCTGTTTTATATTTTTTATATCTGCCTGTTGTCAAATATATAAATTCTATTTAAATTGAAAATATTCAAATTAATAATTATATAAAACCCATCTTAAATTCTTGTTGGGTGAACGTTTATAAAAAGTTAAAGGTTTATTATTACAATTTTACAAAAAATTTAATTATGGAGGAAGATATAAAATGCAAAAGATTTTAAATAACAGGTTATTGAGTATTTTGCTCGGATTCATTGTAGTAATTAATTTTATTATAATCGGATGTTCCAAAGATAACCGTACCTCAACAACTACAAAAAAGGACAGCTCGGGAGTAACAAACTCAACCAGAACAGACGGAGATACAACTGCTGTTTCCAAGTTGACATGCATTTTGACCGGTACTAAAGAAAGTAATGTAAAAGGAACATTAACATTTACAATGGATGGGAAAAAAGTTAAAATTACCGGTACAATTGACGGGTTAACTCCCGGTGAACATGGAATACATATACATGAAAAAGGTGACTGCAGCGCACCGGATTTTACTTCAGCGGGCGGTCATTTTAATCCCAATAATGGTCAGCATGGCGATATCAATAAAATGGAAAGCCACATGGGTGATATGGGCAACATCAAAGCAGATAAGAACGGGCATGCTGTTGTAGACGAAACATCAGAATATATGAGCTTAAATCAAATACTCGGCAGGGGTGTAATAGTCCATGCAAATGAAGATGATTTAAAGACTCAGCCTTCGGGAAATTCAGGTCCCAGAATTGCCTGCGGAAAGATAGAAAAAGCAAAGTAGATAAACCCCTACCCGTCCTCCCCATTACAGGGGGAGGTGAAGGAGGGGGTAATATTTTAAGCTATGCAGTTTCACCTTCATCTGATTAGCCTGCTCACGGATTGACTGCTCTTGCCAAGTCTATGTGAAAAGAAAGATTTTCAAATAAGATGAAATATAAAGACTTGATTAAGTAATAATTAACATCATGACTTGGCAAGCTTAACAGTTAATCAACAGGACTTTTCCCGTCACCGTCACCGCACAAGGAAATATGATAGCTAAAATTTAAAAAAGCGGGAGACGATGACGGTGGTGTAAAAAATTATTACCTGCACAAGATGACTTGTGCAAAGATTTTCACCCCGTCATTCACCTCCCCTCTCCAAGGCGAGTCTTCGACCTGATAGGGGGAGGACGGGTGGGGGTAATTTTATTTTATAATCTTATTCCTCACCATCGCCCACATTGCTAATGTCATCCCGTTAAATAT
>JBBQDW010000223.1:0-2303 GCA_038320085.1 Candidatus Humimicrobiales bacterium
TATAATAAATTGCTGCTTAGAAGATGGCAGCATTAATGATTATTTAAATTTAATACCAATGAGGTGGTAAGAATGAAAAGCAATACTATTTTAATCACAGATCTGTCAGGTGTGAAATTATTAAAAAGAGGAAAGGTCAGAGATATATATGATTTAGAAGATTCTCTATTGATTGTTTCTACTGATAGGATATCTTGTTTTGATGTTGCTTTACCCACAGGTATTCCAAATAAGGGAATAGTACTAAACAAATTATCAGTCTTCTGGTTTAATTTTACAACAGATGTTATTTGTAACCATTTAATAACAGATGACGTAGATAAATTCCCTAAAGAATTACATCCATTTAAAAAAATACTAAATGGCAGGTCCATGCTTGTAAGGAAAGCAACGCCTATTCTGGTCGAATGCGTAGTCAGAGGATACCTTGCTGGTTCAGCATGGGATGAATATAGAAAAACTCAATCAGTTTGCCAAGTAAAATTGCAAAAAGGCTTATACAAATATGGCAAATTACCAGAGCCTGTTTTTACACCCGCAACAAAAGAAGATACTGGCCATGATATAAATGTTTCATATGAATATATTATAAATAATTTTGGATTAAAAATTGCCGAAAGTTTGAAAGATAAAAGTATCAAACTCTACAATAAAGCCAGCGAGTTTGCTGAACAAAAGGGCATAATAATTGCTGATACAAAATTCGAGTTCGGATTTATAAATAATGATGTTATTTTAATCGATGAAATCTTTACTCCAGATTCTTCAAGATTTTGGAGTAAAAAAGATTATCTCCAAGATTTGGCACCTGAAAACTTTGATAAACAATTTGTAAGAGATTATTTGGAGGCGCTGGGTTGGAATAAAACTCCCCCAGCTCCTATATTGCCAGAGTACATAGTAAATAAAACCTCTGAAAAATATATTCAGATTCTAAATTATATTTTAACATAAAGAATAAGATTAGAGAGGGTAAATTTTAGTAAAAGATAGTACTGAGCAGTCTATCTTACTTTTACAGAATTTTTCTTAAGGAGCATAAACAAAAAGGAAAACTATGGACAAAAACTATTATTCTTTGAATATAAAGGAAGTTTTAAAATCATTAAAAACTTCTGAAGAAGGATTAACTGACAACGAAGCCAAACAGAGATTGGAAAAATATGGTGCAAACGAGATAGAAAGAAGAAAAAGTATCACACCCTTTAAAATATTTGTCAGACAGTTTACTTCATTCATTGTTATGATACTGGCTGCTGCTATTTTAATCTCCTTATTAATAGGAGAGAAGCTGGATGCAATTGTTATCTTAATAATATTAATTCTCAACGGAGTATTTGGTTTTATTCAGGAGTACAGAGCAGAGAAGGCTATTGAATCATTAAGAAAATTAACCGCATTAAAAGCAAAAGTTATCAGGAATGCAAGGGAAATAGAGACAGATTCCAGGGAGTTAGTTGCCGGCGATATTATCCTGTTAGAGACTGGGAGCAAGGTTCCTGCAGATGCACGGCTGTTTCAGCTTGCTTTACTGCAAATAGATGAAGCATCGTTGACGGGTGAATCAGCACCATCAAAAAAAATTACCGAGCCCATTAAGAGAAGCACCTCAGTAAATGACCAGAAAAATATGGTCTTTATGGGAACAATTGTCACAAAGGGCCACGCAAGGGCAGTTATAACAGCAACAGGCATGGTTACAGAAATTGGTAAAATTGCCGAATTTGTTCAGGAGGTGAAGGAAAAGAGCACCCCATTGCAAGAAAAACTAAAGCAATTTGGCAAATGGCTTAGCTTTGTAACAATTTTGATTTGTGCTGTTGTTTTTGGAGTCGGCATTTTAAGAGAATATCTGACAGCAGCTTCTTTTGGTATAAACCATGTAAGTGAAATGTTTTTAGCTGCAGTCGCTTTAGCAGTTGCAGCTATTCCGGAAGGTCTACCTGCAATTGTTACAATTTCTTTGGCCCTGGGTGTCAGTAAAATGACCAAACATAATGTATTAATCAGGCAGCTCCCCGCTGTTGAAACCCTTGGTTGTACTGATGTGATTTGTTCTGATAAAACGGGTACTTTAACAAAAAACGAAATGACAGTCACAGAAATCTATGCTAATGATACCTTAATTAAACTTACTGGCAAAGGCTATATACCAAAAGGGGATTTTATCCACGCAGACGGTGGACAATCATACACAGGAAATATTGAATTACTATTAAAGGTTGGCGCTTTATGTAATGACTCCCGTTTAAATTATAATGAAAGATGGGAAATATTCGGAGACCCGACTGAGGGGGCACTTC
>JBBQDW010000224.1:0-2301 GCA_038320085.1 Candidatus Humimicrobiales bacterium
CGCGTAAACAGGGACGCAGGATATTTACGTGTAAGCAGAAAGATAAGATGTTTATTTGTACACTGTTTGTTAGCAGGAAGATAAGATGTTTATTTGTACACTGTTTGTTAGCAGGAAGATAAGATGTTTATTTGTACACAGTTTGTTAACAGGAATACAGGATATATTTTCTTAAAGTAATACAGAGAGGCTATTGTGTAAAGTATCAATAGCCTCTCTTACATTAAAAGCCGGTGTAAGCGTAAGTTAATATGGTTTCGCTTTAATTACTGAATATAAGTTGTATTGATTCTTATATATGATAGATTAAAAAGTGAAAGGATAGAAAATGTACAAGGAAAAATTAAGCGGTGTTTTTGTCCCGGCGGTCACACCTTTTTTAAATGATGAGATTCTCCTGGACAAACTTGCCGAAAATATAAAAAAGTTTAACAAAACCAAAATCAGGGGATATCTTGCGCTGGGTTCAAATGGTGAAAATAAGAGCCTGACAATGGATGAAAAGCTAAAGGTACTCGAAGTATTTATAAAAAATAAAGGCGATAAAGTGATAATGGCCGGAACTGGATGCGAATCTACAAAAGAAACAGTAAGTTTCAGCGGAGAAGCAATTAAAATGGGCGCAGATTTTGTAAGCGTTTTGACACCCAGCTATTTTGCAAAACAGATAAAGGATGAAACCCTTATTGATTATTATACAGAGATAGCCGAAAGTGTAAGTTCTCCCATATTAATGTATAATGCGCCGGGATTTGCAGGAGGAGTAAAGATTTCCCCCAAGGCTGCAGGAAAGCTTGCATTACATAAAAATATAATTGGAATGAAAGACAGTTCATCAGACGGGATAATGGGGTTTCTTGCTGCTACGCGCGAGGTTGAAGATTTTCATGTAATCGCAGGGTCAGCAAACTTTTTCCTTACGGGCCTTATGTGCGGCGCTACCGGAGGCATATTGTCACTGGCAAACGCTTTTCCTGAAATCTGCTGTGAACTCTATGCAAAGTTTATTGATGGCAGGCTCAAGGAAGCAATTGACCTTCATTTTAAGGTTTTTAATCTTAATACGAAAGTTTCCGGAAGCGGAGGTGTAAGTGCAGTAAAAGCAGCTGCAACAATTGCCGGGTATTGCGGCGGTGAACCAAGAAAACCATTAAAGCCCCTGCCTGAAGACAAAGTTGAAGAAATAAGAAAATATCTCAAGGGGGAGGGCCTTGTATAAATGAAAAAAGTCCTTCTTTCCCAGGAAATACACAAAGATGCCATAAGCTTTTTAAAGCAAAAGGGATTCGAACTTTTTACTGCGCCTTCACCCGAAGATGAGGAAGTAAGAAAATATGTTGCCGATGCTGACGGTATAATAGTCCGTACTGCAACGAAATTAAGCCGCGATACCATATTTGCTGCAAAACAGCTGAAAGTAATTGCCCGCACAGGGGCAGGTGTCGACAATGTTGATGTGGCTGCGGCCACTGAGAAAAATATTCCTGTCTGTAATACGCCTGAAGCAAATATAGACAGTGTGGCAGAACACGCAGTCGCTTTTATACTTGCCCTTTCCAAATACCTTTTTAAAATGGATGCGGCAGTCAGGTCAAATAATTTTGCAGTAAGGAACAGTTATCTGCCAATGGACCTGGAAGATAAAAACCTTGGGCTTTTGGGCTTTGGAAAAATAGGCAGAAAGGTCGCCGGGATTTGCAGCAGATGTTTTGGCATGAATATTAAATATTTTGACCCGTATCTGGGCACTGATATTAAAGAAAATTTCCATTTTGAAAAAGTTGATTCAATGGATGAGCTTTTTTCGTTTTCTGATTTTGTAAGTATTCATATACCTTTTACAAAAGAAAATTACCATATAATTGGGGCCGAATGCTTAAAAAAGATGAAAGCAGGAGCATTTCTTGTAAATACATCAAGAGGAGGCATAATTGATGAAGACTCTCTTTCTGAAGCGCTTAATATGGACGTGATTGCGGGTGCTGCGCTTGATGTTTTTGAAGATGAACCGCCAAAACCGGATAATCCCTTGCTAAAGACTGAAAATATTATTTTGTCGCCTCATTCAGCGGCGCTTACAAAGGAAAGCTCAAGAAGAATGGCTCTGCACGCTGCACAGGGAGTGGCAGATGTGCTGGAGGGGAAAACTCCAAAATGGGTATTTAACAGGGATAAAATAAAAATGTGATCCGGGGATAAAGGAAACCGATGATCATGTACAATAATTCCTTCTATCAATAAAAAACAGGTGGTGAAAATGTTTGGTCTTAAGGATAAATATGCAATTATTACCGGCGCATC
>JBBQDW010000225.1:0-2271 GCA_038320085.1 Candidatus Humimicrobiales bacterium
GGAGAAAGTAAGACAGCTTCCACCGCCTTTACCGGACCTGGGAAAAATATAATTTTTTTTAAAGTCTGCGGTTATGCTAAAATCTTAAAAAACAGTAATAACAGTATTTTTAAATTTAATGTTTTTAACGAATATTTTGAGAAATTTTTAAAAGAAATGGATATTGAAATAAGCAGGGTGCAGAAAACAGGGACGTATATATTGAAAGATAACATTTTGACGGACCCGATAGATGTACTTTCGGCCGTGGGTGTTGTGATTTAATAGATTACTAATTTTGAAGGTATTATATTATAATTTTTTTAAATGTTATTATTGTTGAGGTATAAATTTATATTTTATAAAGTTTTTTATATATAGTGAGGTAAAAAGTGGGCACGGAAATGCTTGTCAGTTCCGATAAGAACGAGACAAGAGTAGCTATCCTTGAGTCCAAACTGGTAACACAGCTCTATTTTGACAGGAAAAAAAGTAAATCGATTGTAGGAAATATTTATCTTGGAAAGATTGAGAATGTGCTGTCCAGCCTGGATGCTGCTTTTGTTGATATTGTTGAGGAAAAAAATGCTTTTCTTTACATCAATGAGGTCGCTTATGACGTTGAGCTTGAAGAAAAACAGGAGATGACCAAAAAAATCCAGAATATGTTAAAGCCAAACCAGCTTGTTCTTGTGCAGGTTACGAAGGATCCAATGAAAGGCAAGGGCGCCAGGCTTACTACATATATTTCTCTCCCGGGCCGGTATCTTATCCTTGCCCCTTTTAATGAGGGTGTCGGAGTGTCAAGGAAAATTGACAGCAAGGAAAGGGAGGCAATTCGGCTTGCAGCTGAAGAAATCAGGCCGAAGGACTGCGGCATAATAGTAAGGACCGCCGCAAAAAATGTTTCCAAGGCAAAATTAAAAAAAGAATTAAACCAGCTCTTAAAGCTTTGGAGTTATATCAGAAAAAAAGCCGCAGTTAGCCGGGAGCCGGTTTTGATACAACAAGAATATCCGGTTGTAATAAGGCTGATAAGGGACATTTTTTCTGAAGATTTTGACTCTATTTATGTTGACAGCAAGCTTGCAAGAAATGAAATAATAAAGTATTTAAAAAACATTGGCATAAACTATAACAATATAATACTTTATCATGGCGCTAACGAACTATTCGAAGAATTCAATGTAAATGAAGTCATAGAAAGCGGACTTGAAAGAAAAGTATGGCTAAAATCAGGCGGGTTTATAGTCATTGACTACGGGGAGGCGCTTACCACTATCGATGTAAATACAGGTAAATATACTTCAGGCAAGTCTTCTGCGCAAACTATTTTAAAAACAAATCTTGAGGCATCCGAGGTTATTACGAGCCAGCTGAGGCTTCGTGATATCGGCGGTATTATTGTTATTGATTTTATCGATATGAATACAGAAGAAGACAGGCAGAGGGTACACTCAAGATTTAAGCAGCTTCTTGAGAAAGACAGGACCAAGACTGAGGTACTTGCGTTTTCAAAACTCGGCCTTTTAGAGATGACACGGAAAAATGTCTCGGATGGCATTGTCGGCACATTATGCAAACCGTGTCCGTGCTGCAACGGTATAGGATATGTAAAATCCGAAGAAACCATAAGGCTTGATGTTGAAAGAAAAATCAGGAAACTTGCAAAAGAAAGTTTCGACAAAGCATTCTTAATAAAACTTAATCCTTCCATAGCAGCGCAGATAATCGGCAAGGGGGGCCAGAACCTTAAAAATATTGAGATGCTTACCAGGAAATACCTGGCTGTAAAAAGTGATGAAAACCTGCCGCTTGATGCATTTATAATTGAGGCCCAGGGTGACATCAGTGATATCCAGGAAGCCTCCAGGCCCTTTAAAATTGGCGATATCATTGATAATATAGAGGTTGAAAAAGCATACTCTCACAATCGAAATGACGCGCTATCAAGGGTAGAGGGTTATGTCATCCAGATAATCAATGGAAGGCAGCATATAGGTAAACCGGTAAAAGTTGAAATAACGGCAATCTCAAAAACAAGCGCCGTGGGTGTTATTAAAGCATAGGTAAAAAGGTAAAAAGGTTATAAAGGCATAATGGCAACTCTGCCAGGAAAAAGTTTTATAGCTATAATGGCAGCTTTGCCTGAAAAAGGCTCCGGTAATCTAAAAATAGATTGACATCTTGTGCTGTACTGTGATAGATTATCAATTTGCTATTTTATGGATAAAGCATTAGAATTTGCTTTCGCGTGTTTGATTTGTTATGTTTAATTTATTTAAGCATATT
>JBBQDW010000226.1:0-2203 GCA_038320085.1 Candidatus Humimicrobiales bacterium
AAACCTAAAAATTTTGGCTGAAATATATTTCCCTGTGTAAGTGCGTATAAATTCCAGGTACCCGGCCGCCTGCAATTCCCTCTAAGATATTCACTAAGTCCCTAAGACTTATAATAGTTATATATGTGTATACTTTTGTCACACCTTAAAATATTCTACTAACTGTTTTAATGGCTGCCGTTCTTTCACTTCCTGCCCTTATTAAATGCTCTCTAAACTCCTCGGGTTTATATTCAGCTCTTATAGTATCTTCCCATGTATCAGGTGCTCTGCCGTCAATTAGAATAGCTTGGCTTATGTCTTTAAAATCCCAGTTAATCTTAATGCTCTTAGAAAAAACCTCCGCTTGGTAACTATCACACCTTTTAATAATACCTTTACTCTGGAGGGCTTCTAATTGGCTTATATAGCCTTTCATGCTCCATGTCTTAAGTATGTCGCTGTGAATATTTACCTGGGTTCTATGACGTCTGGGATAATAATATTTAAGTAGATTAAACAAGAACTTTGCCCCGGGTATGCTTGCCTGGTTAATCATTAGAATCTCTATGATGTCTGCTTTGGTAACATATCCGTTGTGGCTGTTGTTTACTTCATTTGGATAAATAAAGTTTCTCTCATACTTCCCCCAAATATTTATAGCCTGCCTTTCAATTTCCTTTTTGACGATGTGCGGTGATAATCTAATATCGGTGCTGTATCCATTATTTTTATTTCTAATCCAGTTCCATGTAAAACTAACCGCTGTTTCGGGTGGTATATTCATACTCATATGGAGATAATAAAGTACCTTGAATTGTGATTCATTCCGGGAGTTTTTGGTTACAAGTCCATTTTCATATAAATATTTTCCTTCCGTAAAAGTGTTCCCTTTTGGTTTAAAACCTATCTCTTCATTAAGTTCAAATTGCATCTGCTGTAAAGGAAAGTTCTTCAATTCATACGGGAGAAGTTTGCTAAACTGGTTAAATTGTTGCTTCCATGTTTCCAGATGCAGATATACTTTATCAATACAATTCTGATTATAGCCATATGGCAGTTTAATCATCCGGTTGGTTTGTGGATAAATTTCAATTCCATTTTCATTTGCAGCGGGCTTTAAAATTTGATTCTGGAGTCTGATAGTTGGAGGCTTGCCATTATATACAGTCCCAAATAATAAGTGATACGAGTTAGGGCTTCCGCTTGTATCAAGCATAGAATTACTGCAATCAAGGCCAAATTTTTCCCTTATATCTTCTACATCATCTCTTTTCATATCATCAAAATCAAAGATAGCATAAGAAGGATACCACTTGCTTTTAACCCCGACATAATACTGTCCGTTTAAATGTGCTTTAATAGGTACGTCCGATAATGGCTTATTCTTGGTTTTCCAGTAGTCTTTACCAATTTGCTTTACTACATAACTATCCCTTTGAATAAAGGTATTAACAAAGTCCTTATACTCCGGGTATTCGCTGTATTTCAATTCCTCCAATTTATCACCTCCTTTAATTCCTATTGCAATTTTATTTTTAAAAGTCTATGCTTACATATAACAAAGGGTGGCCATGTGGTGGCCGTAACGTGTCCTTTTGTAATAAGCGGTCAAACTTATAAAATTGAATATTTAATTTTAGAAAAACTCTTCTTGCCGGAAGGGTTTTTTCTATTATATCAGTATAACACCTCTACTTATACTATTTTAAAAAATTCCTGTCTGGCCTTCTCAATTATGGCAGTTCCTTAATCTTTTTGTCTTTGAAATAAGCCGATAATATTTCCTCCAGTAAGTCTTTCTGGCTTAATCGTTCCCAGTAAGCATACGCTCTCATATTTTTTAAAGACTCTTCACGGATTAAAAAAGTATGCCTGATATAATCTCTGTTGCCTTCCTTACTCTCTTCTTTTTTATCAAATCCAAAGGGATCATAAGTAATTTTACCTTTAGCCATTAGTCCTCCTTAATATCTCTTCTGACAATTTTAAATAGTCCTTCGCTCCATGACTTTTGGGATCATAGGTAAATATATCTTGGTTATGTGCCGGAGCTTCTGCAAGTGCAACGTTAGTCCTTATGTATGTATCAAAAATATTATTAAAATGCTTTTTAACCAGTCCAACCGCTTCGCCATGAAGTCCCTTCCTGGTATCATACATATTAATTATTACTCTTATTGTGGGATCTATTTTAAATTGTTTTTTTAGTGATTCGATTGTG
>JBBQDW010000227.1:0-2181 GCA_038320085.1 Candidatus Humimicrobiales bacterium
TAATTTTTATTGAATTATTCAGAAGGGCCCATTTAATTGCAACTATTTACCCAGCCAAAAAAATCGGGCATAGAGGGAAAGGTCCGCGATTACAGTTTGCCTGCGCCGGTACTTGAATCATTCGTACCTGGTTTTTCCACAATAGTATCAGTGCCGTTAACTGAATCGCTGATTGAATTCTCTATGTCTTTCATTTCCCTTTTTGCTTCATCGGTGGCTTTTTTTGTGGTGTTTCTAAAATCACTGATTGCCTGACCAAGGGATTTGCCGATTTCCGGTAATTTCCGGGGACCAAAAATGATAAGCGCAATTACTAAAATTATTATAAGTTCCTGCCAGCCTAGTCCAAACATCTCTGCAAGTTCACCTCTTCCCAACTAAAATATTTACTATATTAATATCTTAAAAAATTAATATCTTAAAAAAATCTTGCGAGTAAAAGCGCAAGTTCGTATAAAAGAATCATGGGGACCGCAAGTACTCCCATGGTTACAGGGCTCCAGTCCGGAGTGATTATTGCACAAAGCAGGAGAATTACTATATATACAACACGCCACTGCCTCCTAAGCTGTGCAACAGTAATGATATCTGCTTTAATTAAAAAAAGCAAAACCAGCGGCATCTCAAATATTATCCCGGTACCAAGCAAAAACCAGCCGATAAAGCTGACATATTTATTTATGGAAAGATTTTGTACCAGTCCGGCGCCCTGACCCAACAGCCACTTTACCGCAACAGGTATCATCAGCTTATAGGAAAATGCCACACCTCCGGCAAAAAGAATAAAAAACACAATTGCCAGAACACTCAGGCTTTTCCTTATCCTTGCCGACAGCGCAGGCTTTATAAATATAACTATCTGGTAAACAAGGATCGGTATTGCAACTGCTGCGGCTGCAAAAAATGCCAGTTTGACATTTACAAGGAAGGGTTCGGTTACTTCAAGGAATACAAGTTTTTTATTTACAAGTGGGGCAGTTATAAATTCAAGTATCTTTGCATGGTAGATATATGCAGGTATGAATGCCACAGCAAAGACAATGAGGACAATTATTATTCTTTTTCGCAGCTCTTCAAGATGCCCCACAAAAGTCATTTCCTTTTCAGGAGCTTTGTTTTCAGGCTTTTTACTGCCGCTGCCAATATTATTATTTGTATTGTTTATTGTGTCTGCGTTGCTTGTATTGTTTGTATCGCCTGCGTTTTCAGGGTTGCCTGCGTTTCTTATGTTGTCTGTGTTGTTTGTGTTGCCTGCGCCGCCCGTATAGCCTGTATTGCCTATGCCGGCAGCAGCGTTGCCTGTGCCGGCTTTAGCTTTGTTCTTACTTCGTAGCCCGGCTTTTAATTTTATTCTTTTAAAAAGTCCCATTTGGTTTCTTTGCTGCAGGCCCTTCCTGCCGATTTTAATTTTTTATATCTATTGTATCTTTATTTATTATACTGCCCTGAAAAACAGCTCTTAACAGGTCCGCTCTTTCCTGCCCTTCGGTGAGCCTTGGCTGGGACAGGTCCTCAATATAAATAGTCTTCATGACAGTATTTATATGTTTGCCCTTATAAAATATATGTTTGGCTATCATACCCTGCTTTACAGGCAGCCCCGCCGCCTGGCCAAAAAACAGGTTGCCGAGCCCGAAGTTTATAAAACCATTTTCCCTTATCTCGAAACCCTGCGGCTGGTGGGCCTGGCTGCCATTTACAATCACAGCTCCCGCATCCGCCATTCTTTCAAAATCTTTAACCTGCTGCCCGGTAGGTGAGTAACTATATGTCTCCAGATACTGGAATGTAAAAATTACATTATAACCTTCAGAATTTAACTTTTTTATCATTTCTTCATATTTCTGCATATCTTTCTCCTGCTTTGCCGCATCCAGTGTATTTATCGGGGCGGCCCCTGAAGTACTGTCTGTTGCCCATACAGAAGAGGGCCCAAAAGTATTGGCGCCTAAAAAAGCAAACTTATATCCACCGATATCAAAAGTCGCCGCCTTTTGCGCATCTTCAAGATTTCGCCCGCCTCCAAAATAGTCAATGCCTGCCTTATCATAAATATCAAGAGTGTAATCAAACCATTTGGAACCATAATCATTCATATGGTTTCCGGTAAGTTCAAGCACATCCGTATCTATATATTCCAAAAGCTGCATATATTCAGGCTTGCTGCAGAAAACCATGGTA
>JBBQDW010000228.1:0-2178 GCA_038320085.1 Candidatus Humimicrobiales bacterium
TTTGAGAAATACACTGGCAAACTAATTTGGAGATTTCAGGGGGAAGGATCAGATTCCGGAGTAGCTATTGGCTTTAATGGTAAAATATTGATGCCAGGAGATGGAATGAAGTGTATTAATGCAGAAACTCAGGAATTATTATGGACTCCTAAAATTCATCGTGAAAATTTTAATGTCACCCCGGCGTATCATGATGGAAAGGCATTTATTTCGGCACTTTATGGAGGAGGGCTTGGTGGATTACCTATTGCTGCAAAAATCGTTGCGCTGAACTCAAGCACCGGAGACCCAATTTGGACATTTGATGGACCTGGAGGATTGACTGGGCCAGTTATAGGCAATAATGGTTATGTTTATTGCGGTTCTACAACAAATCCATACTTTTTTGGCATTGATGCCAAGGGAAATAGAGATGGAACAACTAATCTCCTTTTCAGGGTAAGAATGGCAAACAAAGTAGAAGAATCAACAGCGGCAATTTATAACGGTAAAGCCTATATATTAAGTTCTGGTGGTTTCCTATATGCAATTGAATAATAATTGATCCTTGTATAGTATTCTGGAGTTTCCTCAATTTTCGAGGGTAAAAATAGTGATTTGCTGACCTTATGAAGATTTAAGAGTTTTAACAAGTGAAAGGTATTAAAAAATGGAGATTCCTTAAAAAAATTGCGTCCAAATCACGAACTTGGCAGTGGACACAAACCACAGAACGCTTATGGACGCAAATTCTTTATTAATGAACCGGTTCAAGATGCAAAGTAATAAATTTTCAGGAACTATTTCAAAGAATCTTGGAAAAGTTAAAAAGAGGTTAGTGAAAGAGATGATTTACGGGATACAGGCATCAAAAGATGTTAAGCTATCGAATATAAGCAGGGCTTTAATGGAACCCTTGCCACTGATCAAGACCGAAGACAGGTTGAGTCGCAATTTAAGTAACGAGGATCTGACTGCCACGATTAATAATAATATTCTTCGGCTAGCTGATGACAAGATTGATGACACTATGGTTATAGCACTTGATCCTGGCGACATGATGAAGCCATATGCAAAAGTGATGGAAAACTTATGCAACATTTATGATGGCAGCAAGCACACACAAGCAAAGGGCTACCATCTTTGTCAGGTAACAGGAGCAAACCTGGCCCATGACAGGATTGTACCATTGTATTGTGAAGCATACTCAACAAGAGCGGTGGATTATCCAGGGGGTACAGAAAAGTTAATTGAGATTATAAAAAAAGTTAAAGCATTTACAGGCACAAAAGGTACTTGGGCAATTGACCGACAGGGTGATAATAATGATTTGATTCGTTGTTTTACTGATGAATCGCTGCAATTTGTGACACGATTAAAAATGTCACGCTACCTTCATTTCGGTAAAAATACAAACAGGCAGGTTAAGGCAGAACGTATTGATCGGCATGTAGAGCTTAATCATAGGGCCCACATTTATGTTTCTAAAGAGGGCAAAGAGGAATTTATTCATTTAACTTATGGTGCCGTTACCGTGGCTTTGCCAGAATATCCTGATTTGTGGTACACCCTTGTAATCGTTAAAGGATTTGGGCAACAACCAATGCTGCTATTAACCAATAAACAAGTGAATATAAACAACAATAAACAACTTTGGCAAATTGTAGAAATTTATCTGACCCGTTGGAAGTGTGATGAGTGTTATCGTTATATTAAACAGTCATACAACCTGGAAGACTTCAGGGTACTGGGCTATACTTCAATCCGTAATATTACAGTATTAGTGCATGCAATAGCTTATTTTACAAGTATATATCTCGGAATATCCTTAAAACTAAAGATCATGGTGCAGAAAATTTTTATACTATCGAAGAGATTTTTTGGGGTCCCCTCATTTTATAACTATGCGATGGCTGATGGAATCTTTGAACTTTTAAAACACTCAAAACAAGGATTAATGGAATTTAGAAGCAGAATAGGACCTCATCATGACAGGTTCCAACTATCTTTGTTCCCGGACTAACCTATTTTTGAGGAAACTCCAGTTAATTTAATTAGGCTAAATGGATACATATTTGCTTTATTTAACAATTATTACACATGTGCTAAAATTTCACCAAAAAAATCAGGTCTGTCCAAAATGATTAAAATCGAATAAAAAAGAGCGGTTGGAAAACTTCGCATTTACTGCTAAGTTTA
>JBBQDW010000229.1:0-2139 GCA_038320085.1 Candidatus Humimicrobiales bacterium
ATCAAGCATATCCATAGCCGCAAGTCTGTCATGGCCCAGTTGTGTTATAAGGGTTTCTTCGGCAGGTTCAAGATAATCCCTCTTGCCGTAATCCCTTGAAACATACTCTGAGTTATATAAATTTTTATGGTCCATAGCCAAATCATACCTATAGCTTTCCAAGTTTTATCTGTGTGGGTATATGCATTAGAGTATAACGCTTTCAAGCTTATAATTGTAAATAAAAGACCAAGAGTTTAAAAAAAAATCAAATATCTTTAGACCTTTAATTTATCATTTTTATTTTATCAAAGTCCTAAGTTTTACCAGCGGGTTTATATAGCAGCATTGCGCTTTTCAGTGTTTTTGCTATATCTTCCCTAAGCTCAGCAGGTTCAAGCGCTTCTACATTTTCACCAAAACCCAGCACCCATATTTTTATCTCACTTAAACCGTCCACATTAAATTCCGCCTCAAGGCTCCCGTCTTTATTTAAAGACAGTTTCTGGGAAGGATGCCAGGTGCACTCCGAAATAAAATCAGCAATTTTGGAAGAAAACCTCAATTTGACTTTATATTCAACACCCCTTATTATTCCCCAGCTTCCCCTGAAATAATCATCAATATTAAAATCATCGGCAATATCAAATGGCTGGCTTAAGGCTTCCACCTGCCTTATCCGGTCGATCCGGAAGGTCCTTACCTCATTACGCAAGTGACAAAAACCAATAAGATACCAGATGCCAAAATTCAGCTTGAAGGCATAGGGGTCGATGACCCTTTCTGTAAGGCCTTTTGTATCAATATTATAATAACTCATGAGGAGCTGTTTCTTGGCAATTGAGGCTTCATATATGAGGCTGAACATTCCCTCAATTTTCTTGTAGTCAACCTTTGTTTCAAGGCCAAAATCAACCATTACATCATAATCCGGGTTTAGGAAGACTTTTTTCAAACCATCAGGCAGGGAATTGACTATTTTGTCGCATGCGCTTGTCAGAAGTTCGCAGTAAGGCGTTCCCTTCTGCGCCTTAATGGAGCTGCACAGAATCAGCAAAGTCAGTATCTCAGGAGTCTCAAGGCTGATTTTAGGCATATAAAAGTCCGGCATCAGGGAAAAACCATTCTTATCGGAGTATATCGGAACAGAAGCCTGCTTAAGGCATTCAATGTCGCGGTAAACCTGGCGAACCGAGATTTCCAGGGTCTGCGCCAGCTCTTTAGCTTTCACATTTGTTGTTTTCCTTGAAAAAATCAGCAAAATCCTTAAAAGGCGCCATATGTTTGATATTTTCATTATTTTCCTTTTTTCTCTCTAGGCGGCAGAGAAGCGGCATATTCGAAAGATTTGTAAATCCAGTCATTTAAAATATCTGCACTTTCCTTTTCAAAGATCCATCCGGGGAAAACTACATATTCTCTCATTATCCTTCCGGGTTGAGGTTCAAATACGTGTGCGCCTTCCAGTTTAAGAAACACTTTCCTGTCACTGAAGGGAAGCCTCAAAAATATGTTATTTTGGTGAACACCCATAAACATATTTGACTTTATAAAAATACATGGAAGGCCAAACATTTTTCGCTTTTCAATTCCTGCAATTGCAGGCACCACCTTTTCAAAAATACTTATGATTTCAGCTGACGGTTTTTCCCATTCCATTTCTAAAAACCCTTTCTTAAAATCAACCGCATATTCCTGTGTTATTTCATATGCTTGTGTTAAAAAATATTTATGTTGGTTATAAAAATATATACCTAAAATATTATGATTGTTATTTAAATTAAATTCAAAAATTTTTCTGCATAAATCTCCATAAAACAAAGCCAAGGCTGTATTCATTATCCTGTATAATCTTTTCTATCTCGTCAAAATTAAAATCCGGGGCTATGACCACTATTGCAGATTTTAAAACTGCTTATTTATTTAATCAGGTTTTTCTAAAAGTTTTAGGGGCCGCACCATGGCAGATTCTTTAAGCCAAAGAATTAGGAAAACGCACACAACCATCAATCCTGTAAGAACCAGCAGAGAGGGCCGAAATGAGCCATCTTTTCCTTTCAGCGCTTCCATACCATAGATAAATACCACAGATGCCTGGCCGGCCAGATTTAAAAGTCCGTTCGAGGTTCCTTCCGGCGCAGGATGTGTGATTTCTGCAAC
>JBBQDW010000230.1:0-2038 GCA_038320085.1 Candidatus Humimicrobiales bacterium
CATCGTAAGAAAACAGGACACTGCCATGAATGGAGAGATCGTCGCGGCACTGATTGAAGATGAAGCAACAGTAAAAAGATTCTTTAAAAAAGCAAACAGCATAAAGTTAATGCCTGAAAATGACTTTATGGAACCTATTGAGGTCAGGGATGCAAAAATACTTGGCAAAGTAATAGGTGTGGTAAGGAAATATTTTTAGTCGCTCCCACTGTCAAATTCTTTGTATATAAACCCGGAGAGTTTGTCTTCGTATCTTGAATTTGCATTTATTTTCAGCATTATTCCATCATCTTCATATCTTTTATCAAGTATCTTGCAATTATTAAAAATAAAAGATATTAATTTTGTCTCAGAATAGGGTATTTTAAGAAACAGGGACAGCCTGTTTCTATCTACAACTTTTTTTATTTTTTCATAAAGGCCGTCCAGGCCTTTTTTATTTAATGCAGATATAAATAAAGCATTCCTGTATTTAAGCCTTAAGATATCCAGGGTTTTGTTATCCAGTTTGTCTATTTTATTAAAAACCAGGATAATCGTCTTGTGATGAACTTCCAGTTCTTTTAATACGTTCATTACACTTTTGATATGCTGGCTAAAATTAATATTTCCTGAATCAATTACCATTAATAGCAGATCGGCTCGCCTGACCTCTTCCAGAGTGGATTTAAAGGCTGCCACCAGCTGATGGGGCAATTTCTCTATAAAACCGACTGTATCACTTATCAGCACCTCATCCATTTCAGGAATTTTAAGCCTTCTTGTTGTCGAATCCAGTGTAGAAAAAAGCATATCTTTTACAAGCACGTCTGATCTTGTAAGAATGTTTAGCAGTGTTGATTTGCCGCCGTTTGTATATCCCACAAGAGATATTAAAAATATATTGTTGTCCTGCCTTGTCTTTCTCTGGATATCCCTTTGGATCGATATCTGGTTTATTCTTTCTTCAAGCTGACTTATATTTTTTCTTATTGTGCGCCTGTCTACCTCCAGCTTTTGTTCACCGGGTCCCCTTGTGCCAATACCGCCGCCAAGCCTTGATAACTTCACACCTTTGCCAATCAGGCGTGGAAGCAGGTAATTTAACTGCGCAAGCTCAACCTGTAATTTTCCTTCACTGCTTTGCGCCCGCTGAGCAAAAATGTCCAGAATAAGCGCTGTCCTGTCTATTACCTTTATTTTAAGTTTGTTTTCCAGGTTGCTTTGCTGGGCAGGCGTCAGCTCGTTATCAAATATGGCCAGGTCAAAAGATCCTTCTTTGGCAGTTAAGACTATCTCCTCAAGCTTTCCTGTACTAATCAGGTATTTAGGATTTAAATTTGACTGTTTGTGGAAGACGACCTCTTTGACCTCTGCCCCGGCAGCAGAAGTAAGATTTTTTAACTCTTCTATTTCTTCACTTATTCTAAATTCCGGGCTGTCGCTGCTTTGAAAGATATCGTCGGCCACATTATAGATAATTCTTTTTGTTGCCCTGGGGAATTTAAGCTTTATAAAGACTAAAAGCGCCTTTTCTTTTCCATCTTTTGATTTTTCTGTTTCAAATGACCCGGCCATAGTTTTAAAGGACCTTTTTAATCCTTTCTAATGCCTCTTTTAGCCTTGCATCATCAAGAGTTATGGATATCCTGAAATAGCCTTCGCCAAACTTTCCAAATGCGCTCCCCGGGGTTATAACAACATTGGCTTTGTTTAAAAGCAGCTCAGAAAAGCTTATTGAAGTGTGGCCACCTGGAACTTTTGCCCAGATATATATGGTTGCGTTTGATTTGTAATATTTTATGCCGCATTCATCAAGAGCATTAAAAATAGTCGCCCTTCTTTTCCTGTATATTTCAAGATTGCCCTGGACAAGCATCTCGTAATTGTTTAATGCTGCAACTCCTGCATACTGAATAGCGTTAAATACGCCTGAATCCACGTTTGTCTTATATTTTCCCAGACTTTCTATAACTTTTTTATTGCCGGCCGCAAATCCTATTCTCCAGCCTGTCATATTAAATGTCTTTGACAGCGAATTAAACTCAAGTCCGGTTTC
>JBBQDW010000231.1:0-1970 GCA_038320085.1 Candidatus Humimicrobiales bacterium
ATCGTTTTGATGATCTAATGTACTACATTAAATAATTATTGCAAACTGAGTTATTCTAATTGTTTTGTCTGTTTTTATTTCAACTTGCTCTAATTGATTGACTTAGGATTATCCCTACTGATCATATGTATACTGTTTTCATATTATAAAGTATAAGATAGTGCCATATTTGGAAATTGAATTCCACGATGGGACAGTACCTGGAAATATTTTAATCAGGCTGTTTTAATCATTTTGGGTTTAGTCTCCTATAACTTGCCGCGAGTTAAAATTTAATCTTTTGGGATACTCAAGCGCTTGAAATGAGTTGTTTGTTACCTTCATAAATCACAATCTCATCTATTCAGAATAATGTTTCTTGTAAAACACAGGTAAATGTTTTGAACTTCGTTGTACTAACTTTCTATATAAAGTATCTGGTAGATAAAAAGTTATTCAGTAAATCAACTCTTTTGGCTGGCGAAAAATAAATAAAAAAAATAGTGAATTTTTTCATTTAGTATGTTTTTTTGCTTATGTTTATGGTTGACTTTTTGAAAATACATTTATAGGACGCAATTTTTTAAAATATTTAGTAATTGGAACTGGTTTTTAGTTGAAGTTGTATTTTATATATAATTCTTTAATTAATTAACACAGAACTGTTTTTTTGAGCACAGGTGTATCAATTTATTGATATGAATTGGCACTTGTGGTTTTTTATAAAAAATATAAAATTAGAATATGAAAGCTAGCATGAGAAAACTATTTTCATTCTCGGTAACAGATACTGAATATTTTGAAGTTGAAAAGGATAAGATTGAGTTATTAGGCTGCTCTTGTAAAGATATGACATGCAGGAAACAACTTTTATTAGTTAATAAATGTTATGTAGAATCTGAACATTATTACAGAGAAAAGGACTTTAAACGGTCAATAGATATATTAAAAAGTGCATTTTATTCAACCTTGGAATTGACAGAAATACCTTGCTCCAAATGTGCAATGGTTTTTCGTTCAACTATTACGGAATCATTAGAAAATATCCATAGCGAACTTAAAAAGATGTCTACAGGCCTTTTTGGTTACAAACGCTTTCAATCCAGTTACTTAATGGCAGATCATGTTTTGAAGGAACTTAAAGATGTTGGACTTTCTGCCACAATTAAAATAAGGGAATCTAATGAGAGATTTCCTGTATCTAATCATGAAAGGAAAGTTGGTTAATAGTTATATAAATAATCCCTATAATCTCGGCTCCACATAAGTAGAAGAGTGCGAATAAAGCGTTTTCCCGTATATTGTCCAGATTCTTTTATCGGCGGAATCGGAGATGTGGGTAGCTTGTTCGGTGAGTATTTTGTCGTTTCTTTCAGAATTTTTATCCTTATCGAATTTGCCGTTGCGTTCAATAACCCTGGTATTGTTCATCGATATAAGTGTGTATTTGCAGTTTTTCCCATTGAATATTACCTTTGGAAATCGCGGGTCGTTTGCTTTAAAAATGTTAATCCAAAGCAGGTATTTATCATTTTGTGGTGGTTCCATTCCCTTGTGCGAACGTAGCTCAACCATCCAGCCTTTTGTTTTAAATTGTTCAATTGCCTGGTTGTTGAATTACATTGAATTCTTGACGTTAGGCTGACGGTTGTCGCCATACCTGTCACGAAAATAAATGACCTTTTTGGTAGGGTGATTTTCATAATAGGCACAGAACTGATCAACCAAATCGGTAATCATTACTTTGTTTACTTCCTGTGGCTTGTTGTAGAATTCGTTGATAAAGCAATCGCAGGGTTCAACTATCTTTGTAACAAAGTTAAAGTTACGCTCCTGCCCTACTGTAAAAAGGTTAATTTTAGAGCCCCAATCCGGGGTGACTTCCAATGCCCGTGACGGATCACAATCAAGGTCAAACCTGCAATCCGAGGGGTTCATTGTTGACCTGTCCCAGGCAGAATCCGTTGCGATGGTACGGATATAATCATCAT
>JBBQDW010000232.1:0-1968 GCA_038320085.1 Candidatus Humimicrobiales bacterium
TGGTCATATTGTCCGATTCTTAACATGCCGGCATTGCAATATTTAATCTTGCAACACTATAATATTTAATCTACTCCGGCTATTTTATAAACTAATTTTATTATTTGCAATTTTTGAAGTTTTTCTATATTATTAATGCATAAATTTGCAGGTAATGCACAAATGTGCGATATAAAAAATATATGAATAAATCAGAGGAACTAAAACTTTTATCAAAGATAGCAAGGCTTTATTACCTGGAGGATTTAAACCAGCAGGTGATTGCAGAAAAGTTAAATATCTCAAGAACAAAAGTATCAAGGTACCTTACAAAAGCCAAAAAAGAAAAAGTAGTTGAAATCAGGATAAACTCCCAGCGGGAAAGTTTTGATGAGCTTGAAAGAAGTATTGAAAAAAAATTTGGAATAAAGGAATGCTTTCTGGTTAGTTCATCAGAAGACGTCCAGGAAATTTACAGGCAGATGGCCGTCTCCCTTACGAGCCTTCTTGAGAGATTCTTAAAAGACGGTGACTATCTGGGTGTGGGCTGGGGGACAACATTAAAATCTGTCGCCGGTTACCTTGAACCCGAGAATAAAATAGACATAAAAGTCATCCCATTGCTTGGCGGGCTTGGAAAGACAGGAATCGAGGTACATACAAATTCCGTTGCCAGGGCCCTTGCTGACCGGTTTGGCGGCAGGGGGTATGTCCTTAATTCACCGGCAGTATTAGACAGCAGGCAGGCAAAAGAGATGCTGGAAAAAGATTCCAGTATCCGTGAAATAATTGAAATGTCCGGTAAGATCCATACCGCAGTTTTGGGCATGAGCGATATCGGAATCGGTTCAACAATGATACAGACTGGAAATTTTACTGTTGATGATTTTACTTACCTTACGGACCTTGGCGCAGTGGGTGATGTAAACCTTATATTTATAAATGACAAGGGGTTGCCTGTAGCAAACAGGCTGGATGGCAGGATTGTTAAAATGTCATTTGAAAAGCTAAAAAAGATCAATAATGTAATTGGCGTAGCTTTCGGGGAAAAGAAGCTTAAAGTAATATCGGGCGCTCTTACTTCCGGGCTCGTTAATATTTTAATAACTGATGAAGTTACAGGATTGGAACTTCTTAATAACTGATAAAGTTACAGGATTGAAATTTCTAAATAACGGACGAAGTACAATTACCTGTCAAAAGACGGGAAGTTTGTAAAAAATGAGTGATTTGGTTTAAATAATTTGATTTTAATAATATATAAAAAAAGGCGTGAAATATGGCAGAAAATAAAAAACTAACTAAAGAAAAAATATCGGGCTCCGGCTTTTTAACAATTGACGGCCATGAAATAATGGACTCCTTTTCGCTGCTCAAACCGGCAATAAAAATAGAAATGTTAAAAAAGCTTTATGAAATTCGGCACTTCGAGGCTCAGACAGAACAGTTTATAATCAAGGGACAGATCCATGGAACGTGCCATCTTTATGTGGGTGAGGAAGCGACCGCTGTCGGGGCCATTTATGCCATTGATAAAAAAGACTATATAACATCCACACACAGGGGGCATGGGCACTGCATTGCAAAAGGTGCGGATATAAGCCTGATGATGGCAGAGCTTCTTGGTAAAAAAACAGGTTACTGTAAGGGCAAGGGCGGTTCGATGCATATTGCAGATGTAGATGGTGGAAACCTTGGAGCAAACGGAATTGTCGGCGGAAGTATAGACATAGCTACAGGGGCGGCACTATCCTGCAAGCTTAAATATAAAGACAGGATGGTCCTGTGTTTTTTTGGAGATGGCGCAGCAAACCGGGGCAATTTTCATGGTTCGTTAAATATGGCGTCAATATGGGACCTTCCCGTGATTTATATCTGTGAAAATAACCAATATGGAATGTCCATGCCCGTAAAAGAGGCTGTTAACATAAAAAGAATTTCTGACAGAAAATTTGCATATAATATGGAGGGCCTGACGATAAACGGCAA
>JBBQDW010000233.1:0-1959 GCA_038320085.1 Candidatus Humimicrobiales bacterium
GTGTCCCGGTTGATTTTTAGTGGCCATTCGGACTAATTTATAAAAAACTTTTTTATTTATCAAATCTGTGTTTTTATTTAAAACGGTAACAAATAAATGCTGTAATAAATATTAAAACTACCTTTTTCATTTTATAGCATATTTAGATTTTTATCAAGATTAAATTCGTTTGAAAAACATTTCCTTGTCCGTAATTACCAAATAGACGGAAACGATTAAGAGCAATCCGGTTTGTATCATTTTACTCATGGGGTGAGTGGCAAAAATTTCATTGAAAAATACTGCTGTAATGTGGAATAAGATTGTAAGCAAGATGTTCCGATTGGATTTATAGTATATCCAGTTCATAATCAATACGAATGGTATCATGCTAATAATAAAGTTCCAGGAGTAAATCCAGCCCGACTCTACCAAATTGCTATGGTAATACCCTTTGATGGTGGATAAGGGGAAATGCCAGATTGCCCAGTATAGTGCAAAAATCAGCGAAGCTTTCAACAGATTGAAGCGCGAAACCAGGCTGTCGGTTCCGTAGGAGTGCCAGGCGAGTTCTTCCAGTATTGGGGCTGCCAGCAGCAAAAACCAAACAGGGAAAAGCGATGAAGTAAAAGTAAATGAACCCCGGAACGAAAACTGTTCTGCCGGATATCCAAAAAACAGAGAAATTGCCTGTGCCGCAAGTATGCTAATTAGCATTAAAAAGAAGGTGATTAGAATATATTCGCCCTTTATGCTTTTGAAATTGAAAAAACGTCCCAGAAAATCGATGCGCAGTTCTTTGTAAGGCAACATAAAAAAAAGTGCGATAATTGCCGGTGTCAGAAGTCCCACAATACTGCTTATACCGACAGCCCATTCCAAGGTTTTGGTAAATGGCTCAATGTGGCTCAAATAGCCGGCGAAAAACCATAATGACCATGGAATAATCGTACTTAAAAGGTAAAACAAGAAAGGGCTATTGTACTTTTTGATGATTTGATTCTTTTGCTTAATTGTTTCCATGGCTAAAACTTTTTTGAGCAAAGTAAAATCAAATGCAAAAGGCAATCGCTCAAACTTATAGGTTTAAACCAAAAACAGGACTTAACCTATATGTTTGCACTATTAATATTCTCTATGTGAGTGAAATAACTGTTTTGAGAGTGAGAGTAACAATTTATCCTTCCGTATCTTTCTGCACCTGCTTTGATAAATATTGTGAAGGCGTTCCCCCTTTTTGCTTTTTGAAAATAGTATTAAAAGATGATTTGGAATTAAATCCAGAGTCAAGTGCCAATGCAAGTAAAGAGAAATTCTTATTTTTTTTTGCGTTCTGTATAAATTCTTCTACACGGTATTCATTGACAAAATCGTGAAAATTAACCTGCCCCTGTTGGTTGATGACTTGTGAAAGCTGATTGGTTGAAATTTCCAATTGCCGGGCTAATCCGGCTAAACTGAGTTTAGGATTCAGATAAGGTTTTTGTTCGGCCATAATTTTCAGGAGATTATCATGCAATTTAGAGGCAACTTCTGTTTTTATACCTGAGTTTTTATATTTTTCAGTCGGTTCACTTTCTTTATCCCCTGAGTTCTCTATTTGTGGATTGTTCGTGAATATGTTTTCATGTTTTATTCCATAATAACCGATATAGAAAACAAAACCAATGATTATCAAATAAATAATGTATTCCACATTAATTTTGTCAGTTAACGCCTTCTGCTTATTTGTCAGAAGCAAAACGACAATAAAAAGAGACAAAAATATACCGCTGATTAAAATTACTTCCATAATAATTTCACGAATTTAAAACTTTAATTATTAATTTTCAGATGATTATTTCTTAACATTCTTCCCCATTGAGGTTATTACTTCTTATGTATGAAGATATTGTATTTACTTTATTTCCAATAAAAACATAAAAGCAGTACCAAAGTCTAAAATACCATGTAAAATCGCAAAGTAAATAAAGAGTGAGG
>JBBQDW010000234.1:0-1957 GCA_038320085.1 Candidatus Humimicrobiales bacterium
TCTTATGTTAAGTAGAGGCAAAATTAATTATGTTATTATTAAAAAAAACTATATAATAGTGTGATAATAAACTAATAATTTTCTTTTCTATCGTTTTATTGATGAAAGGTAAAAATGATCTTGCCAGTAAGTTTTTTAGGACGCAATCCGGAATTTATACTACAAGATGCATCCTATTTACCTGAAAAGATTTTTACGAAACGACTGATTTCGTAAAAAGTATAGAGTCTGCAAAGAGGTTCTCGTTACTACTGGTTGTTGGCGTCTGAAATTTTCTAAATTCCTTAACGTGCTAACTTTCCCGTTTAGTGAGGCGGCCCCAATATTAGTTCCATTGATATCTTTTTTTGTGAAATTCTCTGCCATTTCCTACGCCAATAGTTTGTTTTTAAAAACCTTAATTTTTCAGCTATGGTCTCTGCTATACTTTTTCCAAACACAGTTGTTTTATACCTTGCATTTAAATTAGCATATTTACTTTGTAACTGTAAATTATATTTCGAAAATCACAAAATTCGGCTTGGAAAAAAGACCTTACTTTTATAGCTCTAACATTTAGGTATACAGAAATCAAAACAAGTTTATGAGAATAAAATTGCATAATATGAGATACTACGTTAAGAAAATATTTGTTTGCCTGGCGTTGATTATTTATGTTACAAATATTCATGCGCAAGTTTCTTTATTGCAAAAAGCAATCGATAAAATAGAAGGAAGCAAAAATTTAAGTTATCTATCAATTGAAATGTTTAAGAACCCTGCCGGTGATGACACTACAGTTTATCAAAACAATGCCGAATTTTTAAAGATGTCTGAAGATTCTATATATGGGTATCTATTTAAAATAAAACAAAAACAGGTTGTTGGCTTGTATAAAGGGGCAATTAAAAGTGCTACATATGATGGACAAGATATAATTACTGTGTCTTTTCAAGACAGCACATATCAAATAAGTAAACCCGACATACATTATTTTGACTTTCGAACTTCATTACTTGGCAATTTAAAATGGATGAATGAAACACTAAGCAGTAGACCGTCTAAAATTAGACAAGGCAGCGATACAATAATCAGTTCTCGTATATGCCATCATTTTATTTTTAATCTTTACGATAGTATTATTGATAAAAAGCGGATGTATCATAATTTCCATTTATTTATTGATAATTTATCAGAATTACCTATTTGTATAATAAATGAAGGGATATCTAAACTTTCAGAAGGGATTTTTCTTACAGACTATAATAAAAGCATATACTCAGATTATATATTTAACCAAGATAGTTTTAATATCGCAGCTGCAAAGATTCCTGATGGGTTTCATCCACCCCGAAAACAATCTTCCTTATTGGAAGCAGGAACAATTGCGCCCGATTGGACATTATACTCAACGTCTGGTAAAAAATTGTCTTTATCTGAACTTAAAGGTAAAGTAGTACTATTGGATTTTTCATTTATTGGATGTGGAAATTGTATGGCCGCTTTAAAACCAATGAACATGTTGCATGAGAAATATAAAGACAAAAGAAATGTTGTAATTGCTAGTATATTTTTTAGAAATAAAACTGAAGTAGTCGAAAAATTTGTCAAAGATTACAATATAAAATATCCTGTTTATGTGGATGCGAATAGCTTGGTTACAAAATTATATCATGTACCAGGTGGTCCTTATTTTTATTTCATTGATAAAGAAGGAAAAATCAAAAAAGTAATTGAAGGCTACTATGCTGGTGTTTTTGAAGAGAAAACAATTTTTATAATCGCCAGTTTATTAAACAAATAAATTTAAGAATTAGTTGCAGTTTCATTTTCTTTGGAAAAAAAAATCAAACATCCCTAATGTTCTGCTAAAATCGGTATCCTCATATATTAATTTGGATTCTTAAACATTTACGTAAATAAGTATACACGTAAATACTGTTATATCTTTGAGTAGTAAGTCGTTTAACATCCCCTA
>JBBQDW010000235.1:0-1934 GCA_038320085.1 Candidatus Humimicrobiales bacterium
ATGCGCCAAATGTAAGGTACATGCTTATGGCCGCATAAAACAATATCTACATCTGAGTCAACAAGAACCTCAAGCACATCTCCTGCATCATGGACAATATTACGCTCGCGCCCGGTCCCCGGGATTGGAATAAGATGATGGTGCATGGCAAAAATCTTTAAGTCATTGGGTTTGGCGTTCTTAAATTCATTTTTAATCCAGTTATAATACTCCCTGCCTATATGGCCGTTATCAAGGTCAGGCTCGCTCGAATCAGCATCAACAATCATCAATTCCTCTGTCTTAAAACATGAATATCTTTCCCCGAAAATATCTTCAAAATGCATATACCCGACATTCCTTGAATCATGATTACCAGGCATTATCAAAACATTTTTACATTTTATCGGAGAAATATAGTTTTTAACGGTATCATACTCCCTCCTGTAACCCATGCCGGTGAGATCGCCGGTTATCATCACAATATCCGGTTTTAATTCATTTATCTCATCTACACATCTGGTAAGAAGGCTGGGCACAAAATCAGACTCTCCGACATGCAAGTCTGAGATTTGTACTATTACCGTTTCGTTTTTACTTTCAGACATTTTATACCTCTTGTTTTAAGTCCATATTGCCATATTGGAAATGTTTGCTTAAAATTCACATTTTTATTCCTAAGACATTTCATACCCCTTGATTTAAGTCCATGCCTGGGTTTGTTTGTGTAATTTCACAAATCCATAATATAAAATCCATAATAAGACTTTGTTTTATTCTATCAATACTATTCTACTATTTTTTATTGTTTTAAAACCTGTTTTTTTAAAATAATTATTTTCAAATATTAAAACTTCAGGAATTTAAGCTTTTCAACTATTTCCTTATAGGTCCTTTCCCCCCTTAGTATTCTACAGCATGAATAAAAATAATTATCATTCTTTTTTAAAAGATTGTAAAACAGGAAAACAGAACTGTAAAAAACTTTGGTAAGCATCAGTGAGATCTTTATATCCCTGCATATATCCTCCTCAGCAAGCTTAAAATAATCAGAAAACGTAAAATCAGATGTTTTTAAGGAATTTTTAATACACTCCGCTGCAATAATCGAGCTTTTCATCGCATTATAAAGCCCTTCCCCGGTAAACCCGTCACCAAAACTGGCAGCGTCCCCGACTGCAAGCACCCTGTATCCGCAATAAGGTGTGTCCTTTTTTCTTACTGGTATTCCATGGGCAAGGATTTTAGATTCACCGGCATTAAATTTTTCCTTATTGTAGAATTCAGAGAGAAATAGTTTAAAGTACTTTTTTGCTTTTAGGGCATTTGCGGCCGGCGCCCCGACACCGCAGGACATACTGTTATTTTTAGGAAATACCCAGCCGTAGCCCTTCTTTACTCCATTAAAATCAAGCCTTACAGAATCGTTAAAATCAAAGATATTGCCGCTGCCGTCTTTGACTATAAAATCATCACAGGCATGCTCAACTTCAGTCTCATATCCGATTATTTTATGGATTTTTTTATTACCTGTGATTTTTTTATGTACCGCTCCTCTTATCCCGTCAGCTCCCGCAAGGACTTTTGCCCTATAGACCGACCTGCAGGTTTGTACGTGTACATAATCATCACAAACTTCATAATCTGTTAATCTCTCGCCATATTGAATCAGGCAGCCGCAATCTTTGGCTTTTCCTGCAAGAAAATCATCAAATATGCTTCTTTCAACTGTGTACATTATCGGGCCGTCATTTTTTTTATGGATAATGTCTTTGTTGGCAAGTGAAAAATAAATACCGTAAATAGTCTTTTCGATAATCCCGCTTACATCAAACGGAATCAGCCCAAGAGTTCTGTGCTGGATTCCTCCTGCACAGATTTTTTTCCGCGGGAATACTGCCTTTTCGAGGATAAGTGTACTTATATTGTTCTGCGCCAAATAATATCCGAGCAGG
>JBBQDW010000236.1:0-1907 GCA_038320085.1 Candidatus Humimicrobiales bacterium
ATCTTAATCTTACTAAATATTAAAAGACTAAATATATAAGCGATTACTGGAGTAATCACGTGCCTCTTTTCTTTATTTTTTAAGAGAAGAGAGGACATAAAGCAAAGAATAAAGAACCATATGTTGGTATAGCATAAAGCGGAACAACACAGCAAGTAAAAGCCTTTGGGGGAATATATTAAATCCCCGGTATTTTTAAAATCAGGAGCCATCTAACTGCACTCCAAAATATATTCTATTTTTGGGAAAAAGAAGGGTTAATAAGCCTTTTATAAAATTGGGATATACAAATGTATGCCTTGGCATTTTTCGTGGCTTCTGAGGGCTTCCCGGGGCCTTGTTTTGGTATCTTTTAAACTCATCTATGCCAAGCCAGTCAAGTATCTTTCTTACACAGCCTCTCTTGAGAAAATGATGCCCTTATAATATACCTTGAAAGATTTTCCATTGACTGGGCATCTCTTGGGTAAATCCTGTCACTTGAGTATACATTAAATCCGGAATGGCGCCAGCTTGATATTAGCTTTAGGACACGCTCACCAATAAGTCCCCCTTTTTTAAGCATGGAAAGTATCTTATGCCTAAACAGCGGCCCTAAGAGTACCCGCATCAAGATCTGCGGCAGCTGCATAAAAGGTGTCATTATCATTAAAACAACCATCAGCACAAAGTATATGAAGATGCGGGTTATAGCCAAGCATATCGCCAAATGTCTTAAATTGAGCAAACATATCTTGGCTGTGGTATACTTGTAAACGGATTTTATCTCTGAGACCAGCTTTTTTGTTTAAAATCCATCTTTTAGTTAAATCATTAACTGAGGCAGAAAACCCGGCAGTTATTGTATTTTATACCCGGGAGATCCGGAAGATATTCTTGTAAATTATCTAATTTTAAAAAACCTTGATTTTTTGTATAATTTTTTAGTATAAATTAGTCCTAACTTTACATATAGTTTTATCAATAAAAAATATGCTTTCATTTGAATGGGATCCGAGTAAGGCAAAAAAGAATATAAAAATTCACGGTGTGTCATTTGATGAGGCATGTACATCTTTCAAAGACACTCTGTCGTTAACAATTTATGATCCTCTGCATTCAGATGAAGACGACAGATTCATTTTGATGGGGAATTCCTATAAAAATCATCTTCTGGTAGTTGTTCATACAGAAAAAGATGATAAAATAAGAATAATAAGCGCAAGAAAAGCAACAAAAAACGAGAAGAAACAATATGAAAAGAATTCAAGAATATCCAGTCATGCTTGAAGAATATGATTTCAACCAAGGTATCCGGGGAAAATATGCAAAGAGATATAGTGAAGGAACAAATATTGTGGTTATTGACCCGGATGTTGCAGAGTTCTTTCCCGACAATGACTCTGTAAATAAAGCATTGAGATCATTAACTGAAATCATTAAAGAGCAAAAAAGAATATAGCACAGAAAGCTGATAATATAAATTACACATTAGATACAGATGCAATAGATACTGATGAAAAATTTGATATGGCTACTATGCAATAGTTACAAATAAAGACAGCCGTACTGAGATAGATGCAATATCAGCATACCATAACTAAAGGCAACCCCAGGTCCTTTCAGCAAGCTTCTATGGAATGAATCTTAAATTGTGCTAACATGTTATTAAATTGGTACGGTAAATAAATATATTAAACCCCCGGTATTAAAAAGAATATTTAAAAGAGGTAATAAAAATGGAGAAAGAGATTGAGCTTATAATATTTAATAAGTTTAAATTATTACAATAAACAAAACGAAAGGACAGCAATGGAAGCGTACTGCGTTAAATGCAAGAAAAAAACTGAAATTAAAGATCCCAAGGAAGTTACAATGAAAAATGGAAGACCTGCAGTTTCAGGAATCTGCTCAGTTTGCGGGACAAA
>JBBQDW010000237.1:0-1874 GCA_038320085.1 Candidatus Humimicrobiales bacterium
AAGCGTACCCAATGTTTGCCTTTATAA
This sequence comes from Candidatus Humimicrobiales bacterium, assembly GCA_038320085.1. Lineage (GTDB taxonomy): Bacteria > Actinomycetota > Humimicrobiia > Humimicrobiales > Humimicrobiaceae > Fen731. Next base: position 28 of record JBBQDW010000237.1, read on the forward strand.
TATTTGAGGTCCTTGTTTTGTAAAAAGTATTTACAATTGAAGAAAGCGTGCATATGCTTAAGGTACCTATTCCGAGTTGGATTAAAAAATATGAAATTAAAAACAATATATAATTTTTTGTAAGGAATAGCCCTGCCGAGCCTGAAGCAAGAAATAAATAACCTGCAAAAAATATTTTCTTATATCCGAATAATTCAATAAGATTTCCAAGTATCAAAGCGCAGAAAAGAAGGGCAAATGCGCTCAAAGAGAAAACGGTGCCAAGATAATCAAATCCTACTTTAAGATCTGCAGATATTACGGGGACAAGGGGCCCTATTATATTTTCAAAGATTCCTGAAAGGATCCTTAAAAAAAATAAATATAATAATATCTTTAAATTTTCAGTTATGGTTTTCACAATGTATATTTTTCCACAGACAGTGTCTTCTTTCAGTAGTTACTTTCATCCAGGCAATTGTTAATTTTTTGGGTTTTAATCCTCGATAAACCCAATCTTCAGAAAACCTGTCAGGTGATAATCCCCTATTGTTAGTCAGGCAAATCAATCATTTTTTTTCATCTGCTCGGAGAGCTCATGAAGGTGTACCCATCTGTCCATTTTTTCTGCCAGTTGCTCCTGAAGGGCTTTTTGTTGTGCCGTAAGATCCCGCAGCCTGACATGGTCGGACCAGCAGTTATTCATTTCCCCTGAAAGCCTTGCGATTTCTGATTCCAATTTCTCAATGACGCCGTCTATTTTTGCAAATTCGCTGCTTTCAGCAAAAGTAAATTTTAATTTTTGGGAACTTATGCCATCCGGCTTTATAGCTTTGGCTGAAGGTTTTATCTTTTCTCCTTCATCTGTAAGGCTGCGCAAATAAGTATCTACATCATTATATGGCTGGATAAAGCCGCTACTTTTTATTGCCAGCAGCTTGTCGGTAGTCTTATCAAGAAAATACCTGTCATGGGACGCAACAATTACGACCCCCCGGAAATATTCCAGATATTCCTCAAGCACTTCCAGCGTCTGGATATCAAGGTCATTAGTCGGCTCATCCAGAAGCAGTACATTAGGTTTTTCCATCAGGACTTTGGCCAGCATAAGCCTGCGCCTCTCACCCCCTGAAAGATTCTTAATAAGACTGTATTGCTGGCTGGCATCAAACAGCAGCCGCTCCAGCATCTGGCCCGCAGATATTGTTGTTCCACTGCCTGACTCAACATATTCAGCAGTCTTTTTTATAAAGTCTATCATTCGCGCAGAAGTGTCCATGTCTTCATTATTCTGGCGGTAATATGCGATTTTAACTGTTTCACCAACACTGATTATACCCTGGTCAGCTAAAATAAGTCCGGCCATGAGGTTTAAAAGTACGGTTTTACCAGAACCGTTCGGGCCGACAATACCTATGCGGTCCCCAGGGCTTATTATTATACTGAAGTTTCTTATCACGGTTTTATTGCCAAATGATTTGGATATATTCTCAATCTCAACTACTTTTTTGCCAAGCCTCCTGTAGGCAACGGGGATCTCAAGCTGAGCCTTGATGGTTTCTGTCTTTGCTGCTTTTATCTCCTCAAATCGGCCGATTCTTGCTTTCTGCTTTGTGGTTCTGGCTTTTGCTCCATGCCGTATCCATGCCAGTTCATTTATATATAAACGCCTGCGCTTCTCCTCAATTTGGCTTTGAGCCGCTTCCCGCAAAGTTTTCTTTTCCAGGAAATACTCAAAATTACCTTCATAACTGTAAAGCTTGCCCTTGTCTATTTCGATGATGCGGTTAACGACCCTGTTAAGGAAATATCGGTCATGGGTAACCAGCATAAGGGCACACTTAATCTGGCTCAAGTAATCTTCAAGC
>JBBQDW010000238.1:0-1864 GCA_038320085.1 Candidatus Humimicrobiales bacterium
ATGCATAAAGGAAAGGCTGATACCCCGCCAAATTGTCGAAACAACACGCACTTTCCTTCCATTACAGGCATAGCCGCCCTGGCGCCTATATTGCCAAGCCCGAGCACTGCAGAACCATCCGATACAACAGCAATCATATTAGCTCTTGCTGTGTAAGTGTTAAGAAGGCTCGGGTCCCTTGCAATCTCCCGGCATGGCTGCGCAACTCCCGGGGAATATGCAAGCGCAAGATCGTGCTCATTTTCTGTTTTTACTTTGGTTACTACGTCTATTTTCCCCTGCATGTCTTTATGAAGCAGAAGCGATTCCTTGTAGATGTCCATATTTCTCCTTGTATAATAAGATAATAAATTTTAATTATAACATGTCAGTCGGGAAAAAGGCTTAAATTATCTTCCTTAAGCTTCATCAGTTCCTCAAACTTACTTACAATCTGGGGGTCAAACTGTTTTTTTGCATTTCTTTTTAATTCGCCTATTGCTTCCTCCCGGCTGATGGGCCCCTTGTAGGGGCGGCCCTTAGTCATTACATCATAGGCCTCAACAACAGCGATTATCCTCGCAAGTACCGGGATTTTTTGGCCCTTCAAATGATAAGGATACCCTGTGCCGTCCCAGTTTTCATGGTGCGCCAGCACTGCATCCGCTATCTTCACAAGCTCTGTTGAAGATTTTGCGATTCTGTATCCTATTTCAGGGTGCATCTTCATTATTTGCCACTCTTTTTCGACAAGTTTGGCTTTTTTATTTAATATGCTTGCCTTTATTGCTGCTTTGCCGATATCGTGGAAATCTGAAAACAATGCAAGATTATCCATGTCGGCTTTCGAAAGTTTTAAGGTCCGGCCAATGGCAAGAGCCAGTTTTTTTATCCTCTCATATATTTCCCTGGTTTCAAAACTCTTTTCGTGAAGGTTCTTTTCGATTGTAGCAATTATATCGCTTGAGACTTTCTTGCTGCGGACAAGCTTTTTTTGCTTCATCGATGTTTCAGCTTCTTTGAGTATGGTCTCAATACTTTCTGAAGGCTTTGCCTTGGTTGAATAACCCAGTGAAATATTAAAAGGTATCTCACCGGAGCCTACCGAATCGATTTTATTCTCTATTCGGGAAATGATCTCCTGGATCCCTTTATCGTCAGTCTTTGGAAGAAGAATGACGAATTCATCTCCGCCCCATCTTGCAAGTATATCTTCAGACCTGCAGGATTTTTTCAATATCTTTGAAAGGCCCTTGAGAAGATAATCGCCCTTCTTGTAGCCGAATGCATCATTTACCAGCTTGAATCCATCTATATCACAAATGATTACGCTTAGCGGAAGCTGCCTTTTCGTGTCAAGCCTTTTAAGTTCCTCGTCAAAATAGGATCTGTTGTATAGTCCTGTCAGGTTATCATGAAAACTTAAGTACCTCAGTTTTTCTTCAGTGCTTTTTCTTGCGCTGACATCCCTTAATAGCAGAGTAAAAAACTGGCCCTTTTCTGATTCCCAGTAAGTTTTTGATATTTCCAGCGGTATTTTTCGTCCATCTTTACTTTTTCCTACTGCTTCAATAAATTTTTCTTTTGAACCGGATTTTGAACCTGTTTCGTTTGCAAGTATATCCTGGGGCAATATCATGCATACAGATTTTGCCAATACCTCTTCGGATAAATAACCAAAAATCTTTTCTGATGCTTTGTTTAAGAAAACTATTTTTCTTGAGGAATCCGTAACAATAACTGCATCTTTTATAAGCTTGGTCAGAGTATAAAAAATATCCTCCAGTGTAAGCTCTCTTTTGATTAATTTAAGATTGTATTTCAAGAGAATCCCCGGATTATCCAAACCTTTAAAATTTGCAAATTTTATTTGATAAAATAATTA
>JBBQDW010000239.1:0-1847 GCA_038320085.1 Candidatus Humimicrobiales bacterium
ACTGAAGTCTACGGGTACAGCAAGGGAAGGAGGATCATATGGATAGGTTTTTTTTGCGCTATTCTAATGTCAGTAATTCTTGGCATTATAAGCGTTTTAAAACCTGCGCCCGGATGGGAATATCAGGAAGCTTATATAAAAATCCTTGGCCAGACACCGCGAATTGTGGCCGCATCGCTTATAGCATATTTTTGCGGGGAATTTTTAAATTCTTTCGTTCTTGCCAAAATGAAGATACTTACCAAGGGAAAGATGCTTTGGGCAAGGACAATTGGCTCAACAATTATCGGCGAAGGAATCGATACCCTGCTTTTTGTCCTTATTGCCTTTTCATGGGTCTATGAGTGGAAGCTTGTCTTTCTTATTATAGCGTCCAATTATATTTTTAAAGTCGGTCTTGAGGTCCTTCTTACGCCCCTGACTTACCAGATAGTGGGGAGCCTTAAAAGAAGGGAAAAAGTCGACTATTTTGATTACAGAACAAATTTTAACCCTTTCCGATTCTAAAGACAGGCAGGGTAATTACTCTCCGTCGTATGGGTTTGGGTATCTGAAATGCCCGACTATTATATATTCCTGGAGTTTGTCAACTTCTAATACTCTTCCAAATTCTTTTGAAATCATAATTACGAGCGGTGCACCCTTGTCATTATTTCTTGAAGAAACAAAGCCGCCCAGATCCTGGTACGGATTTTCAGGGTCAAATTGAAAATATACTATATCCCCCGGCTGCCATTGAATCATATTTTCTTTATTGTCCGGGATAAATTTTTTCTCCAGTTCAAGCGCATTTCTTTTAAAAAACTGCTCCTGGAAAAATACATCCCTGAAGTCTATATATTTAATTGGATCGCTTCTTTTTTTGATGTCCAGGGGGTAATCCTCCTTGTGGGCCACCATATCTTTATTTATCAGATCCATCAGGTCAAATCCTGCATCTTTTAGAACCATTGCAATGACATCGGTTGATATCCAGATATTATCACTGGGATAACCGGTATCCTTATAAACCTTGTAACCGTATTGGATATCCTCCTCAAGAAGCGCCATCAGCCTTAAAACAATCTTTTTCTGTACATCCGTTAAAACAAACTCCTGGTTAGTCTCAGGAGTTGTTGTCCCGGCAGTTTCAACAGCAGTATCCTGGATAGTCTCAATAGAATTTTCAAGTGAAATAGTTTCGTCAGCGGTAACCGCATTTTGGCCTTCATCTCCCTGGTTTTCAACAGGCGGCTGGTATTTGGAATTGACTGTCGCCTCAGACACAGGAAAACTTATCGGCGATGCGTAGAGATTATCAGGCAGCTTTGTCACTATTTCCTTATAGTTTTTATAAAGAAACCATACTTGCACTGCTGAAAGCACAATGACAGCAAAGACTATCACCTTAAAACCATGGCTTTTTCTTATCTGTATTTTTTTTGCCTTTTCCATCTTAAGTGAATATATTATATTAAATTGGCAACAAAATAAATTGAATTATATAATTACTCGCAAATGTTAAAAATATTAATGTGACTTAGGAGGAAATTATGCTGCCAATCGGGTTATTGATAACAGAACACAGGTTAATTGAAGATAAATTATTAAATGATTTTTTGGAATTTGACAGGTCGCTTATACATAAAAAATATAAAGAAGTAGTCGAATCATATAAATAAATTCTGTTTCTTTACATTTCAATGTTCTTATATATACTATATAACTTAATCGGCAACCCTACTAATATAAATCTTTAAACCTGACTTAAAAATTGAGTACAAACGAAAATTTGAAACTTTTAACAGGAAACGAAGCTGTAGCCAGGGGCGCTTATGAGGCCGATGTCAAATTTGCATCAGCTTACC
>JBBQDW010000240.1:0-1834 GCA_038320085.1 Candidatus Humimicrobiales bacterium
GGTTCAGTTTGTCATTATTGGATTGAGAAGGAAACCCGTTGGCGATGCAAAGATTGTAAGCAGCCTATGGGTCTTAAATCCGGCACAGTCATGGAGAATTCAAATTTAAGCTACCGGGTATGGTTATGGGCTTTGTATTTAATGAGTCTTACTAAAAAAGGTTTTTCAGCTTTGGAAATGCAACGATTAATAGGGCATAAAAGATATGAACCAATTTGGCTGCTAATGCAAAAAATAAGGATTAGTATGGGCAACAGAGATTCTGCATATGCTTTGGACGGGTTTATAGAAATGGATGAAGGATTTTTTGAAGGGCAGCGAAAGAAAGATGATGAAGGCTTCATAGTCAAGCCAGTAAAGGAATTGGACAGACAAGTAAAAGCTATTGTAGCTGTTTCAACAACACCTGTCTCTATAGATAAACAAAAGCAGCATCGTCCTAATTCCAAAGCAGGATATTTGAAAATGAATGTCGTGACCTCTTTAAATAAAATAGAAGTTACTTATGAAGCAGAGAAAATGATAAAAAAATCAGCAACGGTAATGACAGATGGTAAAAGGTGTTATAGAGGGCTTCAGGATATTTGCAAGATACATAAGGAAGTAATTGTGAAAGACAAAACAGAAGTGTCAAAAGTATTTCCCTGGGTGCATATTGCTATCAGTAATGCAAAGAAGAAATTACTGGGTTTGCATCATCAGATAAAAGATACATATATGCAAAACTATTTAAGCGAGTTTTGCTAAAAGTTTAATAGAAGATACGTCGGGCAAAATCTGTTCGACAGATTATTAGTAGCGACTCTGTCTGGCGCATGGTACGAGACTAAACCAAATTACGGATAGTCATTAATCTTTTTAGTTATATAAGTTCTTGCAGTCTTTAAAAATTGGAAGTTGCCGGGCATAATTCAATAGGATGAAAAAAATGTTAGTTGATCATATAAAGAAAACGATTGTGCCTGGATTTACCAACTGTTTCTTTTATTGAATATCCATTTCTCTCCATTAATTCCGATTATAATTTCTTATCGATTTAACTTTTGCACATCGGCATAAGCCAGACTTTTTTTAATAGCTGAAAAGGATAGAAATAAGTTTTGTGAAATAGAAAATTTGTTTCTAAGAAAAAATACATGCAGTTATGTTTGAAGGGGTTCTGCTAAAACTTTTAATGTTTATTGAAAATGCCTGCGTAGCTGAGGCAAGTTTACCTCTGGGTTATTTTCGGGCGTTATGATAATAGTCTAATAAAATAACTGGAATTTCTTTAAAATATTTGTGTAATTAAAAATATATTGTACATTTGACGTATGTAGTACATATTAAATTGATAATTTTAAATTTATTAATTATTTGAATGGCTACAAATGTTAATTAAGTAACCATGGGCAAGAAGAAGAAACTATTTTTTACTATCCTTATTTTAGCTTTAAGTCTTTCATTTTTTCAATGTTATAGCCAGGAGAGTAAAAAAGGAAAGGATTCGAAAAAAATCTCGCAAAATGCGGGACATTTTTTTTATCATGACTTATTTATTGGTGGGCAGGACAATGTTAATCAATATAGGATCCCATCAATTATTTCAACTAATAAGGGTACTCTGGTTGCAGTGTGTGATGCTAGAGTAAATAAACCCGGCGATGCTCCTAATAATATTGACTTAGTGATGAAAAGAAGTTTTGATAATGGAAAGACCTGGACAGAACAAAAAACGATTGTTGATTTTCCGGGAAATGAGGCAGCGTGTGATCCTAGTATGATAGAGGATAAAAAATCGGGAACTATATGGCTCGCTTATGATTATGCTATTCCCGAACCACAAGGGAGCTTC
>JBBQDW010000241.1:0-1826 GCA_038320085.1 Candidatus Humimicrobiales bacterium
CTGGGGCTTGAAAGATTCTTCAAAGCATCCAGCGCCTTTTCTGTTTTCCTTTCCTGGTAAATCGTTATCCCGACAACAACGACAATAAAGGAAACCAGCATCAGGGCATCTTCTAGCTTTCCCAGTATAAAATAAATAATACCGCAAACAATAAGCAAAAGAAGCATCGGTTCTTTTAAAATACTAAGTATCAGAAATACCCACTTGTTTCTTGCTCCTGATGGTATTTCATTATAACCGTCATTAGACAGTTTTTCTTTTACTTCTTTTTGTGATAGCCCGTTAATTTGTTGTTCCGGGTTTTGATTTTCCATAATTCCCTAATTTTGCTGCCTGGTTATTCAGTCCCTATTTTCCATAATTCCCTAATTTTGCTGCCTGTTTATTCAGGCCCTATATTCCATTATTCCCTTATTTTGCTGCCTGGTTAATCAGGCCTTATATATTAAAACATTATTAAAAAATTATGATTAGAAATTTTTTGTGACCGCCATGTTTTTATGCAGTATTAGTACAGGATGATTTTAAGATTCTACTAAATTTTTATATTTTAAGCTATTATTTCTTTGACATTTGTTGAGATATTTTTTGGTATTAAAAAAATTGTATGTATTGGTTTTATTTTATAACTTTACGTTAATCAGTGAATACCGGTCGATTTTTCCCAAACCACTGATTATTATCCTGGCATTTGTATTTGCAACTTCAACCTGCTTTTCAGAATTAGCGTCAATTATTTCATCGAGTTTAAACTTTGAAGGGTTTATGCCTGGCTGGAGAATATACAGCACATCTCCTTTTTTTATCTGGTTTCTGGCCCTTATAACCGGTCCGTCATATTTATCGCTATAGCTTTCAACTGATCCCGAAAATCTGTATTTTCTTAAATATCCTACATTATCATTATCAGTAAGCTCAGGGCTATTCTTTCCATCAAGAAACATAAATCCTGTAGTATAGGTCCGGTGTGTGGTCTTATCAAGTTCGTTTAACAGATACTTTTTTTTCTGCTGGGTGAATTTTCCTGCCTTTATTAAATCAAGGGCCTGTCTGTAGACCCATGTCACAAGGCCCACGTAATTCTCAGTTTTCATCCTGCCTTCGATCTTTAAGCTGCTTGCCCCTGTTTCTACAACTTTTTCAAGCTCAGATAACAGGCAAAGGTCCCTGGAGTTATAAATATATGTCCCCCTCTTATCCTGGAAAACCGGAAAGAATAAGTTTGGCCTTTTCTCTTCCACAAGATAGTATTTCCACCTGCAAGTGTGTGAGCAACGGCCCTTGTTTGCGTCTCTGCCGGATATATATTTGCTCAGCATGCATCGTCCGGAGTATGAAATACAAAGGGCGCCGTGTACAAAAACTTCGATTTCAATATTTGACTGGCGGCAGATTTTCTTAATGTCATCGTGGCTCAGTTCCCTGGCGAGATTTACCCTGGAAGCTCCAGACTCACCCCAGAAGTTAGCGGACCGGTGATTTGAAGTGCTTGTCTGAGTACTAATATGAATTCGTGCACCGGGGATTATTTTGCTGACTATCTTCATGGCTCCCGGATCTGAAATTATAATTGCATCAAAGGCAATGTTTTTAATGTGGTTTACATATTCTTCAAATTCAGTCAGTTCATTTTCATCCAGGACAGCATTTAAAGCCAGGTACACTCTTTTATTAATTAAGTGTGCATGTTCCACAGCCTGCAAAAGCTCTTCGGCGGTAAAATTATCTCCCATACTTCGCAGGTTAAACCTGTCGCCGCCTATATATACAGCATCTGCACCATACGCAAAAGCATATTTTAAAATATTTAAGTTCCCTGCAGGCAC
>JBBQDW010000242.1:0-1819 GCA_038320085.1 Candidatus Humimicrobiales bacterium
TTGCGTCATAACTTTTTTTATTATATAGTTAGCATACCATAAAAATCAATAAAACCGGACTTAAGGCATAGTAAAAGCCCGTAATTGAAGCAATATCAATAAAAATTATAAGAAAACTTTATAGACTGTTTAGACAGGATGATATTGTGATGGCTGTAAAATAAGATGATAACCTTAAAATCAACATAAGGATGATAATTTAACATGAAGACAATTACTATAATCTTAGCAGCACTTTTTTTATCTGTAAGTATTTTCTTTGGAGTGGTACTTATAAAAAAATCTGTAAATGACAAAAAAATATCCGGTCTTGAAAGCGTTAATACCACACAATCAAGCAGCTCTTCGTCTGCTGATAATTCCGGGGCCTCCCCCTCTTCTGAAACTGCGGAAACCACCAGCCAGACTTCCGGTACAGCAGCAGAAACAACTGCCGGCCCTTTGTCTGACAAGGTCGAAGACATAGAAATTTATCTCGATGGCGAAAAAGGAAGCGGGATATTTTTAGGAAAAGCAGAATACGGACTGCCTTCGAGCGATGCAGTATTAACATATGGAAAGGATTTTGCCGATTTTGGCTTCAATCTTAAAGCCGATACTTCAAAATATACTTTTGAACCGGGATCAGTTCATACCCTTTATATTTATGTAAATATACCGGCTTCCGGTGTCGAATACTTTAAAGAGGAGATTACTGTTTCCGGCCAGGAAAACCTCTCACAATCAATCAAGATGTCAGTTGACAGCGTTGCAGATGGTGAAATAATCACAAAAGACAAACTTAAAGAATTAAGAATCTCCGGATGGGCGGCGGATTTAAATGTCAGGGAAGGCACGGGAATAAGCAAAGTCGAGGTATATCTTGACGGACCGTCCGGATTTGGTAAAAAATTGGGTGATGCCACATATAACCTTGAGCGGACCGATGTCGGTAATATTTACGGGGCCAACTTTAATAACTGCGGTTATTCCTTCACTTTTGACGGCAGTGCCCTTGCGCCGGGTTCAACCCATAAACTGTTCGTTTATGCTATATCACCCGGAGGCTCATATCAGTATATTTCAAGAAATATAACCATTGAGGGTACGCTGGCGGAAAGTAATGTGCTTGTCAATGCAAATGCAGTATTTAACACAAACAGCCTGGACATAAGCGGATGGGCAATAAATAAGAAATTCGTATCCAAGGGCGTTACAAGGTCAACGGAAATAAATTATTCAATGAAAAAAATCGTGTTTGTTTCAAATAAAAGCGGCAATGAGGATGTATGGAGCATGAACCTGGACGGCAGCGAGCTTACACAGCTGACAAATGATCCGGGCAGTGACCAGTATCCTGCATCATCACCCGATGGTAAAAAGCTCGCATACTCAGCTGATATCGGCGGCACATGGCAAATAGTGGTAATGAACTGGGACGGAACAAACAAGCAGCAGATAACTACAGGACCAAACAGGCATGGTTTCCCAACATGGTCATTTGACGGCAAGTACATTTTTGTTGAGATATATATGGATGAAAACTGGGAAATGTTTGTAATGGACAGCGACGGTAAAAATTTAAAAAGGCTCACAAACAATCCCGGAATTGAAGACTGGCATCCATGTGCGCACCCTTTTGAATATAAAGTGATCTATGAGGCAGGCAGGTCAGGAAATGAAGAGATTTGGGAAATCGATATTAATGGCGAGAATGCAAGACAGCTCTCAAAACCGGGAGGACGATACAGGGTGCCGAAAGTCACAATAGACGGCCAGAAGATAATTCTCATGGGATATGATGGTAATGGAAGGCCGCAGGTATATGAAATGGATTATA
>JBBQDW010000243.1:0-1817 GCA_038320085.1 Candidatus Humimicrobiales bacterium
ACGACTTTTCTTTTGCTGTCTATTACAGATTTAAATATCTTTTTTCGCTCTTCCCTCTGCTGCTCTATAAGCCTGTTTCGTTCAAGGTCCTCAACATATGAACGATATTTGCTGACTACTTTTATTGAATCGCCAACTTCAACTATCTTTCCATTCTTTAAAAATACTACCCTCTGGCATAAATCTGAGATAGTCTCAAGGTCATGTGAAACTATGATTATTGTTTTGCCCCTTCTGACAAAATCATAAATGACTTTATAGCATTTGGACTGGAACGCCTGGTCCCCCACCGTTAGAACCTCATCAACAAGCAGGATATCAGGGTTGACATTTATGGCAATTGAAAACCCAAGCCTCATGTACATGCCTGATGAATAGCTTTTGACAGGCATATCAATAAACCGCTCCAGCTCTGAAAATTCAACAATCTCATCAAACCGCTTGTCTATCTCTCTTCTTTTAAGCCCAAGAATTGAAGCATTCAGATAAATATTTTCCCTTCCTGTCAAATCAAGGTGGAAACCGGCGCCAAGCTCGAGCAAAGCCGAGATAGTGCCGTTAACAATTGCTTCCCCTTTATTGGGCTTTAATACTTTTGCAATGATTTTTAAAAGGGTACTTTTCCCCGAACCGTTGGACCCTATAATCCCGAAAGTCTCACTGTGATTTACTGTAAAGGACACATCATCAAGCGCAAGGAATTTTTCGGACCTGTCTTTACCCTTTAAAATTGCATCTTTTAAAGAAGGGTTTTTCTGGTGCCTGATAATGTAATTTTTTGTGATATGTTTAATCTCAACTGCAAAATTACTATTTGAAACCACCGTTTTAACCCCTTACCGAAACACTTGTCTAATCTACAAAATTATTGATGTTCCTGATTTTACCTGGAATATATTTTCAAAACCTTAAGTATACGAATTTTATTAAACAAAATTTATTTTTTATACCTCTTCAGCAAATCTTGGCTCTATTTTTTTAAATACAAAATAACCCAGGAAGAAAACGCCAAAGGTTATTGCCAGGCATATAAGTATAAGCCTGTAGTCAGGGATATAGAAACCTTCAGGATATTTGACATAATAGAAAATATCCCTATAAAAAGTGGCAAAGATTGCCATTGGATTTATCTGCATTAAAAACTGAAACTTTTCCGGCACCACGCTTAAAGGGTAAATAATCGGTGTCCCAAAAAACCATACCATCATAAGAATAGTGACAAGATGCTGCAGGTCCCTGAAAAGTACGTTAAGGGAAGATATAAGCATCGATATCCCCGACACAAAGAAAACCTGGACGATTATAACCACCGGCAGAAGGTAAAGATATGTGTAAAACTTATATCTAAATATAGACAGTACAACAAAAAGCACCACAAGCTCCAGTAAAAAATTAATAAAATTGCTGAGAACTATTGATAGCGGGATTATTTCCTTTGGGAAGTATATTTTCTTAACAAGGTTTGCATTTGAAATTATGCTTCCTGCCCCATAATTGACTGAGTTTTGAAAAAAGTTGAAAGGAAGCAATGCGCACAGTAAAAAAACTGCAAACTCTTTTATGCCCTGCCTAAGAATGATTGAAAATACAAAAGAATAAACTAGCATTATAAGGACAGGATTAAGAAGCGACCAGAAAAATCCCAGCACAGAGCCCCTGTATTTGACCTTAAGCTCCTTTTTTGTAAGGCTGAAAAGAAGCTCCCTGTATGCAAATAATTTTTTAAAATTTGATATCATTTAATAGGCCCCTTTCCCAAATAAAACTGCCGGGATTGTCTTTATAAGTATCTTTATATCCATCCCTATTGACCAGTT
>JBBQDW010000244.1:0-1807 GCA_038320085.1 Candidatus Humimicrobiales bacterium
ATCATACATGTCCTTAACATATTTATGAAAGTGTTTATGAAAGATGTTTTAAAAAATGAATAGAATTAAATTTTCAAAACTTCATGGCCAGGGAAATGACTTTATTATAATAGACGCAATTTCCAGTGAAATAAGCCTTACAAAAGAAGAAATATCAAGGATGTGCGACAGGCATTTTGGAATAGGAGCTGATGGGCTTATTCTGGCGCGAAAAGATAGAGATGATTGTTTTTTCATGGATTACTATAACTCAGATGGAACAGTGGCGGAAATGTGCGGTAACGGGATAAGATGCATGGCAAGGTTTTTAATTGATAAAAAACTGGCTGCTGCAGGGAAATCCATGAAAATTAATACACGCGCGGGCCTTAAAAATATAGAGTTTCCTGATTCTGACTCGAAGTCTGCCTCCAGGGATGGGTTAATAAAAGTAAATATGGGTAAGGCTATTTTTGAACCCGACAGGATACCTGTAAATATTGATAAAAAGTCACTAATAGACGGATTTTTTGCAGGACAATATTTGCTCAAAACAGAAGATGGCGAATTTATAATAAATTGTGTTTCAATGGGTAACCCCCACTGCGTAATCCTTCTTAAAGACGGCGCTGACCTTGAAAAAATACCTCTTGACCGATGGGGCCCGCTTCTTGAAAACCATAAGATTTTTCCAAACAAGACAAATGTGGAATTTATAAAGATAAAAAGCGATAGTGAGCTATTAATGAGGGTATGGGAAAGAGGAGTAGGGGAGACAATGGCGTGCGGAACCGGTGCCTGCGCATCTGCAGTATGTGCAATAGTATTAAAAAAAATCAAAACCGCCAGGGCCGATGTTATTCTGCCGGGTGGAAATCTTTCAATATATTGGGAAGGGCAAAACAGCCCGGTATTTCTTGAGGGTGGGACCGGGTATGTATTTGAAGGGGAATATTTTTTATAAGAGAACAGTAATTTTTTTAAAAGGAAGCAGATTATGATATTTGAAGAATCTGAAAGATTAAAAGCCATACCGCCTTATCTTTTTGCAGAAATAGACAGGGTAATAAATGAAAAAAAAGCAAAAGGACAGGACGTTATAAGCCTTGGAATCGGGGATCCCGATATTCCCACCCCGGATCCAATAATAGAAGAGCTTTGCAATGAGGCCAAAAATGCGGCCAATCACCGCTATCCTTCAAGCTATGGTTTAAAGTTATTTAAACAGGCTGCAGCAGACTACTACTTGAGGCGCTTTAATGTTGTATTGGACCCTGAAACAGAGATCATTACAACCTGGGGTTCCAAAGAGGGGATAGCAAACATTGCTTATACCGTCATCAACCCGGGCGATATAGCATTGGTGCCGGACCCGGGATATCTTGTATATAAACTTGGTACTGTGTTTGCAGGCGGAACATACCATATTATGCCTTTAAGACAGGAAGATGATTTCCTTGTAAATCTTGACGAGATAGATAAGGGTTTTGCAGAGAAAGCTAAAATAATGCATCTTAATTACCCGAATAACCCGACATCTGCCACTTGCAGCGCAGGTTTCTTTGAAAATGTAAGTAAATTTGCAAATAAATACAATATTCTGGTATGCCATGACAACGCATACTCAGATGTCTATTTTGACCCGAATAACAAGCCCGTCAGTTTTTTTAATGCTGCAGACTCAAAAGAAACCGGACTTGAGTTTAATTCGCTGTCAAAGACATTTAATATGACAGGCTGGAGAATAGGATTTGCGGCCGGCAATAAAAAAGTTATAGAAAGTCTGGGAAAATATAAGACAAACGTGGATTCAGGCGTATTTAACGCT
>JBBQDW010000245.1:0-1798 GCA_038320085.1 Candidatus Humimicrobiales bacterium
ATATTTGGATATTTTTAGTTTTTTTGCAATTTCTTCCTGGTTTAGCTGTTCCTTGTAATAAAGGCTTGCAACCTTAACCATCAGTTTTATGTTGTATGTCATTTTGTTTATTAGTCTTCAAATTAATAATTTATTCACAAGCCTGTGATTTTTTAGTGCTGAATCTGCAATATCCATGCATTTGCACAACAGGTATAAAAAACTTAATCCCACTGCCTGGCCTTTATTAAAACTTAATTCTCAAGCTGTTCTATTTTTTTGACTTTTGCCGCAGTGCCTCCGTTGCTTTCAATATCCAGCCAGACTTTTAAGATTTCCTGGGCAAGGCTTTTACCTATTATGAGCGAGCCCATGCATAAAACCTGGCAGTCATTTGAAAGTATTGCTCTTTGCGCCGAATAAAGGTCATGGCAGACCGCGGCCCTTATTCCCTTAAACTTATTTGCGCATACAGCCATGCCTATACCTGTGCCGCATACAAGAATACCTCTGTCAAAGTTCCCGTTTTGAATCTCCGGGACAAGAGATTTTGCCACATCAGGATAATCGACAGGGTCTTTTGTAAACACTCCGAAATCTTTGTACTGCGCTCCTTTTGACTTTAAAACATCTATGAGCGCATTTTTTAAATCAAGCGCATTCTCATCACACCCGATTGCTATTTTCATAATCTTCCTCCTGTAAAACTGGTTAAAAATTTTTTATACTTATAATGTTGAGCAATTACGATATTTTTATAATAAATTTAGAATAAAAGTACTTTTTATATAAATTCTATCATTTAAAAAACTGCCGACATCCATAAGAAAACTGCCGACATCCATACTTTAACAAAAAACCGGTTTAGCGCCCTCATTGAGCATGCAAATCACGGTTTTATTTATTTTTTAAAACAAAGTCTTCTATGGATGCAGCAATTTTTACTGCGGAAAGGCCATAGTAATCAAGCATCTCCTCATAGCCTCCGACAGTAGCAAAGACGTCTTCTGTGCCCAGCATCCTCATTCTTATGGGATTATCCTTAATTAGGACATCGGCAACTGCGCCACCAAACCCGTTTACCACGCTGTGCTCTTCAACTGTTACAACCCTTTTTGTCTTTGCGCTTGACTGTAGTATCAGATTCCTGTCTATGGGCTTAATCGTAGAGATATTTAAGACCTCAGCCTTTATACCTTTCTCTGCAAGTATTTGAGCAGCTTCAAGAGATTTTTGAAGCATGGAAGAGCAGGCAGCAACTGTAACATCGCTTCCTTCAAGCATTATTTCCCCTTTGCCGATAACGAATCTGAAACCATCTGGATGGACCCTTTTTGTTTTCATCCTGTGTATCCTTATATATACGGGCCCTTCATGCTCAGCTGCCGCAAAAGCGGCCTGGTAGTATTCGGGACCGTCACACGGTGATATTATGGTAATATTTGGCAGGGACCTTATTATTGAAACATCCTCAAGCACAGTATGTGTTGGGCCAAGGGCGCTGACGGAAAATCCGCAGTTGTTGCCCATTATTTTTACGTTAAGTTTTGGTTTGCAGACATCGTCCCTTACCTGTTCGCAGCACCTGAGTGTTATAAAAGGAACATATGCTGCAATAAAAGGGATTTTTCCGCACAACGCAAAGCCGGCAGCTTCCCCCATTGCATTCTGCTCGGCGATTCCAAATTCAAAATGCCTTTCAGGATATATTTTATTAAATTCGGCGCCGCCTGCCCCCTGGGACGAATCACACGATACATACAATATATTGCTGTTTTTGGCTCCAAGTTCGACGAGCGCGTCCGAAACCATCTTCCTT
>JBBQDW010000246.1:0-1787 GCA_038320085.1 Candidatus Humimicrobiales bacterium
ACAAGATGACTGTTACCAATGTACTTGGATGCGGCCAGCAGAAGGGTTTTACAGAGACTTACAGGGGAGTAATCCATGAGGTAAACCTCTTAAAAAAGATAAGGCTTGAGATTGCGGTAAATGATAATTTTGTGGACCCTACAATTGATGCCATTAAAAAAGGAGCGTATACCGGCAATATCGGGGATGGAAAAATATTTGTCCTTGATTTGCCTAGATGCATAAGGATAAGGACAGGAGAGGAAGGTCATGACGCCATAGGTTAATGGAATGCTATGAATTATGACTTGTCCAGCCAATTTTTTAAAGCAATTTATTGAAATATCTTAATAGGGCATTTAAGTTAAATGTCCTATTAAGATTTTGGCCCCTATTCCTATAAGCACTATTCCGCCAAACAACTCAACCTTGTTTTTTAAAAATTTTCCTGCATTATGTCCTATAAAATAACCTACGACTGAAAATAAAAATGCAAAAAAACCGATTATGATAACTGAATAAAAAATAGGGACTTTAAATTATAAGAACTTGCTTTTGGATCCCCCATATATTAATGAGATAATTGCCAAGGTTTTTTCCCAATTAATCATTCATTTTCCAAAAAGTATGAGTTTTAAATAATAAACGGATATTTTGTGTAAAAATTAAGCCGAAATATCTCTGGTGGTATAATTTTTGGTAAAGTTATGATTATATCTGCCGATTTTCAGGCAAGGCTGTACTATTCATACTTAAAAAGCTAAAAAATTTCTGGAAAAAATTGGATTATTCAGCAAGAACTAATTAAATATATTCCGAGACAATAAGGTCAAAATCAGGGATTCTTTCATAAAGTTTTTTTAGCCTGGTTTCAAAAGCATCAATTATTTTTCTGCTTTCCTTAAGCTTGCTGCCAACATTTTCCCCGGAGGTCCCGCCGGCAGCTGTTTTGTTACTAATACAGGTCTCCATTTTTATGGCCCGGTAAAAATCGTTTTCAAAATATTTTGAATATTGTTTGAGTTTACCGATTTCTATTCCTCCAAGGTCAAGGCTGTTTTCAAGACAATACCTGACTATCCTGCCTATGACGTGGTGGGCGTTCCTGAAACTCTCCCCTTTTTTAACAAGATAATCAGCTGCATCCGTTGCTTCAAGAAAACCACTCTTAACGCTTTGCAAAACGATATTTTCCTTAAATACTGTATTTGCCAGCACATTGCCAAAAATATCAATGCAGTCTTTGGTCTCCTTTTCGGCGCTGAATAATATTTTTTTATCTTCCTGCATATCGCTGTTGTAAGTAGAAGGAAGCCCTTTAAAAAGAGTCATCAGTGAAAAAAGATTACCGGTTACAACAGCGCTTTTGCCCCTTACAAGCTCCAGTATATCGGGATTTTTCTTTTGCGGCATTATGCTGCTGCCCGTACAGAATGCATCATCGATTTCAATAAATGAGAATTCCTGAGTGTTAAATATTACAAGGTCCTCACAAAACCTGCTTAAATTAATCATAGTCATGGAAAGGCCAAACAGGTATTCAATAATATATTCCCTGCTTGCGACAACATCCATACTGTTGGAGGCCGTTTTACCAAACTTAAGTATCTTTTTTAACACTTTGGTATCTATCCCGTAACCGCTGCCGGTACATGCGGCTGACCCCAGCGGTAAAAAATCACAAGATTCAAAATTTAAAAACAGCCTGTCCATACTCCTGGAAAACTTTTCAAAAAATGAAAGAAGATAATGCGCCGCAAGAACAGGCTGTGCCTTCTGCATATGTGTATATGCAGGCATTACAAGAT
>JBBQDW010000247.1:0-1762 GCA_038320085.1 Candidatus Humimicrobiales bacterium
AAGAATTTTAGATTATAATTTATTAGCAGAAATCCTGCTATAGATATTAGTTAGCAGAATCTTAACAAAAGAAATTTGTTGACAGAAATTTATTAACAGAAACTTTTCATATATGTACTTTGATAAAAAACAACAATTAAATAGGCTGAAATTAAAGCGTATCATTGTAATATTTGCATTAAGCCTCCTGTTTGTTCTTTATCTGCTGGCTTGCTTTCCGTTATTAAACAGAACAGTTTTTGGCTGGGACAATAATAAAGAAAACCGGGAAAATGGATTGCAGTCGACAGGTGATAGCGGCGACGCAGGCAGCAAAAACAGCTCCGACAAAATCAGCAGCGGGGACGGTGTCGACAGCTCCAAACCTGGCAATAATAAAAATAACACTGTTAACGATAAAGGCGCCGCCAAAGATACCGGCAATGACAATACAGTTCGCAGCACCGGCATTATCAGTGGAAACGAAATCCTCACTTTTGATTTTAAAAATCCTGTAAATCCGGAAATTTCAGATTATATCCTTGTAAGTATCACAGCAAAAAATACTGGGCAGGTAAAATATCCTTACGGCAGCATTGCAGTAAATCTTTCAAGGGAAAAAACTTCAACTTCTGATGATACAGGATTTTATGTATTGCAGGAGAGAACCAGGATATTTGTTGACGGGCTGAAACACACTTATTATATACCGGTTGGTGAAAATAAATATTATAGGTATGACTGGAATTTGGAAGGCGCTGAGTTAAAAAAACAGGTAAGCAGCCTGGAGCTTGAAATACCTGCAGTTGATGGTGTTGATATACAAATAAACAGCATATCTTTAAATAAAAGGCCATTTTTTGCAGCAGATTCACATATAAATTACTTTTTCAAAAGTTATTTCCAGCTAAGTTATATAGACCGGTTCTTAACCCCGGCTTATATTTTCCTCATCCTTTTTACTGTTGTTTTTTTTCTGCTTTGGGTTCTGCTGAAAAAAGCAGGCGGAAATATTGAAAGAATAAAATCGGGCGAGCTGAAGACTTACGGTAAAACCGCCGGAGAGTTGCATTCTGGTGTTACTACTATTGAACTGCATGATGATGAATTAAATGACGCTGGGGTAAGAGCGGGCAATATTACCGCTGCGGATGTATATACAGATACTAAGAATCAGAATGAAAAAATTGCTGTTAAAAATATTAAATCCGACAATTTTAAAATTCTTTTTAGAAACCTGCCAATTCTAATTCCCTCTCTGCTTTTGATATTTTTCTCTTTTTATTTTATTGGCAACTATATTTTTACGGTAAAAGGTTACTGGGATTCTTATAAGCAATATGCCATAAGCGGCCGGCTTGATGAGACATATTATGGTTTTTCGGATTTTAAAAAATTTGTAACCTGGGTCGGCCAAAAGGTACCTGAAGACAAAAACATTATCGTGCTTGTAAAGGGACAGCCCATATATATTATGGCCCAGATGGCTTACGGCCTTTACCCAAGGGATATAAAGTTCATCGATATAAACAAAATGTCTGCCGGAGAGACCGCTGAAAAAATAATAGAGATTAATTCAGGCAGTAACACAAGTAATGGCAGTTTTAAAATTACAAATACTGAAGCTGCAGAAAATAGCATTAATACAATTGATAGTGCCGTCTCATTAAATAATAATAGCCGCCCCGGTGATTATGGATATATAGTTATTCTGTCGGAAACTGATAAAAAAATGTTGGAGGATGTAAAAGTAAAGCTTGAATACAATTACAGGCAAAACGCG
>JBBQDW010000248.1:0-1747 GCA_038320085.1 Candidatus Humimicrobiales bacterium
ACAGCAGGAATTAAAATACCTGTCCGGGCTGTACCCTTATGATTTAAAAAAGTCTTTTGATTCGAGGCTTGTTCACTGCGCCAATATTTTTGCTTTTATAAAAGATGCAAAAGAACTGCCAGCGGCCCTTATGGAAAAGCTTGTTAACCTGGCTGCAGGTATTGAGCTTCTCTCAATCGGGGCAAATCACCACAATTTTAATATCGGGGACTTTATAAAGATTGCGGAAAGTATAAGCGCCAGTAGCGCCGGCAGCACTAATATAGCCAGTAACTCCAGTAACTCCATTAACTCCAGTAGTACCAATAACGCCATTAGTGTTGCTAACACCAATAGCACCAGTATCACCAGCAGTGCCAATAATGCCAATAATGCCGCTATCGCCACTGGCACAATCAGTCCGGACATTAAAACTATGGCTGAAATCTCCAAACCAAATACAAAATCAAAGGCAGAAAAATCCCTGTTTAAGGATGAAAAAGAATATACTATCGATTTATTGTTCGGTGACATTTTTTATTCACGAGCCGTTATATATCTTTTAAAATATGGGGACCATAATATTTTTGAGAGCATACTTGATTCCCTAAAAGCCGTTCATAAAAGCAGGCTTATCCTGCATCAGAAGCTTGCAGAAGTTTCAGGCAATATTAGGGGCGCTGGAAAAGATGTGGATTTTGATGCCGGGGTTAAGGACCTGCTTGAAGATAATATTATTCCTGTGCTTGGAGTAAACTCCCTTTACAAGACTTCCCTTTTAATCGGCTGGGGGCTGCTTGGCGACACAAATATCCCCATATTAAACAATCCTGCCGCTTCATTTTCCAACGGCTCCTCCGGGCCGGCAAAAGAGATATCAGGCGTGGGGCAGCAGCAGCAAGTAAAGTTTCCTTATGAAGCTGTCAATGCCCTTATTATGACAAAAGCGCTAAATGACCTTGACGGTTTCTTTAAGGCGCTTCCGGGGGAATACTTTTTTCTTAAGAAGATAAAATACATATATGAAAAAAAGGCTCAAATAAGAAAAAGGCTCAACATAATAATATCAGGTTTCAAACCGGGCTGGCTTAAGGAAAATTTTATATCCCTGGAAAAATTATATTTGTAATTTAACCGGAATTATATTTAAATCTTTGTGGCTGTTTAGGCGGTTTAATTATTTAAACCTTTTAAGCAGTATTTAACTGCATAAGCAGGCAGTTTATTGCAAAATAATATATTGCGCAAAATATACGATAGTTTTAAGAATAACTGCAAAATGTTTATTTTCCAAAGTATTTTAAGAGGTTCTTTATATGAAAAACAGAATAAAAACTGACCTGATACTCCTTCATGCACCCAGCGTATATGACTTCAGGAAAAAAAGTATTATGTTCGGCCCGGTCAGCGATTTGGTTCCGTCCACACCCATATTCGAGATGTATCCCATAGGTTTTTTAACAATGACTAATTACCTGGACAAAAGAGGGCTTAATGTAAGGATAGTAAATATTGCAGGCAGGATGTTTAAAGAACCTGGCTTTGATGTCGAGAGATTTATAAGCCGATTAAAGACAAGGGCATTTGGAATTGATTTGCACTGGCTCCCGCATTGCCAGGGCTCGATAGAAATTGCCAAAATAGTCAAGAAATACCACCCCGATACCCCGGTTATTTTCGGGGGATTTTCATCATCCTACTTCTACAAAGAATTGATTGAGTTTGAGCCCGTAGATTATATTATCAGGGGAGATTCAGCGGAAGAGCC
>JBBQDW010000249.1:0-1740 GCA_038320085.1 Candidatus Humimicrobiales bacterium
AATTTCAGCCGTCCCTTAGGGCTTGATCTTTTTTTAAAAAAGGGATTTCTCTTCTGGGTTAAAACAGAAAAGGAAAGTGAAGTTTATGATAACCTAAAATACAAAAAACAACCGGAAATAAAAAGGGCAAGTTTTTTACCTCAAAATTTGCAGCAGGAGATAACAATGCTTTTAGCAAATATGATTTTAGAAGGGAGGGCTGGCAATGTATCAACATGATGGAGGCAAACTAAAAACAACACATCTGTCGCGTAATGCATATCTTTACATCAGACAGTCAACACTGCGCCAGGTATACGAGAATTCGGAAAGTACAAAACGCCAGTATGGGCTAAAACAGAAAGCATTAGCGCTGGGATGGCCCGATAATTTAATTATTACCATAGACAGCGATCTTGGCCAATCAGGCATATCTTCTGAAAAACGGGAAGGTTTTAAAAATCTTGTGGCTGAAGTCGGAATGGGCCATGCCGGAATAGTAATAAGCATTGAGGTTTCAAGGCTTTCCCGTAATAGTTCTGACTGGCTAAGGCTTCTTGAAATATGCGCAATAACCGATACCTTGATAATGGATGAGGACGGTATTTATGATACCAATGATTTTAACGACAGGCTTCTTCTTGGCCTAAAAGGTACAATGAGTGAAGCAGAAATGCACTTTTTGCATGCGAGAATGAGAGGAGGAATGATAAGTAAGGCCAGGCGCGGGGAACTAAAAAGAGCTCTTCCTGCAGGATATGTATATAATGAGAATGATAAAATAGTAAAGGATTTTGATTTGAGCGTACAAAATGCTCTGGATTTATTTTTTAAAACTTTTAAAAGAACCGGCTCTGCATGTGCTACCGTAAGGCAGTTTAATGAAAAGGACCTTAAAATACCTTCGCGGTTTCTTAATGGATTTAGAAAAGGTGAGCTTGCGTGGAAGTCGCTTGCACTCAGCAGGGCACTTAGACTTCTTCATAACCCCATATATGCGGGTATATATTACTATGGACGTCAGCAGATAAAGAAAACTGTTAACGGCAAAAAATCACTTAATATGCCAATAGAGAGCTGGCATGCCTATATGCCGGATGCCCATCCAGGCTATATAACAAAAGATGAGTTTGAGCAAAACGTTAAAAAGTTAAAAGATAATGCTTACGCTTATGGAGAGGATAGGAAAAAAAGTCCGCCAAGGGAAGGGCCTTCACTGCTGCAAGGGATAATTATATGCGGCAGATGCGGGAAAAGAATGACTGTAAGATATCAAAAGAATTGCTCCAAACTTGTTCCCATATACATGTGCACGAAAGATTATATTGAAAATGGGGCAAAGGTATGCCAGACGGTAATGGGAGAAAAAGTCGATGAAGAAATTTCAAAAATGTTACTTGAAATGCTAAACCCTCTTGCAATAAAGGCAGCAATAAATGTAGAGAATGAATTAAATACAAGAAAACTTGAGGCTGATAAGTTTTACAAGCAGCAGGTAGAAAAAACACGATACGAGATGGAACTTGCAAGAAAAAGGTATATGTTAGTTGATCCCGAGAATCGCCTTGTTGCAACAGAGCTTGAGGCAAATTGGAATTTAAAAATTCGTGAACTGGAAAAAGCAGGCCAGGAATATGAAAAAAAGAAGGAAAATGATTTAAAAGAAGTTACTAAAACTACAAATTCAGATATCATGCAAATAACATCAGATTTTGCTAAAATCTGGAATAGTGCAAATGTTTCCTTTAGGGAGAAAAAACG
>JBBQDW010000250.1:0-1739 GCA_038320085.1 Candidatus Humimicrobiales bacterium
AGGCGATTACAGCAGGGAACTTTGCGGAGGCATTCATGTTTCAAGAACAGGTGAGATAGGACTCTTAAAAATTATTTCTGATTCAAGCATAGGCGCAAATATCAGAAGAATTGAGGCGATTACCGGCTTGCATGCGTTCAATTTTATGAATTCAAATTATAAAATATTAAAAGAAATCTCTGAAAAAATTGATTCAGATATCTTTAATGCAGCTGCGAAAATAGAAGCAATCAGGGCAGACTCAAAAAAACTCCGGGAAGACTTGGTCTTACTTCAGGTTAAGGCAGTCAAAAAAGAAATTATTGATGCAAACAAGAAAACCTTTGACGGACCGGATTTGGCTTTAATCATAGGATTTGATTTTACTGAATGCCGGTATTGCCAGGATATCGATTCAAAGACAATGGGAATTATTAGTGACGAGATAGTCAATGAAACCAAAGGCAAAAATACTTTCCTGGTTTTTACGAATATAATAAATGAAAAACCCGTGGTACTTCTTCAATCTTCAAGGGAACTACTGCTTAAAGGAATAAACTGTTCACTTATTGCCAAAGATGTTGGAAAAATGTTAAAAGGCGGGGGTGGCGGTAAACCCGAATTTGCTCAGGTCGGCGGCTCGGACAGCAGCAGAGTAAATGAAGTCATTGATTTTGTAAAAATGAGGGTTTTGGAAACTTTAAAACTATAAGCCGGGCAACTATTAATGAGGATATTAGGTATAGATTACGGAGAAAAAAGGATAGGGCTTGCAATTACAGACAGGCAAAATAATATATCCATGCCTCTCTGTATGCTTGAAAATAATGATTCCATTAGTGAAAATATTTTAAAGATAATAAAGGATGAGGATGTCGGAAAAATAGTAATCGGAAGGCCGGTCAATTTAAGGGGCCAGTCAGGTTTTCAGGCCGAAATTGTAGATAATTTTATTTCTAATGTTTTAAAAGGTTTTGAACTGCCGATTTTTGTGTTTGATGAAAGGTTTACATCAAAGATATCATCGGAACTTATTTCCGGCGGGCCCGATACTCCTGAAAATAAAAGAAATAAAAACCGCAGCAAAAAAAATTCCAAAGCATCGGCAAGCCAGGCCAGGAAATCCGGGGCAAAGGATATAATTTCAGCAGTATTAATACTGGGGGATTATTTAAATACTTTAAAATTACAGGAAAACAAATGAAAAATTTAGGCAGTAAAATTCAGTCATATATGAGCTCAGGTATTGCGACAAGAGCAAACAAGTCTTTAGTATTAATATCAGCATTATTTGTTGCTTTAACAATATTATTGTTTTCTGTTTCGTGCAGTATTTTAAAACCTGTTGTCTCAACAGAAACAGTAAAACCTGCAATTGCAAAAGGCATTGAAGTAGAGGTACAGATACAGCAGGGAGCAAACCTGACACAGATAGCCCAAATGCTTGCAGATAAAGGCGTTGTTGACGATGCATTTGTGTTCAGGCTTTATGTGCAGGAACAGGGCAAGGAGAAAAATCTCCTGCCGGGAACATACAGGCTGATAACCGGTGATGAATATAAAAAAATACTCGCCATAATAACAGCCCATGAGAAGCAGGTTATATATAAGCTTACAATTCCTGAAGGCTTTACCCTAAACCAGATAAAAGAAAGAATGCTTGCAGGCATTCCTTTTATAGAGCCACTGGA
The DNA here is from genome assembly GCA_038320085.1 of Candidatus Humimicrobiales bacterium. Taxonomy (GTDB): domain Bacteria; phylum Actinomycetota; class Humimicrobiia; order Humimicrobiales; family Humimicrobiaceae; genus Fen731. The sequence goes on from JBBQDW010000250.1 coordinate 1,671, forward strand.
GCTTGAAAGTGCCCTTGATGTCGGCAATTATAAAGACAGCTACGAATTCTTAAGCGACAAAACCAGCCT
>JBBQDW010000251.1:0-1718 GCA_038320085.1 Candidatus Humimicrobiales bacterium
TATTATTTATTTTATACTGGGAAAGCTAGAAGATGCCCTGATGCTGGTTTCCTTTATTGTCGTTGTTGTCGGGATAACGATTTACCAGGAAAGGAAAACAGAAAAGGCGCTGGATGCTTTGAAGAATCTTTCAAGCCCCAGAGCGCTTGTAATAAGGGAAGGCAAGCAGGTTAACATTCCGGGAAGAGAAGTGGTTACTGAAGATATAATTGTTTTAAAAGAAGGCAACAGGGTACCGGCTGACGCAATTGTATTTTCATGCGCAAACCTTCTTATAGACGAAAGCATGCTGACGGGTGAATCAGTGCCGGTCAGGAAACAGGAAATTGAAGAAGGCAGGAGTGAAGTGGAAATGCGTCCCGGGGGAGACGATCTTCCTTATGTATATTCTGGGACAATGATTATCCAGGGTCATGGACTGGCCCGGGTCATTTCAACAGGCGGCGGCACCGAAATGGGTAAAATCGGTAAGGCCCTAAAGTCTATAAAGGATGAGCCCACAATCCTTCAAAAGGAAACAAGCAGGATAATCAAAAACCTTCTTATTATCGGAGTCATCCTTTGCGCAGTTATCGTAATTGTTTATGGACTGACAAGGGGCGACTGGTTAAATGGATTTTTAGCCGGGCTTTCGTTAAGTATGGCAATGCTGCCGGAAGAATTTTCAGTAGTTTTGCTCATTTTCCTGACGCTTGGGGCATGGAGAATATCAAAAAGACAGGTGCTTGCCAGAAAGATGAGTGCAATAGAGACACTTGGTTCAGCATCAGTCCTTTGTGTTGATAAAACTGGTACCCTGACCATGAACAGGATGAGCCTTAAAAAAATTTATACCGAAAATGAATATCTTGATTTTGACAGGGATAATTCAGAAGACGTTGCAGAAAAATTCCATAATCTGCTTGAATACGGAATTTTAGCCAGTCAGAGAGATCCGTTTGACCCGATTGAAAGCGCTATAAAGTCAGTTGGGGAAAAATGTCTTGAGAATTCAGAACATATCCATAAAAACTGGAAACTGGTGAAAGAGTATCCGTTGTCAAAAAAAATAACTGCACTGTCTCATATCTGGGAGTCCCCGGATAAAAATAGCTTTGTTATTGCTGCCAAGGGGGCCCCGGAATCTGTGATTGATTTGTGCCACCTGGAAGACAGTAAAAAAGAGGACCTTCTGCAAATCGTGACAAAGCTCGCTGATGAAGGATACAGGGTTCTTGGAGTTGCCAAAGCCTCATTTGACAAAGCAGGGCTTCCGGACAGCCAGCATGAATTTGATTTTGAATTTATAGGTTTTTTAAGCTTTACAGATCCTGTCCGTGATAATGTGCCGGAGACGGTTAGCGAATGTTACAGCGCCGGTATAAGGATAATAATGATAACCGGTGATTACCCAGGTACAGCACAGAGTATTGCAAGAAAAATAGGGCTTAAAAATCCTGAGAATTATATTCTCGGTTCTGATCTTGACATGATGAATCCTGAAGAATTAAAAGAAAAAATAAAAAATACCAATATTTTTGCAAGAGTGATACCTGAGCAAAAACTTCTTATTGTCAACGCCCTTAAAGCTAATGGTGAAGTAGTTGCAATGACCGGAGACGGAGTCAATGATGCCCCTGCCCTTAAATCAGCACATATTGGGATTGCAATGGGAAGCAGGGGTACAGATGTTGCAAGAGAATCTGCCGCTATTGTACTTTTGGATGATGATTTTTCTT
>JBBQDW010000252.1:0-1651 GCA_038320085.1 Candidatus Humimicrobiales bacterium
AGCGGTGTAAAAGCGCCTGTCTCCAGACCCATTGCGCCAAAAAAGATAAGATGTGCCGCTATCCTGTTTAGCTCAGCACAAACGACCCTTATTGCCTGGGCGCGAGGAGGAGCCTCTATCTCCATTAATTTTTCTACAGCAAGGCAATAGCAGAGCTCATTATTTAAGGCGCCCGTATAATCGAGCCTGTCTACAATAGGCTTAAACTGGGTATATGTCCTGTTTTCAGCCATCTTTTCTATGCCCCGGTGAAGATAGCCTATGACCGGATCCACATCGATTATTCTTTCTCCGTCTATTTTGGCGATAAACCTGAAAACTCCGTGAGTCGAGGGATGGTGGGGGCCGAAATTAACCTCCATATAATCCTTGGGAAAATCATCCAGTAAAATTTCAGTTTCTTCGTACATTTTTTTAAAAACCTGCTATCTAAATCAATTTCAATTACTTTATGTATCTATGCCCTAAAAAAATCTTTTATCCGGCCGATATATACCGTCCTTTAAAAAAATCCCTTATTCAAATTTCTCCGGAGGTATATATTCCCTTTCCTCCCACTTTATTTCAAAATTTTTCCTGAGCGGATATCCGCCTTCATCCCCGGCAAGCAAAAGATGCTTTAAATTAGGATGCCCGGTAATATCAATGCCAAACATTTCTGCCATTTCGCGTTCATACCAGTCTGCGCCCCTGTAAATCGAACATATCGAATCAACGGCAGGTTTTTGCCCGTCCAGCTTTACCTTTATATTTACGGACCAGTTATTTTTGAAAGAATAAAGGCAGTAAACCATTTCAAGATATTCAATATAATCAACTGCAGTAAGACATTTTATATATTCAAAGCTTAAGTCACTATCACTGTTTAAAAGTCCGCAGAGTTTTTTAATGTCCGCCGTGGCCGCTTCACAGAAAATCTGCTCCCTGAACTCTGAAAATTGCACGGCAATCCCGGCATTTACTGCCTTAGATTCAATCGCTGCAATCACATCCCGGTTTTCTATTTTTTTATATCCGTACTCTATTATTTCCATTTTTAGGTTTAATGTTTGGATTATTTGGGACTATTTTACTACAATAGTTTGCCTGTTAACGACATTTTTTAATTCCAGCAGTCCTTTAAAAAGAGCCTCAGGTCTCGGAGGGCATCCCTGGACATAGACGTCAACCGGGATTATTTTGTCAACTCCCTGCACAACACTGTATGAATCATAAAAAGGCCCGCCGCTGATAGCGCAGGACCCCATTGCTATAACATATTTTGGTTCAGCCATCTGTTCATAGAGCCTTTTTACAACAGGGGCATATTTTCTTGTTATCGTCCCGGATATGATTATCATGTCAACCTGACGTGGCGAGGCCCTAAAAAACATGCCGTATCTTTCAAAATCATAATTTGAGGCTGCTGCAGACATAAATTCAATAGCGCAGCAGGCAACGCCAAAAGTCAGATACCATAAGGATCTGCTTCTTGCTGCATTCATTAGTTTGTCGTAAGACAAAGTGACGATATTAGGTTTTTTATATCTTCCTTCTAAGAAACCCATTTTAAAATTCCTTTTTTCCAGGCATAAGCGAGCCCAAGAACCAGGATGACTATAAAAATAAACACTTCAATAAAAACTCCGATGCCAAGCTGCCTGAAATAGAC
>JBBQDW010000253.1:0-1640 GCA_038320085.1 Candidatus Humimicrobiales bacterium
GCAGTCATTAATATCTGCTTTAAATATGTGAAGAAATTCGTCATGATCAGGCTTATTTTCTTTTTCCTCAAATTCCGTCGCGATAAAAATGTCCATTTTTTCGTCCGAGAAGCCCGGAGATGTATAAATTGTTATAAGATGCGTAAGTTTACCGTTAACAACTCCTGCTTCTTCATGAAGTTCTCTTTCAGCACAATTAAGGGCTGGCTCGCCGCTGTCAAGTTTGCCTGCAGGGATCTCAATAAGCACTTTCTCTATTGGATACCGGTATTGCTTAACAAGGATGACTTCATTTTTATCATTTACCGGAACGACAGCTACTGCCCCGGGATGGCTGACTTTTTCCCTTGTGGCGGTCCTCCCGTTTGGCAGTTCCACTTTATCATAAAATAAGGTTAAAATTTTTCCATTAAAAATTTTCTCAGAACTGATTTTTGTTTCAAATAAATTATCTTCCATACTGCCTTTCGTATTGCCTTTCAGAATTGTTATAAATTTAAAATTCGCCTTACTAATATTATCCGGTAATGCCGGCAACGGGATAAAATTAAGATATTATATATATTATTGTCCTTTAATTGCCAAGAAGCACACCGTCACGCAGTTGCCTGGATACTGTCTCTTCTAATTGCCGGTATACCCCCGGTTATACCTAAATACTCGATCTCACTTTAACTCCCTCACATCACTTTTAATAGTTTTACAGGGTACATATTTCAAGGATGAGCACTGCCAGTTTTTCGAGCTCTTCAACTTTTACATATTCATTATTTGAATGTACTTTTTCCATTCCAGAAGAGAGATCCACAGAGATCTTGCCTTTTGCATTATATATATTTACATCACTGCCGCCGCCTGTAGATTTTATGGAAGGCTCTATTCCCATATTTTTTAGGGCCATGGATGCCATTATGATAGGTTTGCAGTTACTTTCAAATTTAAAGCCTTTATATTCACGCTCAATCTTTATTTTTAGTTTTGCGCAATATTTTTGTGCTGAGTTTAAAAACCCTGCCTTGATACCAGATGTTATTTTGTTGAGTTTTTCGGGATTTAAACTTCTTGCCTCAGCTCTTATATAAGTCTTTTCAGGTACAATGTTTGTCGCTGTGCCTCCGCTTATAATACCGATATTACAGGTACTTTCTTCGTCTATTCTGCCTATCTTTAAGCTTGATATGGCTTCCGATGCAACTATTATGGAGCTTATACCGTTTTCAGGTTCAATTCCTGCATGTACCGCCTTACCGGTGATGCTGATTTCTATGGTATCATGGTATGGAGCTTCATTAAATATTGTGCCTATGTCTCCTTCGCCATCAAATACAAAGCCGTATTTTGCCTTTATTTCTTTTAAATCAAGGTGTTTGGCCCCAAGTATGGCTATTTCCTCACCGACAGTAAAAATAAGATATATGTCAGGGGTTTTAATATTATTTTCCTTTATTACTTTTAAAGCTTCCAGGATAGCTGCAACAGCAACTTTGTCGTCTCCACCAAGTATGCAGTTCTTGCTTGCGTTAAAAATTTTCCCATTCTTTATTTCTGGCAGGATCTCACCGCATAACGAGACAGTGTCAAGGTGAGCGCCAAAAAATATCGGAGTTTTTTTACTTTTATCATTCGAAGCTAAAAACCCT
>JBBQDW010000254.1:0-1600 GCA_038320085.1 Candidatus Humimicrobiales bacterium
GAAGAAAGATTACTAATTTTAGACCTCACCCCAACCCCTCTCCTACACGCTTTGCTAGGAGAGGGGAGTTGAGATTTAAAAAAATGGCGAAAATAACAGATGAAAGAAAATACTAATATGGGAAAAAAGTTTTGAAAAATAACAGCATAAGAAGTTTTCGAACTTATAAATTAAATTGTAAATAAAATTTAAACCCCCCCTCTCCTCTCACTTATCATAGGAGAGGGGGAGGGGGGTGAAGTCTTATGATATCAAATTATAAAAAAATATTAATCATCTTTCTTCTTGTCCAATTCTCACTGCTATTTGTAAGCTGTTCCAAAAGGTTTAATCCTTCACCGCTTTCTATTTCAGTCAGGCAAAATCTTGCTTACCTTCAGTCAGACCCGCAGTTTGTGATGTACTTCAATTTCAAAAAAATGCGTGAAACGGGCTTCTGGAAAAAATTTATTTCCGATTCACTATTCACAAGCGAAAGAAATTTCGGGAGCTTTCTGAATATTTTAAAAACATCAACCGGCGCAAGCATTACAAACGGAATAGATGAGCTGTATTTTTCAAACTCATGGATTGGTGATAATGCTTTATTGATTAAAGGAACCTTCGACAGGGCAAAAGTTAATAATTATATAAACAGTGACAGCCTGTACACAAGACTTTCATATCCTAACAATGTAACCGTGTTCAATCAGACTGCAATGCATTTTTATTTTTATTTTAAAGATGATTTTACGGTCTGCGCAAGCAATTACCTGCCGCAGATAGAACGCACTCTAAATATAACAGATACATCTAAAACAGGTTTGCTGGAAAATGAACAGGCAGTAAAATTTATCCAGCGGATTAAAGATAAAGAACAGCTCTGGATGATGTCATCACAGAAATTATTCATCAGGGGAATATTTGAAAATTTCAGTGATATGGGTAAAGGCAAGAATAAGCCTCGCGAAGGTATTGATACAACATCACAATCCGATACATCAAAGGCGGGAGGCGAGCTGGATGCTGCAAACATATATAAAAATATAGATGCGGTTTCGTTCTCGGTAAAAATGTCGGAGGACCTTTCATTAGTAATGCAAAATGAATGTACAGATGAGGTTTCAGCATCGGATTTAAAAAATAAGCTGGATGCAGTTATTGCTTTATCAAAGTTGTCTGCGCAATTCTCTAAAAAAAGCTCAGGACCAATGGTGAAAATATTAGATAAAATCGATACTCACGTTTACGATAAAACTCTTTTGCTTGAAACAACACTAGATGAAAAGCAGATAACAGAAATCAGAAAACAAAAGATATTTTAACTTAGCCCTGAGCGCCTGCCTGCTGCAGGCAGGCGCTCAGGACTATTATTAACACTGTTTTCTTATAAAACAATCGCAATTGTTCCTATAGTCCTTCGGCTCAGCTCAGGACTAAAGCAGCAATTTTACAAAAGAATTAGCGAATACAAATAAATTATTTAACCTGAACTTTAGCTGAAATTTACATTATAGTCCTTCGACTCCCTGCCTGCGGCATGTAGGCACTCATGACTATAAATATCATAAGTTTTTCTGCCCGCTTACAACCTGCAATTCTACTCTTTTTTTAACTTTAA
>JBBQDW010000255.1:0-1597 GCA_038320085.1 Candidatus Humimicrobiales bacterium
ATTAAATTAATTATTTTTCATCACTTAACAACAATTTCTCAATTTCAGGCGGCACCCTAAAGCCACATTCCTTTAATCTACTTATAACAATCATGCAATCATCAATAATACCAAGTTCCCTGGCTTTTATTAATACTCCAATTGTTCCGGTAAATTTCATATCTAATTTTTTGGCAAGCTTTCTGGCTTTCATATCATCAAGTATCATAATGCTATTCTCAATTTCAATACATAATGCAATAGTACTGGCTTCTCCAAGGTCAACAAAGGAACTTAATATTCTTACACTTTTTTTATCATACACACTTTTAACACTCACCCATTCAGGCAATTCTTTGCCATATTCCTCAGCAACCTCTTTTGAAATTGTTATAGTCTCATAGAGTTCTTTAAGAATATAAATCATGTCTATATTGTCTAATACAATAAGGCAGCTTGTATTAGAAATAATCTCAGGCATTTTTTATATCCTCCTTCAGTTCCTCCACGCTATAATTAAATAAAGATACATTATATTTACCCAGCAGTTCAATAAAAGTCCTCTTTGAAACACCAGCGGTAAGTGCTGCTTCCCCTAAAGACAATCTATGCTGCTCGTAAAGCTTCGAGGCTATTATTAATTTTATATCCATAACTTCTATTTCAACCATTTCAGGTAATTCTATTAATAATGTCTTCATGCTGATTTCCTCCTGCTACGGTATTATATTTAATTTCTCCGAAGTTATAACTTATATTATAACAGTTGAGCCTTACTGGTTATTCAAGTTTTTATATTTTGGATAGTTTTAAAATTGACAGGACCTTTTCCCCAAATTCTTTTTTATGACTTTTTAATAATTCTTTTATTTCAATAAATTTTTTCATTTCATATTTCCCTTATCAACCCGTCAAATCTAAAAATGTTTAATTAAGCCAGGATCAATCCTGTTGAAATTATAACATATTTTTATCAATATTTTTAAACACTTCAAATCAACCATGCAGGAACATACCAGTTTTTTTCATCAATTGATAAAATATCATTTGTCATACATATGACTGCACCGCTGCCAATCTCAACCTTATACTCGTCTAACTCACCGAATTTTTCCGGCTCTGTAACCGGGTTTAAAACATCAAAATTTTTTATGGCATTCTTTCCTGGAGAAGCTGATTTTTTTATTTCAATTGGATAGAGTGTCCCATTCTGATAAATCATCAGATCTATTTCTTTTTTATCTCTGTCTCTGTAATAAAAGAGCGGCGGCTCTTTCCCTGCATTCAGGAAACTCTTGTAAATCTCAGAAAATACATAGCTCTCAAAGAATGCTCCCGACATGGCGCCTTTCTCTAAAATCTCCCCGCTGCCCCATTTAAGAAGATATGCGCATAAACCTGTATCCAGGAAATGCATCTGCGGTTGTTTGACCACTCTTTTTAATATGTTGTTGTGGTAAGGCTGCACCAATGCAATGATATGCGATGAAACCAGGATTGAAAGCCATTTTTTGGCTGTTGGAGCGCTTATCCCTGCGTCTTTTGCAATTTCATCATATACAATTGGTTTGGCAGTTCTTGCAGCAACTATCGTCATAAAATTATAAAAGGACATTTC
>JBBQDW010000256.1:0-1580 GCA_038320085.1 Candidatus Humimicrobiales bacterium
AAATGTACATTCCGTTGATGGAGAGTGAATTACCCAATAGTCCACCAGCGTTAATACAAATATAATACAATAGATTTCATTTGTCAAGTCATTTGGGAAAAATAATTTGACCAACTCGTGCCACGACTCTAGACTTAAGAAGACTAAAAATTCAGAGAAATCAATAGTCGTGGCACGAGTAAAATCTCCTCTGACACTCCCGCGGAGACTACTTCGGACTGTCAGTACAGTTTGAGAAATTATGAGGTAAGGTGGATAAAATTATTTAGTATGTAAATGAAACCTTTAGGGCTTGAGCGGCGTCTCATTACAAAATGAAGTAATAAAAAATGAACATTAAAACAAAAAATTAGAAATTTTATCAGGAATTGCACTAGGCATAAACCTGATAATACTTGCAATATTAAGCTATAATTTTTACCTGCATTAAGAAAATATTTTCTATAGTACCTCAGCGGCTATACCTCCGTACCTTTAAGAAAAAAGCTCTCACAAGATGAGTATGTGAGAGCTTTGCATTAAGTTAATTTTCGGTTAAGCCGGAAATTCTACAATAAACTTTGCGCCGTGTCCGGCCTCGCTTTCACACCTGATAGTACCGTCCAGCATTTCAGTAAGCTTTTTTGCTATCGATAAACCCAAACCTGTTGAATTTTCACCTGCGGTAGGCTGAGCACTAAGCCTGTTAAATTTTCCGAACAGTTTTATTTTATCTTTTTCGGTTAAACCTGGACCCTCGTCCTCTACTTCAATAAATACTTTGCCGTCTCCGTAAATACGCAGGTAAACCTTTTTCTCAAATGGTGAAAATTTAATTGCATTTGAAACCAGGTTATCCAGTATCTGCCGTAAAGCTATCCTGTCAGTTATAATTTCTTTAACGCTGTTGTTTTCAAAAATTAATTCTATCTTTTTCTGATCTGCTCTCTGTTTGTTATCAAGCAAAACTCTTTGCGCCAGTATTTCGGGGTCCAATGATTCCTTCTGGAAATTTCTCCTGCCGGATTCTATTGCACTTATATCCAGAATTTTAGTTACCAGCTCAAACATTTTTACGGATGCCTTTTCTATTTCCATGCTGTATGCAAGTATATCCTGCGGTGTCATCTTGTCCGATAGTTTCTGCATCCTTTTAGAAAAATTTAAAACACCCGATAAAGGATTTTTAAGGTCGTGGGCTGTAATATTTAGAAAATCATTTTTCTCTTCATTTATCATTTTAAGCTTTTCATTCAGCTCAACAAGCTTTACATTTCTTAGCTTATAAATTTCTTTATCTTTCAGGGCAAGTTTCTTTTCGTCATCACTTATTTTAAGCTGATGCCTGATGGTAAGTGCTTTTAGCTTTTTATCTGATTCAAAATTAAAAATTTCTTTTTCAATCGAATAAAATATTTCATGGTGCTTTAAAGCATTTTTTGCATTTCCAACTTTTTTAAAATATTCATACAGGGTTTTATGAACTTCAAAAATATCTTTTTTTGCATTATTATCTTCTGCAATCTTTAAAGCTTTATTCAGGCATTCATTTGCCTCGTCGGATTCGTTTTGTTCAAGTAGAAGCTTTCCCAGGAAAATAA
>JBBQDW010000257.1:0-1557 GCA_038320085.1 Candidatus Humimicrobiales bacterium
TTTGTCGGCGGGAATTGATTCACCTGTTACCATTGACTCATCGATTGAGGACCTGCCTTCGATTATCTCGCCGTCAACAGGTATTTTGCCTCCCGGTTTTACAATTACTATGTCATTTATCAGGACCTGTTCTATAGGAACCTCAGTCTCGATGCCGTTACGTTCCACAAGCGCAGTTTTTGCCTGGAGATTTACAAGCTTTTCTATAGCTTCCCCGGTTTTTAATTTGGATCTTGCTTCAAGGTATTTTCCAAAAGAGACAAAACCTATTACAATTATTGTCACATCAAAATAATTGCTTTCAGGAAATCTCAAAGCAATCCTTAACTGCGGAAATAACAGGATAAAAGCGCTGTAAAGGTATGCGGTAAGCGTTCCTATCCCGACAAGCGTATCCATATTGGCGACCCTGTATCTTATAAACATGCCAATGCCCGCCAGGAAGGGCCGTCCTATCCAGAACAGCGCTACAGATGATATAACTAGTAATATTATTGAATAAAGTTCATGGGGTATAAAAAAATAGGGCACACGGGCTATATTCTTGGCAGCTATTTCCCACATCATAAGCGCAAAAACCATTATTGCCAGGGGCAAAATAAATTGTACTTTTGCTTTCTGGTCCTCAAGCTCGAGAAGTTTTTGCTGTTTTGCAGGATCTGTTTTCTGGAGAGCAGGAGTTGATATGCCTGTTGTTTGAGATACAGGCTCCTGCAGAGGAGCGCTTTCAATAAACTCGTATCCAAAAGGTTTTATGGAGTCGCTCATTTTTGTAAGCGAAACTTTGTCTTTGTCGTATTCAATTGTTGCTTTTTCTGTGCCGTAATTTACCTTGACTTCGTTTACCCCTTCGGCTTTTGATAAAGTCTTTTCAATTACCAAAGCGCAGCTTGCACAATGCATTCCTTTAATTGGTATTGTTACTTTTTCCATATTTTTTAAATTTTCCATCTTTTTTTAAAAATTATTAATATCTTTATATCAGGTTTATATTTGGTTTAAATAAAGCTATTATCCGGTTTGTCTGCGATTTATATCAGGTTTTTTTCTTTTCCCGTGTTTATTAAATGACCCGGTACAACTTCTTACTCGGCATACCACTCAGTACTCCAGTCTTTCATCATCTTTAGCCCGCCGGATAAAAACTCTATTACAGCATCAGCATTGCTTAAGACTTGTGCCCTGGTTGATTTTAACCTGATTTCTTTTGCCATTATTATCCCTTCTTCATGATGGGCTATCAGGGCATTTAAAAATCTTAAATCAAAGTTCTCGTCATACTCGCCCAGATTGGGAACTGATTTGGCGCTTACTTTCCGGATGTCTTTATACCAGTCTTTTTTCCACTGATAAAGCTCAGCAATTGCCTTTGGCTCCCCGGCGAGTATATCTTCTGCCAGTTTCTTTATCTCTGGTCTTTTAGTTTTTTCTTTTGCCTGCTCGGCAAGAAGCATGGCCCCTCCATGGTGGGCTATCATGGCGTTTAGGTATCTTAGGTCCACATATTTGTCAGCCTTTCCCAAATCAACCATTTGTTCTGATTGGTAACCTGACATA
>JBBQDW010000258.1:0-1555 GCA_038320085.1 Candidatus Humimicrobiales bacterium
CCTCTGGTGTTATAATTGGATTTTTCTCTGACCTAAATATGTTCATATTTATTGTCCCATTATATAATTATCGAATAAACTAATAGATGCAAATTTACTCCTCGATTTTTAAATCATTTAATAATTCCCAATCTTTTAGCAGCAAGAAATGCCATTAAAAAACATATATTTGATTCAGCCCCCTGATTTAAATTTACACCTTCTGGGTTTAAAGCATCATAACATGAAAAATTTTTATCTATAAGAGAAATATTGTTTATATTATTACCGTAAAACCATTTATACCATTTTTCAGCCCAATTTAGATAGAAATTATCTTCTGTTGCATAATAAGCTTTTTCAAGACAACAAATCATATAGCTTGAATCAATCGGCTGTTGGTCAAATAAGGCTTTATTATTACCCTTAAGATACCAGCCTTTATTTCCGATGGGCGAAGGAATATTATTTTCCTGACAATTTCTTATTAAGAAGTCTGTTGTTTTTTTGGCAATTTCAAAACTGATTTTGCATTTTCTTTTTAAATAAATCTCCCAAAGTGTCCAGGGGATAATAGCATTTGCATATACAAGATAATTTTCAAACCATCTCCAATCATCAGAATATGTCTCCAAATAAAAATTATGTAGCTTTGCTTTTAATTCATTTTCCAAGGCGTGCTGGTAATCAAGATTTAGTAAACCCAATAAAGCTGCTGATATTGCTCTTATTGAAGTCCAATTATGGGCATCTTCAATTAAATTTTTAATAATTTTTTTAATATCATCATTTTGATTACTCTTTGTTACCAAAAGAGACCATAAGGTTAATCCATAAGCTTCTTTTATATTAGATTTTGAATCATATTCTTCATTTTTAAATAAACCCTTAGCATTATTTTCGTAATAAAAATGATATAGTAAGCCATCTTCTCTTTGTGCTTTTAAAATGAAATTCAAATAAATATCCTTTAAGTTTTTATCTTTAAACTCATCAACAACAATAAGGGCTCGTGCTTGATCTTCCAGAGCATATCCAAATTCAGGATCAGGTTTGCTTAGTTTCCCATGCTGATAAATTCCAATACTTGAAGTCATTGATCTTATTTTTTTAAGCGGATCCATAAGAATTATCCTTTATTTGATTAAAAAATGGTTTTTAAATATTTCTTTATAAAAGTTTCTTTAAGGTTCTTTAATAAGACTTTATATTTTCATATTTGCCTAAAACCTCATCAAATAATTTCAGGTGTTGCAGAGCTACGTTATACCAGGTCATTAATCTTCCGAATTTGTATGTTTTATTTTCAATTCTCAGTTTCTTTTGAGGGTTTTTGCATATATCTATCACAGCATCTGCAATAGCCTGGGAATTTCGGAAAGGTACAATTATACCTCTTCCCTCTGCCAAAACTTCTTTTGCATATAAGTATGGAGAAGAAATACATATTTTACCTGCTCCAATTGCATACGCCAAAGCACCCGAAGCGGATTGCTGTGGATCCAAATATGGAGTTATGTACATATCGATAATTTTTAACCATACTACCAGTTCTTTTAAAGACACATATTTATTT
>JBBQDW010000259.1:0-1544 GCA_038320085.1 Candidatus Humimicrobiales bacterium
ATACCAGTCGAGACCCAAATTGCTTAACAAACCTAAAAAAGAAATAAGTTTTACCCCTCAGCAACTCTCCCTGACCCTCGTTTGCAAAGAAAGGTAAGCAGTCTTTGAGTTTGCAACTCATCACTAATCGTTCATTATCTATAAATATTACATTTCAACCTGAACATCCACTTAGCCTTTTTCAATGGCTAAAATTTCAAGATTTATTTGCAGCAATTTGAAAATTAAAGCATTACAAATGCGAAACAGCCTAGCCCTTAAGATAAAAACCGGGATAAGCTGTTGCAAACGACAGAGTAGCGAGAGCTCACAATACGCACATGCAACTGGCGCACTCAAAAAAAACACATTTCAAAAACCCAGGGAATTCGGGATCCTTCTTTTAAATCATAAACTGGCTATACTTATTGGGTTTGTCCGGGGGCGAATGGGTAATAATGGGTTTTTGTAAAATAAGAATTGGTAACAATTCACGAAATTAGAAACAAAACATACTCAAGTTTCGTTTTTGCATATTCCTTTTAATGACTTATGCCAAGCAAACACATGAAGCAATACCATGGCTGCTCCCCCGATGGCAAATGCCCATAATCCGATTGTCACGAGCCATTCTGACGGGCATCCACAGAATAATCTGCCCCAAAGCACATAAATTACCAATGATGAAGCTGATATAATCATTGGTACATCCGCAATCATAAGTATTCTAAGTTTTTTCTTTAGTTCACTTCGTTTATCTTTTTTCATAATTTTTTGAAGTTTTTTCGACTTTTGTGTTAGGAGTTTATTAATCTGATTCTTTAGATTTTCTTTAATCGTTTCTGTTTTGCCTTTATTAATTTTCTGTTTTGGAAGTTTATTAATCTGATTAATTAAAATATTTTTACACTTTTTTATTTTTATTGATAGTTCTGTAATCTGATCATTTGCTTGTCCCTCAATCTTTTCTGTTTTATGTTTTTCAATAAATTCATACGTAAACTCCTTAATCTTTCCTATTAGAAGTTTATTAACGTATGCTATTTGAAGTTTTTTAATCTCTTCTTCTGAGAGTTTGTCTATCTCTTCTGATAGAAGTTGTATAATCTGGTTTAGAGGTAGTTCTTTAATCTTCCGTTCGGGGAGGTCACTAAGTTTCTGAATACCTGCAAGTCGTATTGCCGATAAATAAGCCGACAACGCAATTGCTATTCCCAATAAAGTTAAAATCTCATTGTTAAAATTTCCCATTGTGATATCTTTTTAGGTGGATGAAATATAATTAATCGATAAAGTCCGAATTCTGGGTTGAACCTATTGATGTATTATTTCGAACCAAATACTATAGGGTGAATGATACTATTCTAAAAACCCATAATTAATTACGATTTTGTTAACAATGTTGTTGCGTTAGAAAAACAAGTCCACTTTCCATTATCTATAAAATTATTTTTCACCCTGAACATTATCATAACCTTTTTCGTCGGCAAAATTTCAAGATTTATTTATAATAATTTGAAAATCAAATGCGAAACAGCCGATCCCTTGTAGCAAACGAGGAGGAG
>JBBQDW010000260.1:0-1531 GCA_038320085.1 Candidatus Humimicrobiales bacterium
CTTGACGGGTTTTCGAAAACTTTTGCAATGACAGGATGGAGAGTCGGCTATGGAGTATATAACAAGGAAGTCGCAGCTCATATTGCGAACCTTGTAACAAATTCTGTTTCCTGCACTGCAACATTCACCCAAATAGCATCTATTGAAGCTTTAAATGGTCCGCAGGACGAGACACAAAAAATGATAGAAATATTTAAAAACAGAAGCAAACTTATTACGGACGGACTAAATGATATAAAGGGCATAAAATGCATTAAGCCCAAAGGCGCTTTCTATGTGTTCCCTAATGTTACAGAAGCCTGCAGAAACCTCGGGTTTAAATCGTCAGAAGAATTCCAGCAATACCTGCTTCACGAAGGCAATGTTGCAGTCCTCCCAAGGTCTTCTTTTGGTAAAAGAAATGTGGGGGAAAATGAGGAATATATCAGGCTCTCTTATGCTGTCAGCAATAATGATATAATCAAAGGCATTGACCGGATAAAAAAAGCAGTAGAAAAATAGTTATTGGTTCTTTGCGCTGTATAATCTTTCGCATATTTATAGAGATTATTTTTGCAATTTATAAAGTGCTCCAGTCCTAAAGCAATAACCTGCTAAAGTAAAAATATTGACATTATTTTATCAGAGTGTTACATTTACTTAACTTGTTTACTGGTTAAACCACTTACACAAAATTTTATATATGGGAATTTTTAAAATCGTAAAAATTTTTATCCTTTTAAAGTCGGTATTGCACGACTTCAGATATATTAACTTGAAAGACCAATACCAATATTTATATTGTTTTTAAAATCTTTTTATTATAATTACTTGTTATTTTTTTAATTAATTTAAAATCAAAAAACATTTATAATCTATAATTTATTAACATCAATAACCAGAAAGGAGCCCTAAATAAATTCAAGCTATTTTAGTACTATATTTGTAAATTCTCTCAAAAACTAAAAGGAGGAAACGTGAAGAAACTAAAAATAGTACTGGCAATCGTCATGGTTGCTACTCTCATCTTCTCAGTAGTGGCGCTTGCAGGCTGCAAGACAACCACAGTTGAAACAACCGCAGCAGCTGAAACTACAGCAGCAGCAACTACTGCTGAGGTCAAATTAAAAGGTACACCAGTTACCGAGCCAAAGCTTCCTGTAGGCACAGACGTATCAGGCGCAGGTGATTACACCGGCGATAAAAGCTATGAATTCTTCAGGAAACAGGCCGTAGCAGGCAAATTTGATGAAAATTATGCAAAAGATTTCAAATTTGCTGTAACAAACCTTGCAGCATCAGTTCCAATCTGCACCCAGATAACTGAAAGCATGGTAAAATTCTGGGAACTCGCAGGTGGAACAAAAGATACCACCCTTGTTCTTGATAATGCATTTGATGTAAACACAACAATCAAAAATGCTGACGCGATTTTCGCATGGGATGCAGATGTATTTGTTGAATACGGCGTAGATGAAAACTCAAACACCCAAATAGCTAAAAAAGCTGTTGAAAATGGCACCTGGATACTGGGCCTTGATGTTACAGTCCC
>JBBQDW010000261.1:0-1526 GCA_038320085.1 Candidatus Humimicrobiales bacterium
GCAAAAAAAATGCTTCTGGTGCAGTCACAGGCATACAGGAAGCAATATGGTTTTAATTCAATATTTTTGCTTCCAGTAAATCTTTATGGCCCGGGGGATAATTTTGACCCGAAATCTTCCCATGTAATTCCTGCGCTTATAAAGAAGTTTTACGATGCCAAGATAAACAAGCTGCAGGAAGTTACAGTGTGGGGGACAGGCAAAGCAACAAGGGAGTTTTTATATGTTGAGGATTGCGCTGAAGGAATAGTGCTTGCAACGGAAAAATACGACAAGCCTGAGCCTGTTAATCTCGGCACCGGAGTTGAGACACCCGTTAAAGAATTGGTTGAAATTATTGGGATGCTTATTGGCTATAACGGTAAAATCATCTGGGATGTATCTAAACCTGATGGCCAGTCGCGAAGATGTCTTGATATCTCAAGGGCACAGAAAGAGTTTGGTTTTAAGGCAAGGACCAGCTTCCAAGATGGTTTAAAAAAGACTATAGACTGGTATATAAACACTTTACTTGCCGAAGGGTAAAATTTTAAAAAACCTAATTTGACTGCATTCCATTTTCTTTTGGGTTTGCCTAATAATTTCTTTAGAATACTTATCAGCGATATTTTTATCAGCGATATTTCTTAAAAGATTGTTTTATTCTTTGATATTTCTCAGGACAATCTTTAATTATTAAATTCCTTCTATCCATTTTTCATGCCATAACGCAAAATTTAGCACAAACCAGATTTTTTTTGCATCTCTTTTCTCGAACAAACTATCGATATGGCCACTGCTAAAATAATCAGTCTTTTTTGTAAAGCCGGTTAATTTATCTTTAGAAAATTTCCCGAGCTTATCGAAAAACCACTCATATATAGGGACGCCAAATCCCTGCTTTGGCCTGTCAATAATTTCATCAGGCAAAAGTCCCCTGACCGCTTTTTTTAAAATATATTTAAGGTCATTATTTTTAGTTTTAATCTCTTCCGGAATAGACATGGCAAATTCTACAAATTTATGGTCAAGAAAAGGAACTCTTGCTTCAAGAGATACAGCCATACTCATCTTATCTACCCTCATAAGCAAAAGTTCCGGCAGCCTGAAATTTATATCAAGATACGACATCCATTGCAGAGGCGTTTTTGAATAAGACTTTTCAGTAAACCTGTCAAATATTGGTTTTATAACATCATATGATGTAGTGGTTGAAAAAGTCTTTTTAAGTCTGTCAGAAATAAGTACTTTTTTTTCTGCTTCAAAAAATCCCTCTGCGCCACCCCAGAACAAAGTCTCATTATTTACGGCCCTTCTTAACCATTCATATGAGTAAGTATCCTGCCGGCCGGATATTTTTAATGCCGAAAGGACTGATCTTTTGATAAAAGCGGGAACTTTCCTGGAATTTAATCTGTAGAGTTTTAAAGCTGAAAGCCAGCCCGGGTAACCCATAAAAAGCTCATCGCTTCCTTCACCCACCTGGCATACAGTGACCCCATTTTCTTTTGCCAGTTTGGAAACATGATATACTGGAAAACATACAG
>JBBQDW010000262.1:0-1515 GCA_038320085.1 Candidatus Humimicrobiales bacterium
TAACTTTAGAAAAACTATATACGCTTTCATCCCTCATAATTGCATAAATTACATCAGTAAGTCTTCTGGCAAGACATGTCATGGCTTCCTTTTTGGTTTTACCCTCCGATATTTTCTTTAGGTAGTAAGCTCTGGATATTGGATTATTATCCCTTCCGTCTCTGGTCCTGCTGATATGATTTATGGTAATAAAATAAATAGCAGAGTACAGGTATCTTTTACCATGTTTTGATTTTTGGTATCTTATCTTTCTGCCGCTGCTTTTTTCAACTGGAGCCACGCCGATAAATTTAGCCAGTTTAGATGATGATGAAAACCTGTTAATATCAATAACCTGTGATATTATTTTAGCTGCGGTTACAATATTTACTCCCGGGATTGAAGTTAGTGTTCTGTAGGAAGATTTTAAAACCAGTTCGGAAAGCATGCCCGAGATATCTTTTAACTCCTCTTGTATGGCCGATAATCTTTCTATATGTTTTTTAATTATTAAAGATCTTGTAGCGGTTAAAATATCAGGTGTGTTGTAAGTATTTGCCAAAGATAATATATCTGTTGCCCTTTTTATGCCATATCTTCCTTTGGAATTACTCTTTAAAAAAACTGCAAGCTTATCAGGGCTTTCTTTTTTTAGCTTGGAAGGATCGGGATATCTGGCAAAGAAGGCAAGAGCACATTTTGAAAAAAGATCAGAAAATATGCTTGAAATTTCCATATATTGGTTAAATATGAGCACATGAAGCCTGTTTTTTAGCCTTGTAGACTCTCCCATCTGCAGTTCTCTGTACTTTACAAGATCCCTTATGGCCAAGCTGTTTTTATTTATGACAACTTTATGCAAACTGTCTTTTTTGCTGATTAGTGTTTTGGCAATAAGGCAAGCATCCCTATCGTCTGATTTATCTTTATGAGTGGTGCGTCGTCTTCCCCTGTCTGTTAATACAGGATCTATATCCACCACATAAAATCCTTTTTTGATTAAAAATTCAGCCAGGATGTTTCCCAGTACCTGAGAGTCTTCAATACCAAAAATTAAAGTGCTGCGGCCGGATATCTTTTCTAATTCGGCTAAAAATTTAGAAAAACCTAAAAAACTGTTGTCAAAAGTAATGGTGGCAAGCAGACTGAAATAGCCGCTAAAGACTGCTGCCGTATGAGTGCTCTTGTGGGTATCAACTCCCACAAATAGATAAGGTTGCATGATTTTATCCTTTCTATAGCTTTTAATAGGAAAGTCACTAGATAGCACCTACCGTAGGCAGCGATCTTATGCGCATCATTCTATTAACTAATTTCTAGTGACAAAAACTGGCGCAGGCAAGTAGCAAACTCATTTAAGCATTGGCCTTAGTTTTAAAAGCCTGCAAGGCAACGATAAGCTATGCCTGCCTGCATAAACTAAAAAGGGAGCAAGATTTTTTAAATCCTAATTTAAAAGCGATAACCTACCTAAAATGATAAGTCCGCAAAATATTAATATTAAGACTTATGTTGATCTTACTCCCGGTAATCATA